>JBJEMC010000278.1:0-4075 GCA_051879475.1 Muricoprocola sp. | reverse complement strand
GAGGCATCCACTTTGGAGTGGGTGCTCTTTCTATATCTAATGTACCACTAATCTGATTTTTTATCAATGAAAAATCAAAAATTCATGATATTTTCATAAATCCGTCGGAGAGTTATTTGAACAAAAAAATAAAATATGCAGCCAGTGATTGAGCAGTTAGTCTATGAAACATGGATTAGCTGCTTTTTTCGTGCAGAAAATGGAGGTTTTACAATGGCAGCGAAGAAGAAAATCATCAATATCAGAGTGTATTTTGATGGTGATCAGGACGCAAAAGAAGTGTTTGCCGAGGTGATCGCACAGAAAATACGTAACACGAAAACAAAAGATAAACTTGCAATAATGAAAGATGAGCAGTATAATGATTATGAGTTCAGTAATCTGAAATCTGCGTAGGATGTGCAAAGCAACGGAGGTATCAGATGAACAACAGATATATGAGTAACAATAATACAGACAGAAATGAAACTTGGAGAGTTGGCGTATACTGCCGACTTTCCAAAGATAACGAACTGACCGGCGAGAGTGCCAGTATCTCAAACCAGAGGGAAATTCTGGTGAATTACTGTCAGTCACAGGGTTGGCAGGTGGTGGATGTGTTTCAGGATGATGGTTATACAGGATTGAACACAGATCGACCAGACTTGCAGAGACTTCTCAAAGCCTGTGAAAAAGGACTGGTGAATCTTGTAATCACCAAAGACCAGAGCCGACTGGGACGAAACCATGTACAGACAGGATTTCTGATGGAAGAGTTTTTCCCAAAACATGGAGTAAGGTATATCGCATTATACGACAATGTAGATACCTTTGACGGGGATAATGAGATTGCTCCGTTTAAGAACGTGCTGAATGAGATGTATTCCAGAGATATTTCCAAGAAAGTTCATGCGTCCTATCACCTGCAGGCAACCAAGGGCAAGTTTACAGGCGTTGTTCCCCCACTGGGATATCAGAAAGACCCGGAGGAAAAGGGACATCTCCTGATTGACGACGAGACAGCACCGATTGTGCGAAAAATCTTCCAATGGGCGGTGGATGGTCATGGAATTAACTTCATATCCAGAGAACTGGAACGCCAGCAGATTCCCTGCCCGTCATGGTGGCACCGGAAACGAGGACTTCGTACTTATTATACGAAATGGGAAAAGAAAGATCCGGAAAACGGGAAATATGTATGGGATGAATCTTATCTGAAATCTCTGCTGATGAATCCGGCTTACTGTGGTGACATGGCTTCCCAGAAGCGGTACTACCGTTTTAAGATTGGCAATCAGGGAGATAAAGCACCGGAGGACTGGATCACAGTCAGAGATACCCATGAAGCAATCATTCCACGGGATGTATTTGATTTGGTACAGGCGAAGATGAAAGGAAGAAAACGCCAGACAGAGCAGGGAGAATACAGCATGTTTGCCGGATTACTCCGCTGTGCAGAGTGTGGCGGTGCATTGACACTGAAGAAGACGCACACCAAAGACCAGCATGAAGTTTATACCTGTTCCACTTATATCCATAAGGGAAAAGCACACTGCACTCAGCACTGGGTGGACGCTGATGACCTGTATGATGCCGTCCTTACCAGAATTCAGGAATGTGCAAAAGTAGTTACTGGAGATGGAACAGAACTGGAAGACCGGGTAAAAGAGCTATGCGAAGAAGATACACAGGGACACAGAGACAGTCTGGAGAAACTGGTATCAAAGCAGAAAGACCGTCTGATAGCGAAATTGTATGACGACCTCATTAATGACAAGATTACAGAATCTGTTTTTGATAAGATGCTGGAGAAGACGCAGAAAGAGCAGGCAGACATTAAAAAGGAAATTTCGCAGAATCAAAGTGTGTTGAATACAGAAGAAAAACTGGATGCACAGTCCCAACAGTGGATTAACGATATCAGCGAGTATGCGGACATCAAAGAACTGGATGCCAATCTTCTGAACCGGCTGATCAGTAAAATCGTTATCTCAGAACCGCAGGAGAAAGACGGAACAGAGAATTACCGCCGCACTCCTGAAACAGTCACAATGGAAATTCATTTCAATTTAAAACCAATACCGGAGCTTGGAACCATCGAAAGAGGTTCCGGCTCCCATAAATAAGAAAATCTGTCAAAATTTAATCTATTTTAATCTTTTCAAGGCTTATTTCGAGCCAATATTTTCTCATAAAAGACATAAAACACGTGGAAACTGAGGATGGAGGCGAACCAGCACAGGGTGAGAATGTGCACTGTCATGAGTCAGTGCAGTCACATTCAGGAAGAGCAGGGAGGTGATCAGATATCGGAGAAGTAAACGATGCTTGTCAGGTCATTATGATAATTGGAAAGGCAATATATCAACTGAAAGACGTGATGGTTTATACTGTGGTATAAGAAATTTCTCCCGGAGCAAAAGCCTGTATCAGGTGAAAGGCTTTATTTTCTCGATTCTGTCCATTGGGAGAAAGCTGTTCGTTTGTATGATCCAGTGTGTATTTAAAATCCAAAGCCGCAGTCTCTGGTGAGCATGCAAAGGATGAGACGTAGATCTGTTCGTCAGTCTTTTGGGGATTACAGATATATTCTATTGCTTTATCAACGGTTGCTTTGATACCATGGATTTTTGTAACTGCCATATCTGATTCATCAGCTCCTTTATTTCGTCAATATCTCTTTTGTAAATGGTATTTGTACTGTTTACCCGTTTGGCAATCTGGTTCAGGTTTCCACCAATATTTCCAAGCAGGGCATTCATTTCCCGGATGTGGGAGTAGTCTACATCATAAACAAATCCATAGAGTACCAGCTTTCGTAAAAATGCAGATTTACTTTTCATTTTGGAAAGCCGGAATTTTTCATCCAGGATGTATTGTTCATCGTCATTTAAATGAAATTCATTTCGGTGTGTACGTGTTCGGTTTGCCATAGCTTATTCCTCTTTTCGTGTAGTTTGATGTTGAAAAAATGGTATAAAAAAACTGCTGTAACTTGTTCGGTTTACAACAGTTTATGTTTGGATTATTCATTTGTCTGGACATAAGTATCCATGAAGTATTGTAACAAAAGAAACCGGTGCGGTCAAATAAAGAAATTATAAAATGGGAGAGGGTCAGGGATACTTCCCTGTGCAAATCTATCCAGACCGGCAGACAGACGATATGGATAGATTTTGCCGTGTGTCCGGACACAGGCAGTGCTTGCTGATTAAGAATTGTTTTGAAATTGTTTAAGCATAGTTATGAAATTGTTTAAGTATATTCATTAATTTATTTAACCAGGACTGCTAATATAGATGAAAACGCAGAATAATGGGAGGTAATTATATGGACACAGTTGTTCAAACGAAAGACTTATGTAAGGCCTTTGGTAGCCACTTGGCAGTCGATCATATTTGTACCACGATTCATAAAGGTGATATATATGGCCTAATTGGAGAAAACGGGGCAGGAAAGACCACTTTTATGCGTATGATATGTGGACTGGCAAATCCTACAAGCGGAAGTTTTACTTTGTTCGGCAGCAGTGATTTGGAAACACAGCGACATAAAATGGGATGCACAATCGAAAATCCTGCATTATACCCGGCTATGACGGCACAGGAGAATTTGGAAGTTTACTGTCATCTGATGGGGATTGAAGATTCCCATGCGATTCCTGATATGCTGGAATTTGTCGGGCTGCACAATGTAAGAAAGAAAACAAAGGATTTTTCGCTGGGTATGAAACAGCGTTTGATGATCGCCATTGCTCTGTTGGGAAAACCCGAGCTTTTGATTTTGGATGAACCGATGAATGGGCTTGACCCTTATGGCATCAAAGAGGTTCGAGATCTACTTGTGAAGTTGAATCAGGAAAAACATCTTACGATTATAATTTCCAGCCATATATTGGATGAGCTTTCTAAGATTGCCACCCGGTATGGGATTATTCATAATGGGAAAATGGTGGATGAATTTTCAAAAGAGGAATTGGAGGCTCGTTGTTGCCAGAATTTGAAGTTCATTGTGGATGAACCCGAAATGGCTTTAAAACTGATTCGTCAGGAAATAAATGCAAATGCGGAAAAACAGACAGATGGTTCGGTTCTTG
>JBJEMC010000277.1:0-21476 GCA_051879475.1 Muricoprocola sp. | reverse complement strand
AAATAAAGTATCATCTGAGACGGAAACTATAGGAGGAAGTCTTGTGGAAAATACGATTTTAAAGTGCAAAGAGATTACAAAAACCTTTCCGGGAGTCAAGGCATTAGATAATGTAGAGTTTGAATTAAAAAAAGGAGAAGTACATGCACTG
Source organism: Muricoprocola sp. (assembly GCA_051879475.1). GTDB lineage: Bacteria > Bacillota > Clostridia > Lachnospirales > Lachnospiraceae > Marvinbryantia. The sequence goes on along the minus strand of JBJEMC010000277.1, from coordinate 21,325 downwards.
TGTGGAGAAAACGGTGCGGGAAAATCAACTTTAATTAAAATTCTGACAGGACTGTATGGGAAAGATAGTGGAACAATTGAATATGAAGGACAGAATGTCTCCTATAAAAGTGTTCAGGAATGCAGGAATCATGGAATTTCACTGATTCCGCAGGAAATACACCTTGCTCAGGATCTGACGGTTGCAGAAAATATTATGATGGCTTCCTATCCAAAAAAGAACGGAAAAGTGGACTGGGAAGAGATGAGAAAGAAAACGGTAGAATTACAGAAAAGAATTGGCTGTGAAAATTATTTCACACCGGATACCAGAGTTGGTGATCTGAGTATGGGACATCAACAGCTGATTGAAGTAATGAAAGCAATTGCAACGGAATTAAAAGTAATTGCATTTGATGAACCTACCAGTTCTCTTTCTGATGAAGAAACAGAACAGTTATTTAAATTAATTAAAGAATTGAAAGCACAGGGTGTGTCTATTATTTATGTAAGTCACAGATTGGGAGAGATTTTTAAAATTTGTGATCGCATTACAGTATTTAAAGATGGAAAATATGTTGCGACCAGAAATATCAGTGATGTAACGGCAGATGGTCTGGTGTCTCTTATGGTAGGTCGTGATATGAACGGATTCCATAAAGAGAAAAATTATTCGGATCCATCAGAAATTGTGTTGGAAGTGAAGAATTTAAGCTGGCAGAATAAAGTGAAAAATGTGTCTTTTCAGCTGCGTAAAGGAGAAATTCTTGGACTTTTTGGGATCGTTGGTGCAGGAAGAACAGAGACTGCAAGAGTCATTTTTGGTTTGGAAAAGAAAGATGGCGGAATCATAAAAATTCATGGAAAGGAAACAGAAATAAAGAATCCAAAGCAGGCGGTGGAACAGAAAATCGGATTTGTTACAGAAGACCGGAGAGGGGAAGGACTGTCTACCATTTCCAGTGTAAAATGGAATATTACTATGCCGTATTTAAAAAAGCTGGCATCACATACCGGAAGAATCTTCCACAGAAACGAGAAAGAATCAGCACAGGAATTATCTGAAAAATTAAGAATAAAAGCAGCTTCCCTGGATGAGCAGGCAGCGTCATTGTCAGGGGGAAATCAGCAGAAGATTGTTATTGCCAAGTGGTTGGGAGCACAGTCTGAAATCCTTATTTTCGATGAACCAACCAGAGGTATAGATGTGGGTGCGAAAGCAGAGATCTACAGATTGATGGAGCAACTGGTGTCTGAAGGAAAGTCTATTATCATGATTTCTTCTGAATTACCGGAAATATTGTCTCTGTCAGATCGGATTCTGGTGTATCGTGACGGAGAAATCAATAAGGTATTTGACAATGCAGAGGGATTAACAGAAGAAAAAGTGCTGCATTATGCCATTATTAAGGATAAGGAGGAAGAGTAACATGAAAACGGGTGAAATGGGACGGAAGAAAATAAGTGGTGATACATTAAACCGCTATATATTGATTATTTTGCTGGTGGCAGAGATAGCGATCTTTTCTTTTGTATCACCTTACTTCCTGACAATTAAAAATATATTCTCCATTTTGTTAAATATCTCTGTGCTTGGAATTGTATCTATAGGCCAGACTTTATGTATCCTGACTTCAGATTTTGATTTGTCTGTTGGTGGTGCAGCCTGTTTTACAGGCGTAATGATGGGATTTTTCTTTGCTAAAGTAGGTTTGCCGTATGGTGTGGCCTTTATTCTTGCACTGGTAGTTGCAGCATTAATTGGGCTTGTAAATGGTGTCCTGATAACAAAACTGAAAATAAATGCATTTATTACAACGATGGCTACCAACTTTATGTTGGGCGGAATGGTGCTTCTGGTATCTGGAGGCCAGGCTATTCTGGTATCTGACAAAATTTTTGGCCTGATTGGCAAAACAACATTTACTTCAATAAAAATTCCATTGCCGATGATCATATTGCTTATTCTGTTTCTGGTATTTGCATGGATATTAAAGAATACGGTTTTTGGACGTCATGTATACTGCATTGGCGGAAATGCGGAATCTGCAAAGATTGCCGGTATCAATATTGATAAGGTGAAGATTATTGTATATATGTTAAGCAGTACATTAGCAGGATTTGCAGGAATTGTGCTGGCATCCAGAATGGCAGCAGCTCAGATTTCCGTAGGAACAACATATGGAATGGAATCCATAGCAGGTACTGTATTGGGTGGAACAATACTGGCAGGAGGAAAAGGAAATATGATGACTACGCTGGTAGGCGTTTTAATTACAGGAATCCTTTCAAATGGATTAACTATGATTGGCGCAAGTCAGGCGTGGAGAGATATTGCAACAGGCTTATTACTGATCTTTGCAATTATTATGCAAAATACAACCAGTAAGATCAGAAAATAAAAAGAAAAAGGAGATACATTATGAATTCAAGAGAAAGAGTAATTGCAACATTAAATCATCAGGAACCAGATTATGTACCACTGGATCTTGGAGGATGTGGACAGACTGGTATGAATGCAAGCACGCTTTACAAATTAAGAAAAGCGTATGGACTGGATGAACATCCAATAAAAATCGTAGAGCCACTTCAGCTCCTGGGGGAAGTAGAGCTGGATCTGGTAGAAAAAATTCATGGAGATGTAGTACCGCTGTGGAACAGAACCAATCTGTTTGGTATGAGAAATGATGTCCTGACAAAAAGATGGGATATGCCGGATGGAACACCAACCTATATGTCAGCAGATTTTGAATATGATGTTGATGAACGTGGTTATACTCTGGTATATCCGTGTGGAGACCGCAGCGCACGTCCAAGTCTTCAGATGCCAAAGGGAGGATGTTTCTTTGATAATATCGAAAGATCAGAATATGATGAAGATAATCTGACTCCGATTGAAGATTATGCGGAATCATATCCGGTAAAGACAGAAGAAGATTGTGAATACTGGGAAAAACAGATTAATCATATTTATAACAATTCTGATTATGCTGTATTTGGAGTATTGGGAGGAATGAGTATTGGAGATGCAGCAGAAGTACCAGGTCCTTTCCTGAAAAATCCGCATGGAATCCGAGGAGTACAGGACTGGTTAATGGCCCATATTATGTATCCGGAATATGTGGAAGAAGTATTTGAAATCGCAACGCAGGCTACATTAAAGAATCTGGAATTATATAGACAGGCTGTTGGAAATAAGATTCAGGCAATCTGGCTTTCCGGAACAGACTTTGGTACACAGAATGGACCGATGCATTCTCTGGATACATTCCGTACATTATACAAACCATACTATAAACGGGTAAATGACTGGATCCATGAAAATACAACATGGAAGACATGGTATCATACATGTGGAGCGGTATCTACATTTATGGATGATTTTGTTGATATGGGAATGGATATTGTTAATCCGGTACAGCTTTCAGCAGCAGGTATGGACGGAAAGGAATTAAAGAAAAAATATGGAGATAAACTGACATTCTGGGGTGGCGGAGTAGATACTCAGCATACATTGCCAAGCGGTACACCACAGGAAGTTTATGATCAGGTTATGGAAAGATTAAAAATATTTTCACCGGGTGGTGGATTTGTATTTGCTACCATTCATAATGTAGTAGCAAATGTTCCGGTAGAAAATCTTAAAGCGATGTATCAAGCTGTCAATGATTTCAGAGGAATCAGTGAATAGAATTGAGATGCAGTAAACAGAACCGCGGGGCGGAGTTAGTGGCTTTCAAACGCCACTAACTCCGCCCCTGTGGTTCTGGTTATCTCATTATTCCGAAGTATTTTTTCAGGCATTGTTTTCTTTTTTCTTTCGTATCAATTACTTCTGTGATCACCTTGTCTCCATCTTTCACAGTCAGCATCTCTCCCGTAAGACCAATGCTTCCATTTTCTCTGCAAATGCTGATTACATACTTTTGCGTAAAAAGTACATCGGGACATTTCGCACAATAGAAGTTCATGATTCCAAAATCTGCTTCTACCGCTTCTCTGTCTTCCAGGTACATCATAGAAGAAAATCCTCCCTGATATTCCCTTTCTATCTGGTAAAATCCATCCGGCAGAGCTATTACCCGGAATCTAGTTCCTCTTACAACCTGTACCTCTTCTGTCGTCAGTTCCAGCACACCTTTCGGTCCTGGTCCGCCATATCCCACATCCGCAAGATACTTCCTGTCCCCAATCGTCACAATCGAAGCCCGGTGAGAAGCTCCCGTCAGCCCTTCCCTCATCCAGATGATTCTGACACCTACAGCGATCACATCAAATCCAAGTTCTTTTAATAACGCATAAAAAAGTTTATTCAATTCAAAACAGTATCCGCCTCTGTGGTCCCCCACGATTTTCTGATAGATATCCTCCAGTTTTAATGACGGTACTCTGTCCTCTTCAAAATTCTCAATATTTTCAAAAGGAATATGCGTAAGATGCGCCCAGATCAATGCGTCCAACCCTTTTGCATCTAATGTCACTTCCCCATTAAAATCCATTCTTTTTAAATACGCTTTCATTTGTTCCTCTCCATTGGGGACGGTGTTTTTCGGCTTTTTTACTGTCCCATGTGGCTCTCACAACTCTTCTATCACACAGGTATGTTTCTTTTTATCCTCACCGTCTGCATCATAATTAATACCTACCAATAAAATCCTGTCACTGTATCTGGATAATGCACCCTGATATCTGTTCTCCTTGATCTGCTGAATTGCAGAATCTGCAGACTTGTTATATTTTAATTCTACTACCATTGCAGGTCTTTTTCCTGCATTTGCTCTTGGAAGGAACACGAGGTTTGCAAAACCTTTTCCTGTAGGAAACTCTCTCACGATATTATAATAAGCAGGTGCTGTAAAATATGCCATCGTAAGCACACAGCTCAGTGAATTCTCATCGTTGTATTTCAGAATCGAGGTATAGGTTTCATGTGCTAATTCGACCAATTCTGCAACTCTGTCCGCATCCCCATCAATGGTCACATCCAGCAACTCATCACATTTTGAAATGGATCTGGCAACTTCCTTCCAGGAACCAGTCTGGAGAGCAAGGTCAAATGCCGCGGCCACTTCATAATTAGGCATGTATGCACTTTTCCTATCCGCATCATACCCCAAATATCCCAAATGGATCAATGCCGTCAGTGCATCGTCCTTTGAAGCTACCGTAGACAAATCATTCTGAAACGTGTTGACATTTAAACGAACCTTACCGCCCGAAAGCATTGACAAAACATCATCCTTTAGCCCTTCATAATTCATGGTGATAAACGTATTGATGGATTCAAATGAGGAGGTATTCTTCCAATATGAATCAAATCTATGTCTATTCAATGCCATTGATACAGAGTTCGGATTGTACATATGCATTCCATCTATCAGATAACCATCGTACCAGACTTTTGTACTCTCAAAATCCATATTATAATCATTACAAAGACTTTTCACTTCTTCTTCCGTGAAACCATAGTACTGTGTAATTGGATAGGAATCTAACATTGTAAATTCCATAAAGTTATTGAGCGCTGACTCATCCTTTATCTTTTTTATTGGTAAAATTCCTGTAATATATGCCAAAGCTAAAAATGACTTTGATTCTTCTGATTTGAATAATGAATGGAGAAACTGCAGGTATTTATGAACCTGTTCTTTGTCTTCACTATTTCTGATCACGCAATCCCACTCGTCAATTATGATCACGAAGGGAATATTGGTCTTCTTATAAATTGAGAAAAGAACCACACTAAATTTTTTTGAATAATCAATTCCTTCTTTAAAAACTTCCTTCAGTTCATCCAAAATATATTCCTGTATTTTTTCAACAATATTATCTTTAAAATCATCCCAAAATGAGGAAATATCAAGGTGAATCACATTATACTTATTCATATATTTCCTGAAATCAGCATTTTCTGCTATTTGGGTATCTTCAAATAGTTTTATTGAATTACATCCACGACTATAATATGCATCTATCATTCCTGCCGCATGAGATTTCCCAAATCGTCTGGCATGACTGACTGCAATACACTTATTTTCTGTTGACAGCTTTTTATTCAAATACTCTATCAAGCCTGTTTTATCTACATAAATCATGCTGTTTCTGGCCTGAGTAAAACTTTCATTGCCTGGATTAAAATAAATTCCCATCTTACCCTTTCACCCCATTTCATTAGCCGTTGGGGACGGTGTTTTCGGCTTTTTTACTGTCCCGTGTGGCTCTCATAACTCTTCTATCACACAGGTATGCTTCTTTTTAGCATCACCGTCTGCATCATAATTAATACCTACCAACAAAATCCTGTCACTGTATCCGGATAATGCTCCCTGATATCTGTTCTCCTTAATCTGCTGAATTGCAGAATCTGCAGACTTGTTATATTTTAATTCTACTACCATTGCAGGTCTTTTTCCTGCATTTACCCTGGGAAGGAACACGAGATCTGCAAAACCTTTTCCTGACGGGAACTTGAAATGGATCTGGCAACTTCTTTCCAGGAACCGGTCTGTAGCGCAAGGTCAAATGCCGCGGCCACCTCATAATTCGGCATGTATGCACTTTTCCTATCCGCATCATATCCTAAATATCCCAAATGAATCAATGCCGTCAGAGCATCGTCCTTTGAAGCTACCGTAGACAGATCATTCTGAAACGTGTTGACATTTAAACGAACCTTTCCACCCGAAAGCATTGACAAAACATCATCCTTTAGACCTTCATAATTCATAGTGATAAACGTATTGATTGATTCAAATGAGGAGGTATTTTTCCAATAAGAATCAAAATCCTGTTTTTTCATGGCTAATGAAACAGAATTTGGATTGTACATATGGATGCCATCAATCAAATATCCGTCATACCATGCTTTCGCTGTATCAAAATCCATGTCATACTTTTCACAAAGCATCTTCACTTCTTCCTCTGTAAAACCAAAGTACTTTGTAATCGGTTTGGATTTTAACATTGTATATTCATCAAAGTTATTCAGTGCTGATTCATCTTTGATCTTCTTGATCGGAAGGATTCCCGTAATATAGGCAAGTGCCAAAAATGTTTTTGACTCCTCGCTCTTAAACAGGGAATGAAGAAACTGAAGATATTTGTGAACCAATACCTCATTCCCACTGTTTCTGATCACACAGTCCCATTCATCTATAATGATAACAAAAGGAATATTCGTTATTTTATAAACCGACATAAGAACCGAACTGATCATCTTCGTATCATCAATCTGTTCTCCATATACTTCTTTTAATTCATCAAAAATATACTCTTGAATCTTTTCGCTAATATTGTCTTTATAAGAATCCCAAAAGGAAGAAATATCAAGATGGATCACATTATACTGATTCAAATGCTTTCTAAAACTATCTTTTGTGGCAATTTCTGTATCCTTAAAAAGTTCGTAGGAATCACAGCCTCGGCTATAATAGGCATCAATCATTCCGGCTGCATGAGACTTACCAAAACGCCTGGCATGACTCACAGCAATACATTTTCCGTTGGTACAAATCACATCATTCAAATAATCTAACAGCCCAGTTTTATCCATATAGATCTTACTATTTTTATCACAGGTAAAACTTTCGTTACTCGGATTAAAATAAATTCCCATGTAAAGCCTCACTCCTTTCAAGGCATTCCTGATAACTTAAGTATAATCTAAATCAAATGTTTTCGCAACCAGAACGAACCAGGGTTCGTCCGTGCCTGGTTCGTCTGTGGTTCGTCCCGTCAGGAATCACTGTTATGCTTTAATAAATAAAAGGATAATAGTAACAGTAACCGTTCTTTTGGATCATCCAGATTTGCCTTAGTGATTTTCTGGATACGTTCCAGTCTGTAGAATAAGGTGCTCCGATGGATGAAAAGTGTCTTGGCTGTTTGAAGCACATTTCGTTCAAGGTTCAGATACACTTCTAATGTATGATAAAAATCAGTGTTATTCTCAGCGTCATATTTTCTTAAAGCTTTTAATTTCTGGGAACAGAGCATTTCTGTTGACAGAGAGGAAAGGCTTTGTTCAGCAATATATTCCAGCATGAAATCTTCAAAACGGTAACACCAGATCATACTTCCGCTTTTCTTGCCGAATCTTAAGGCTGTCACAGCCTGTTCATATCCCTGGTGCAGAAACGCAAAATCTGTGAACTCTGAACTAACTCCCATTTTGAACAGACCTTCCCGTAATATGATGGCAAGCCGGCTAATGACATCAGATACGGACAAATGGTTATAAGACAGGTTTGTTACGATCACAATTCCCTGTTCATAAAGAAAGGCATGGCTGGCTGATATCTGAGTTTCGATCTGACCTAAGGTGGCGGCAGAAGAATGGACCTGCATGCTTTTCTGGTCATTCTCCATCCGAATAACCAGATAGGTATCATGGGGATCCCAGTTGAAAAACAGCAGTGCACTCTGGATGCTTTTGATATCAGTATTTTTCCTGTCTAGCATATTTGTAAAAAAATCAGTGATATTACCGCCCATATATAAAGTAAACAGGAGATTTTGCCGCAGGCAGATCTCTAAAAAAGTTCCCAGATAATCCATTACAAGAAAATCACTGGGTTTGATCAGGGATTGCAGTTCGTTGACACAGATTCGTCCCATATAGTTTCCGTTAACCCAGAGATTCCGGTACAGGATGCGGTAACCTCGCATATCTCTTGCGTATATGTCAGGACCGATGGTGGTCAGTGTCCTTAAATATTCACCTTCAATTTCAAAATCCTGTATCAGGCTTAATGGAACCATTTCGCGTCCTGTGCGGGAATCTCTTGACCAGATCGACATGCCGGTGACGTGTCTTGGACAGGATAGGATATAAAAGGACTTATCATGTACAAAGACAGGGTTCTTGAAAATATCCAGACTGGCCTCCAGCATATCGTCTACGGGATTGGTTGAAAGTAATGCAGACTGGAGGCTGCGATTCCATTGTTTATATTTTTCAAAGGTCTGTTGTGTGATGTCAAGAATATCAACAAAGTCTTTTTCAGTACCAAGCTGCAGGAGAGAACAGGAGGGATGAAAATGCTCAGGATCTGTTCTTCCTATGATCAGAAAGCTGATGTTTTGGACGTTCTGCAGTATGTCATTTACGTCAGAACTACGTATCAGATAAATATATTTTGTAAATAGAGGTTTCCCTGGCTGAAACAGGCGAAAACCATCCAGATGCGGTGTGTCATTTTGTACAATTAGTTCTAAATCATGATATTTTTCGGAAAAAGAATCCACTAAAACCTGCATATTTAAGTGAAATTCAGGAAAAGAAGATGATAAATGTACGTCTTTTGTATTCAAGATTAACCCTCTCAAGTGCGATTTTTAAGCAATTATATCATGATATATGCCATAAGAAAAGCATTATAGGTAAAAATACTGTCGAAATGACAAAAAGTAATGTACAAAATGTCTGAATTGAAATAAAAAAGATGGAACTTTATGAGGTATTTACCACAAAGGAGGAAAGGGAATATAATACTCCTAACGGATGGCTCATAAGAGAACTGGACGCTCATGAAAAAAATCCAAAAGAAGGGAGAGAAAAGATGAGTAACGAAAAAAATTCAAAGAAAAAAGGGCTTAGCAATACCTTGAAGTACTTCTTCGGTGTTGGCGATGCAGGTTTCGTGTTAATGAGTAACATTGAAACATTTTATTTTATGACCTTCCTGACAGACCTTGCCGGATTTGGAGCAGGGATTGCAGGTTTGATCAACTCAGTATTTACAATCGTAGACGCATGTCTGTCCTGGCTGTACGGTGGTATCATCAACGGTACAAAGGCTAAGAAGTGGGGACGTTATCGTTCATGGCTGATCATGGTTCCATGGATGGTTCCTTTCTTATACGCATTCATGTTTATACGTGTCAGTGAAAATGAATTGCTTTCTGCTGTTATTATCATTGCAGCAGCGATTGCATCTCACGTAGCATGGAACTTTGGTTATGTTGCAAATGCAACTCTCGTAAGTGTTGTCGGTAAGACTCCGGAAGAAAAAGCAACACTGGCATCTTCCAGAGCAACATGGAATAACATTGGTGGTCTTTTGTTCTCTTACTTAGGGCTTCCTTTCGCAACACTCCTTGCCGGATTTGTTGGTGAAAAAAATAAATTTGCAGCAGCAGCGTTCTGTCTTGGTATTCTCATGGTAGTTACCTATTTTGCACATTTTAAGATGACAGAAGGTTACGAAGAAGTTGAAGTTGAAACAAAAGCAAAATCAGATAAAACAAAAGTAACTATCCCAGAAATGTTTTCATCCCTGTTCAAGAACCCGCCTCTGATGGTTCTGATGCTGGCGGACCTTGCAAAATGGTGCGTGAAGTTTGTAACAGCAGCTTCTGCTATATACTATTTCCGTGATGCCATGGGCAATCCTGGTCTGATGAAAACATATCTGTTGGCAGTAGCGATTGGTGCGATCATTGGTGCATTTACAATGAGATATATCTCTAAAGCGCTTTCTTCTCGTACAACAATGATCCTTGCGTATGCAGGTATGGCAGTTTCCCTCTTCTTGATCTATATCATGTATGCCAATGCATACGCAGTAATCGCTCTTATGACAGTGGCACAGTTCTTCTATGGTATGGCATTTGCTGCATCTCCGGCTCTTTATGCTGATACAGTTGTTTATGCAACCTGGAAGAGTGGAAAAGATGCTTCTGGATGGATCATGGGTCTTCAGAATCTTCCTCTGAAAGTTGGCGTATTCCTTCGTGGAACCATTTTAAGTGCATGTCTGGTAGCAGTTGGCTGGGAGTCAGGAGTAGTATTGGAAGGTACTGCACGTCAGGGAATGACCATCGCATTTGCTTTAGTTCCTGCAATCTTCTGTTTCGTTGGTATGCTGCTTCTGATCTTCGGATTTAAGATCACAAAAGATAAAGTGGTACAATATCAGGCAGAGATTAACGCTAGACGTTAAGGTAGAAGTTAAAGAGGTGGCTGCAGGTTTTCTGTAACCACCTTTCTAAAAACAGTATGCCTGCGGATATATTCGAATAGGGGGAGAATGATCATGGCAGAAAAGACATATAAAACTTCTACCTACTTAAAATTTATTGTTTTTTCTATAATTGGTATTTTTGTATTCTTTATTAACGTTCCCATGCCGGGTTATCAGATTCGGATTGGCATATGGGAATGGGGAGCTGTTGCAGCGCAGTCAAATGTTATCGTATCTCATTTGACAAACTTTTTGAAAGCAGCATTATACACTGGAAATTTTAAAGCAATGCCGTTTATTGTATGGGGAATTGGTGTGTACAGTATTGTAGACCTGTTTGTTTTAAGACCTGCAAAATTCTGGCACACTACAAAAGTTGCAGCGGTATTTGCAGTATTTAAAATCATTGGTTTTGTAATGCTTTGCTTTGCGATGATCGAGATCTATCTTGGGTGGCATCCGGGGGTTATGAATTGGTTTTTTAGCCCTGTTGTCTCGCTGGGGGATAAGAGTATCTGCACATTTATCATGAATAGTATTCTGGTTACTATTTGTATCTCTATTCCGGCAGCATCATTGTTCTTACCACTTCTGGTGGACTACGGTCTGGTAGATTTTGTTGGTGTATTGGTCCGTCCGATCATGCGTCCAGTATTTAAGCTTCCCGGACGTGCAGCAGTTATTATGGTATCTGCATTTTTGGGAAACTTCTCTGTCGGACATATTGCGATCAATGATCAGTATAAGACAGGCCGTATGACAGAGAGAGAAGCTGTTGTGATCGGAACGAGTTTTTCTACTGTGTCAGTAGGATTTCTTCTGGCTCTTGCAAACAATACGGGACTGAACGAGAGAGGCTATTGGAATTTATATTTCTGGACAGCATTTTTGATTACACTTCTGGTGAGCCTGATCGGAGTTAGAATCTATCCGCTTCGTCAGATTGCAGATGCATATTATCCGGGTGTGGAACCTTGTCCGGAACAAGTGATTAAAGAAGGAATTTTTAAAGTTGCATTCAATGAAGCTCTGGATATCGCTGAAAATCAAGACTCACTGGTGAAACGAATCGGATATATCATGAAAGAAACACTGGGAGTTCTTGGAACTGTAGCATCTGGAACCGCATTTTTTGCAACATTTGGGGTGATCTTATATACCTATACTCCAATCGTAAAATGGATTGGATATATTTTTTATCCGTTTATGAGAATTTCTATTCCTGCTTCAGAAGCAGTGATAGCTTGTACAGGTGCAGCAGTATCATTTGTTGAAGTAACGATTCCGGCTCTGCTTGTTACAGTTGGTGAATGGAGTCTTCGCATCCGCTATATGATGGCGGTGATTCCGGTTACTTCTATTATTTTCCTTGCAAGCTTTGTGCCATGTCTTATGGCCACTGATGTTCCTGTAAAATTTAAGGATATGGTGGTCATCTGGATGGAAAGAATGATCTTATCCGTGATTATTACAGGTATTTTTGCAATGATCCTGTTTCCGGCAGGAGTATAGTTTTTAAACGAGAAAAATAAGGAAAACCGTACAGAAAATGTACGGATAAAGGAGGCAAAATTATGACAAGTAAAGAACTTTTTTTGGAAACCCTGAAAGCAGACGGTAAACCAGACCGGCTTTTAAAACAGTATGAAGGATGTACTTTTTATCCACCTAATCCATCTAATAATTTTGTACGTGGTAACCGTCATCCGGGAATGGAACCTATGCAGGACAGATTTGGTACAGTGATTCTCTGGCCGGAAAATCAGATTGCTGCAATGCCACATGTTACAGCAGATAACAAAGTTGTAGATGATATTTGTGAATGGAGAAATCAGCTTGTAATCCCTGATATCGTGGGAGAAACGAGTGATCCTGCACTTTGGGCTCCTTTTAAAGAAAAAATTGATGAAATCAAGGCAAGCGGAAGCCTTGCAATGGCATTTATGCCAACGGGTGTATTTGAACGTCTTCACTTTATCATGGGATTTGAAGATATGCTCATGAATTTCCTTCTTGAACCGGAAGATATGATGGATCTGTGCAACGCAATCGGAGAATATCGTTTCCAACTGACAAAACTGATTGTAGATAACCTGCATCCGGATGTTATTCTGACACATGATGACTGGGGTTCTAAGCATCAGCTGTTTGTAAGTCCGGAAACATGGAGAGAATTTATCAAACCACAGTATGAAAAGCAGTACAAATACATGAAGGATAATGGCGTGATCATCATGCATCACTCTGATTCTTTCTGTGAACCAATTGTTGAAGATATGGTTGATCTGGGAATCGATATCTGGCAGGGAGCTCTTCCACAGAATGATATTCCAAAGCTTCAGAAACAGTTGGCAGGAAGAATGGTACTGATGGGTGGTATTGATGCTTCTATCGTAGACCGTGCAGATTCAACAGAAGAAGAAATCCGTGCAGAGGTTCGTCGTGCATGTACAGAGTATGCTCCAGGTGGACATTTCATTCCATGTATTACATATGGTGCTCCGGGATGCCTGTTCAAACATGTTGATCCAATCATTGATGATGAAATTGCGAAGTTTAATAAAGAAACTTACGGAATCGAATAAGTTCAGGGGGCTGGTGCACGAATTCGTGCGCCAGCCCCTTTGGCATGATATTAGATATTATAAATGTTCTACAATATGATCTGCTACGTATACTCCACTTGCGGATGCATGAGATAAGGAATGGGTTACTCCACTGCCGTCTCCAATCACGTATAATCCTTTGTGGTTGGTTTCCAGATTTTCATCCAGTTCTACTTCCATGTTATAGAATTTGACTTCTACACCATAAAGAAGCGTATCATCATTTGCCATACCTGGTGCAATTTTATCCAGGGCATAGATCATTTCGATAATGCCGTCCAGGATTCGTTTTGGTAATACCAGGCTTAAATCCCCAGGTGTCGCGTTCAAAGTTGGGCGTACGGTTCCTTCTTCAATACGTTGTTTGGTACTTCTTCGTCCTCTCTCCAAATCACCAAAACGCTGTACGATCACGCCTCCGCCCAGCATATTTGATAATTTTGCAATGCTTTCACCATACCCATTGCTGTCTTTAAATGGCTCTGAGAAATGCTTTGCAACCAAGAGGGCGAAGTTTGTATTTTCTGTTTTTTTCTCCGGATCTTCAAAACTATGTCCGTTTACGGTAACGATACCATTTGTATTTTCGTTTACGACGATTCCATGTGGGTTCATACAGAAGGTACGGACTTTGTCTTCAAATTTTTCTGTACGATATACGATCTTGCTTTCGTATAACTCGTCTGTAATGTGTTCAAAAATAACTGCCGGAATTTCTACACGCACACCGATATCCACACGGTTAGACTTGGTAGGGATATTCAAGTCCTTACAAACTTCTTCCATCCACTTGCTGCCGCTTCTTCCGACAGAAATGATACACTGTGTACCTTCTGCCTGCTGTTTCTCTGTGCATACACGATATCCGCCTTCGATGACTTCTACCTTTGAAACAGGTTCATTAAAGAAGAAATCCATTTTATCTTTTAACAGATTATATAGATTTTCCAAAACAACATAATTAATATCTGTACCAAGATGTCTGACGGATGCTTCTAACAGGGTTAATTTATTCTGCATACAAACCTTTTTGAAAGAGGTTCCGGCAGTAGAAAACATCTTTGTACCCTCTCCGCCGTATTTCACATTGATCTGGTCTACGTATTCCATTAATTCAATGGCCTTCTGTTTTCCGATATATTCGTAGAGCGTACCGCCAAAATCATTTGTGATGTTGTATTTACCATCTGAAAATGCACCGGCTCCGCCAAAACCATTCATGATCGCACAGGTCTTACATTTGATACAGCTTTTTACTTTCTTTCCATCAATCGGACATTTTCTCTTTTTCAGCTCATTTCCAGCTTCAAAAACCGCTATTTTTAATTCCGGTTTTTTACTGATCAATTCATATGCTGAAAAAATACCCCCCGGTCCTGCACCAACAATGATTACATCGTATTTCATATCCTTCTCCTTTTTCACTTATTTTTTTACAAAAAAGACTACGCGTAAATGTTATAGTAAACTATTACGGTAGTCTGTAGAAACGTTTGACCAATTACAAACATATATAACACATAAAGAGTAACATAAATCTCCTGAAATTGCAAGGTACTGTTCACGTACGGTCCAGGAATGTCCTGCATCAGTCTGTGTTGGCGGAGAGTTTGAGATGATTTAAGCAGATAGATGTTCTTTTTAGTGAGATAACAAGCACTGCACATTTGTGTGGTGCTTTCCTTCTTCCTTATTGACAATAGTATGATTTCATACTATAATGCATTGGTATGAAATCATACTATGCAAGGAGAGGAAATATGCTCAATAAGCTTCATGATAAAATTTGTAAGATCAACTGCATCACAGAAGATATAGATTCGCTCTATCATCAGGCAGCATTGAAGTTGGGGGTGTCAGACAGCGTACTTTTTGTTCTCTACATGATATATACAAGCGGCGAACAATGTCTGCTCTATGATATTTACAAATTGTCTGGAATATGTAAACAAACCATAAATTCTGCAATTCGAAAATTGGAAAATGAAGATATTGTATATCTTGAAAAACAAAAAGGAAAAGCTAAAATAGTATGTCTTACCGATAAGGGAAAATCCTATATAAAACAAAATGCGGCAAAATTGTTCGAGGCTGAGTGCAATGCTTTCAGTGACTGGAGTGAAGAAGAACTGAATCTCTATCTTAGCCTGATGGAAAAACACAATGTTTCTTTGCGTAAACAGATTCAGAATTTATAATATAAGGAGAGAGTATGAAACAGAAAATTCAGCTGTCAGACCATTTTGGATATAGACGACTAATCCGTTTTACAATGCCATCCATCCTTATGATGATTTTCACGTCCATCTATGGCGTGGTTGACGGATTCTTTGTATCGAATTTTGTTGGAAAGACCCCATTTGCAGCCGTTAATTTCATCATGCCGTTTTTAATGGTAGTCGGAGCAATGGGCTTTATGTTTGGTACAGGTGGCAGTGCTTTGATTGCGAAAACAATGGGAGAAGGAAAAAAAGATAAAGCACAAAAAATCTTTTCACTCCTTGTATATGCCACATTCATTTGTGGTTTTGTAATTGCGGTTTTTAGTATTATTTTTTTAAGATCGATTGCAATATTTCTCGGTGCAGAAGGGGAAATGCTTGATCAGTGTGTCATATACGGACGAATCATTCTTGTAGCTTTGCCCTTCCTAATGCTGCAATACGCTTTTTCAAGCCTTGTTGTTACTGCCGAAAAACCAAAGTTTGGATTGGTGATAACAATTGCTGCTGGCGTTATCAATATGATTGGGGATGCATTGTTTATGGCAGTATTCCAATGGGGCATTGTTGGTGCAGCACTGGCATCTGCTTTTGGACAGGTTGTGGGTGGCATTGTACCACTCATCTATTTTGCACGAAAGAATTCCAGCTGTTTTAAACTCTGTAAACCGGAATGGGATGGCAAAGCACTCGCCAGAGTCTGCGTGAACGGCTCATCGGAGCTCATGAGTAACATTTCCATGTCACTGGTTGGTATGCTATATAACGCTCAGCTTATGAAATATGCAGGAGAAGACGGAGTTGCAGCATACGGTACGATTATGTATGTGAACTTTATCTTCCTTGCAATATTTGTTGGCTATGCAACAGGAACAGCACCAATTATCAGTTATCACTATGGTGCCGGAAACAAAAAAGAACTGAACAGTCTCCTAAAAAGAAGTTCGGTCATCATTTTCCTTTCGTCAATATTAATGTTTGTTGTTTCTGAATTTATGGCTTTACCGCTTGCCAGAATTTATGTGGGATATGATGCGGGACTTTTGGATATGACGGCACACGCTTTTAAAGTTTATGCATTGTCATTTCTCTTTGCAGGAACTTCCATATTTGGTTCGGCCTTTTTCACTGCCCTCAATGACGGATTGACATCGGCGCTCATATCCTTCCTCAGGACACTCTTGTTCCAAAGCGCTGCAGTCTTGGTCATGCCACTGATCTGGGGACTTGATGGGATATGGTATTCTATCGTTGTTGCTGAATTTATGGCTATAGTGGTAACAGTACTGTTTCTCGTAATCAAACATAAGAAGTTTGGGTATTGGTAAGACATTTGTGCTATGAGAAAGCGTGAAACAGATTTAGTACACCAATTTAATTCTTGTGAAGATTCTGAGGAACAACAAAGAATTTTGGAGGCTGTGGATATCTTCATTGGCAGCCGGGTTCTGATTGGGCCTGATGTGAAAATATATACCACATTTCATCCAACACATACTGCAAAACGTTTTACCGTATCCGAGGAGGAAAATTACTTCAAAACACGGGCAAAAGCAGTGAGCAAGGATATCTCTGATGATGTAATTGCAGTAAGAAATCCCTGCAAAGTAATCAGAGAAAATAGATAGCACGAAAGAAAAAAAGAACTGACAACATATTAGGAGGAAGTAAAAACGGTGAAATTTCAAAAGGCAGGTGAAAATGACTTTCCTGCAATTCAAAAGTTCTATTGGGATGTGATTGACGGCATTCACAAAAATAATAAAAACAATGAAAATCTTGGCTGGGAAAAAGGTGTTTATCCATCAGACAGTTTTCTATCCGACAGTATTCAGAAAGTCGAGCTTTACATGCTGAAAGAGGCTGATAGGTTGTGTGCCTGTGTGATTCTCAACAGTGACAGTAACGAAGGCTATATCGGCTGCCCCTGGAGTATCACTTGCGAGCCTGACGAAATTTTGATTCCACATGCACTTGCTGTGCATCCCTCCTTGCAGGGAAAGGGTATCGGTAAAATCGTGGTAGAAAACATATTGAATCTTGCAAGGCAAGAACACAAGAAAGCTGTGCGTTTGGATATTGTCAGCGCGTGTAAAGCAGCGGAACGTCTTTACACAAGTTGTGGCTTTCGATTTGTAGAAGCTAAAAACATGTTCTATGAAGATACTGGTTGGACGGAATTTAAAATGTTTGAACGGAACATTTCATCCGAGGAAATCAGTGGTGTAAAAAGATCAAAAATACAGGTCACACAGAGGAGGTAAGCATATGCTGATTACAACTGCAATTGAAAAAATGATTGATTTTTACGAAGGAAATATACATGATATAGATCATTTCCTTAAGGTCTGGGCGTTGGCAAAGACCATCGGTGAGGCGGAAGGTCTGGACGGCGAAACGCAGGGAATTTTGGAAATGGCAGCTATTATCCATGATATTGCCTGCCCATTGTGCCGAGAAAAATACGGGAATACAAATGGAAAGCATCAGGAAGAAGAAAGTGCACCGCTGGTGGATGGATTTCTTTCTGAATTGTCTGTAGGAACGCTGAATGTTGAGCGCGTCAAATGGCTGGTGGAACATCATCACACATATACAAATGTGGATGGTATGGATTATCAGATTTTGTTGGAAGCAGATTTCCTGGTTAATGCTGGCGAAGGTGGATATTCGAAAGAAGTGATTGAAAATGCCTGCAAGAATGTTTTCCGTACGGCTACAGGAACCCATTTGTTAAAAAATATGTATTTGGAAAATGTATAAAGAATATGGAAAAGCTGCAAAACTTGAAAAACTATCATTGTAATGATATAATATAAAAATGTCATTACAATGATAGTATGGAGGCGCGGCATGAGTAAAATTGAGTTATTACATGGTTCGGATCATGTCATTGAGAAACCAGATTTTCATCTTGGTAAAATAAACAATGATTATGGTCGAGGATTTTATTGTACCAGAGAATTGCCAATGGCCATGGAATGGGCATGTAAACAAAATACAGATGGTTTTGTAAATAAGTACTCACTTGAACAGGATTCGTTAAAGGTTTTAAATTTGTTAGATGGTGATTATAATATTTTGCATTGGATGGCACTGTTATTAAAAAACAGAACATTCCGTTTTTCCAATGAAATTGCTATTGATGCCAGGGATTATATTATTGAAAATTTTTCAATTGATCTGTCAGTTTATGATGTTGTTATTGGGTATAGAGCAGATGATTCTTATTTCTCTTATGCAGAATCTTTTGTTCAAAATGGATTGCCTCTACGTGCTTTAAATAGAGCTCTTAGGCTTGGCAGGTTAGGTGAGCAGACGGTATTAATTTCTGAAAAGGCTTTTGATAATCTGAAATTTGAGGAGGTAGAACTTGCTGACAAAACAATCTATTATCCCAAATTCATTAGCAGAGATTCTGATGCAAGAGAGACATATCGGACTGAAATTCGTAAAGGTTGTTCTTATAAAGATGATATCTTCGTTTTGGATATTCTCAGAGAGGAGATGAAAAATGATGATTCACGCATACAGCGAATTTTATCTGAATGATGCGAAACAAAATCTGGCAGAATTCTTTGATTATGCAATTAATATTTGCCATTTTGACGCAAATTTTTTTTCAAAGTTATTCGTTCAATCAGGGTATGCAGAGAAATTTGAGCGTGGTAATCCTGCTATTGTTGCGGGAATGTCCGGTATAGAATTAGCCAAAAAAGTAATCACTTATGCTTATCCAAATTGGAAATTCCAGGAGAGAACATTTTCAGAAGACCGTTCAAATGTATATTGGGCGGGCTGGGCATTGGCTGAATACCAATGGGTAACATGCAAACGCTTTAAAGATATTTTTTCCAAAATTTCTCTTGAAGAAAGTATATCGATGTACAGCGTATACCACGAAATGGATATTGAACATTTTATCGAGGATATGAATAAAAAATATCATGCCATAGATCAAGAAACCAGATTGAAAACAATTCGAGAGAATCGAGGAATTTCACAAACGGAACTTGCAAAACTTTCAGGTGTGAAGCTTCGTTCGATTCAGATGTATGAGCAAAAAGTAAATAATATTGATAAAGCACAGGCCGGAACGGTTTATAAACTTTCCAGGGTGCTTGGGTGTACGATTGAGGATTTGTTGGAGAATCCGGAAACATAACATAAAGAACAGGGAATTCATTGGGGACAGTATTAAACCGTCCCCAATGGCTCAAAATCAGCAGATTTTTCCTTCTTTTACAGCAGGAGCTATGGACAGATCTGGGGCATAGTATGGAATCAGGGTTGCCTGTGTGGCGTGATACAGGTCAGATTTTCCAGGCCATACAGTGGTCAGAAGTTCATTATTCTGATCCAGCTGATGGAACCAGGAACCATGTACATGATCCAGTACTTTTTCATCCAGATACTGCATAAACTGTGCATAATCATCCGCATATTTCTGTTTTTTTGTCACATGCCAGAGTACGGCGGAGGTATTGATGGCTTCTGCCAGTGTCCAGTGCATACGGTCATGAACTACCGGATGGCCTTCCCAGTCTGTCGTATAGCAGATACCAGGAGCTCCGTCAGCGTACCAGGCATCTTCAATAGCGCGGTTATAGAGAGCTTCTGCCACGGAAATATAAGGCTGGGCTTTTTCTTTTTCGGGGCGGTAGAAAGAAAGTGACCACTGGGTGATCAGTCTTGCCCATTCAATACCATGTCCTGGAGTAGCACCGTAAGGCTTGAATGGATCATCCGGACGTTCTTTATTGCATTCCAGGTCAGCAACCCAGTCTTTGGAAAAATGCTCAGGAATACGCCAGTTATTGTCCTTTGCCCAGCCTGTTACATGGTCAATGATCCTGCCGACTCTGACACGGTATTTTTCATCACCGGTCACATCTGCAGCAGCAAGGAAAGCTTCTACGGTATGCATGTTGGCATTTAATCCACGATAGTCATCCAGAACAGTGAATTCTGTGTTCCAGGTATCACAGGACAGACCCTCTTCTTCATTCCAGAAACGCAAGTCATAAGTCTTTAATGCATCTTCCAGAAGCTCCTGCGCACCAGGACGTCCCGCCAGAACACCGGAGGAAGCAGCCAGAATCACAAAAGCATGTGCGTAGCACTGCTTGGTTGGGACAATGCTTCCATCTGCAGTCAATCCTGCATACCATCCACCATTTACATCATCATGAAGTTCACCGCGCAGTCCCTTCAAGGCTGCATCTGCCAGAGCTTCGCTTCCCTCATGTCCAAGAAAAGTACCGATGCTGTAGACATGCGCCATACGGCTGGTGATCCAGGTTTCACGGTTACGGTCTTTCCATGGAGTACCGTCATCACCGAGGTAATAAGAACCGCCGCCTGGAGATGGAAAAGCATGTCCGAAGTTCAGCAGATCATTGCGGATATCTTCCAGAAACTTCTTGTTTTCGTCGGTATCAATCAGATATTTTTTGTTTACATCACTCATTTTACAGTTTCCCCCTGAGTTTTTCATTTCATATATCCATTATACTAGTACAGAAACCGAAACTCAAGTTATCTGTTCACGTTGT
>JBJEMC010000276.1:0-4086 GCA_051879475.1 Muricoprocola sp. | reverse complement strand
TATCCTGGAGGCTCCTGCTTTTCTTTTCCTGATCCAGCTTAATGGTGGCAGATATTCCATAAAGCTCCACTGCCGCTTTCTGTCCTTCATGAGTAATTTTAATTTCGTCAATGAGGCCACAGAAAAGAAGCTCCTGCTCTGCATATAATTTTAACGTACTATTCTCCAGACCGCCAAAAATCACTTCTCCATCATTTTCTTCAGCTACGCTTCCCTGTAGGGCGAGCTTTCCATGTTCCCCTCTTCGTATATTCAGCTGAAGTATATCCACACTTTCGATTGGCAGCTCTGATTCTATTCTGATTTGTCCCTGTGTATACATTCCTTTTACCTTCTTTATAACATAACCCTTCACTCTTTTTTGATAATAGTGTTTATATACGAAAATTATACATTAATTTATTAAAATCACAATATTTTTTCGTATAAATAATGTACTCAAACTTCGCACATAAATTTTAGCTATGCACCTTGAAAATTCAATACCTGGCAGCTATTCAATTGTCAATGTTCAGTCAATTATGCCGCTTGCAATTTCGATTTTAAAAGTGCAGGTATTGCATCCATAAATGCATCTACCAGCTCGTCGATTTTTTCATCAGATATATCTATCTGATCCGCAAGCAGAGTCTTGAACATTTGAAGCAGCATTTGAAAAGCCTGTATCCATGTGATATCAGACATCTCATCAGAAAAGTATAAAAAGAGTTCTCCCATGGAACGGGGATCGTTTGACTCGCGACTCTCCAGGGAAAGCATCATATATCTTGCAAAAACAATTGCTGTATGGGCAGTCATTGCATCATAAGATATGGATCTGCATTCTTTGCTCAGATTTAGATAGCTCTTGCAGACTTTGAAGAATACCTCGATGTCCCAGCGTTTTCCATAAATGCGGATGATCTCGTCTTCACTCAGACTTATGTCTGTGGAAATGAGGCAGAGATATTCGTTTCTTTTGTTCTTGTTGCGGACATAGACCACTTTTGCAGGAATGATTTTTCCATCCTTTACAACGTCTACCTTGACGGAGAGCAGATATCTGGAACGCCCACGCCGTTTCTTGTTCTTGCTGTAAATAGTGGTCAGTGGCATATCTTCGCCGTTATACCGGAAGAACATTTTGGGCGTTTTCTTTACCATTGCAATCACATCATATCCGATTTCTTTGACAGAATGAAGAGAGCTTGGAGAGGAAAACCAGCTGTCAAAAAGAACGTATTTAGCTGGAATATCAGCCTTTTTAGCTGAGTTCAAAAGTTCTAGCATGGCAATCGTTCCTTTCTCGACAGCAAGCATACGTCGCTTATAGCCGACCGTTCTTTTGTCAATTTCCTTTGCTTCGTTGATTCTGTTCTTTTTGTTTTCGGTAGAGAGAAGGATACTGTTGACAGGAAGGAAAGTGCTTCCATCTGACCAGCCTAATGTAAGCATACGAAAACCAAATTTATAACAGCGCTTTGCATGGTCATATGCTTTTGCAAGAAGTTCTACTTTCTTTGAACGGTTACGTTCAAACATGGAATCGTCGATAATCAGTACATTAGCACGATCTTCTGAATCTAGCGGAACAATAGCATCTTTGATAATGCAGCTGGAAAGAATCGTTGTAAAACGAATCCAGTTAATCTGGAGCATTTTCATAAAACGATACACCGTATCCTTTGCAAAATCCGGTGTGTCCTTTCCAATCAACAGATTCATGTACATGCTTCTGTTTGAAAAAATCAAAAGAAACAGGTACTGAAAAATCAGTGTTGCGGAAGTTCCTTTCTTTTTATATGCATTAGCAGCTTTTAATGTTGAGGAAAGATGAATCTTCACCTGACAATGCATCAGTTATAGTTCCCGTTCCTGTATAAGTATAAAATTGACTACTACCATCTGGGTTTTCTATCAACAACGCATTATGTCCAAAAACTTTTAAATCTACAAATACTAAGAAATCTCTAATTCAGAATTCTCTATCTCTAACATATCTGCTAATGAATATATATTTTCTTTCCATATTTCATCATCTTCTTTATATGCCTCTTTCAAATAAAAAATTATGTATGGAAGAATATCCCTTTTATTAAATGAGCATAAAAAACTAACTGTTT
The DNA here is from genome assembly GCA_051879475.1 of Muricoprocola sp. GTDB lineage: Bacteria > Bacillota > Clostridia > Lachnospirales > Lachnospiraceae > Marvinbryantia. The sequence goes on along the minus strand of JBJEMC010000276.1, from coordinate 1,984 downwards.
CATCATAAACTGGCCAATTAGCATCCTGCAAAAAAGAAAATAATACCCCCATCCCTCTAAAGCTTTCTTTATAAGAAAAACTTTTAATAATAGACAAAAAATTTCCCCAACAAAACTTAGTTGAACATTTTGTCATATCTAAAAATTCAGTTAAATCTATGCTTTTTTCTTTTTCTAATTCTTTTGCTAAATATTTAATATTGCTCTCTTCTATTTGTGGATTTGTAAAAATATTAAAATTATTCTCGTTAATTAATTCTTCAATTCTCATCACATGGTACTCCTTTATGATTTATTGATATACTTCGTAAAAGCAAAGTAAGATAATATGGATTTTCATTTGCTGTAGGCCTTGTTTTAATCCATATGTCTAATTCCGTGGGATTAATCGGATAAACACTTACATGATTTGGGCCATCAATCTTCGCAACTAACACACCTGTTGCATTAACTTGTCCTATAGTTGTTTTAGTATATGATTGCCCAATTGGTTCAACTAAAACATATGATAACCCAGATATATCCTTTTCTCTAGTACAGTGAAAAATAATTAAGTGGCTATATCTTTTCGCATGTGATATACTGTCTATATCAAACTAAGAGAGGTATCAGTCATGGCACATGCATATAAGATTGAACTGACTATTGAGGATATTGAATATCTCCAGTCACTTACACGTCAGAGAACTATTCAGGCACAGGTTGTCGATCGCGCAAAAATGTTATTATATAAAGCTCAGGGTATGTCCAACAAAGATATTGCTGATCGCCTGGATGTCAATATCAACACTGTTAAGTTGTGCCTTAGCAAGTTTAAGAAAGGGGGCATCAGCCGGGCATTATTTGACGATCCGCGTTCAGGTCGAAAAGTGGAAATCACGGATGATGCGGTTGCATGGATTATTGATATCGCCTGCCAAAGGCCTGCAGATCTGGGTTATTCCCAGGAGCTTTGGACGTTGAAGAATCTCCACAGTCATATTCAGTCTCACGCAAAAGAAGCCGGATACCCAAGACTTGCATCTATCACAAAACCAATGGTACAGAAAATCCTGAAAAGGTCTGCTATCAAACCATTTAAGATCAAGTACTACTGCGAGAAACGTGATCCTGATTTTGAAACAAAAATGCATGATGTCCTTGTAGTTTATAAGCAGGTCTCCATGCAGTTTGATGAAAAAGGTAACATCATTATCCCGGAAGGAGAACCGATGGTTCATACCATCTCCTGTGATGAGAAACCAGGTATTCAGGCTATTGCCACAACCAGTGAAGATCTTCGTCCTTCGGAAGACAATGGCTGTGTGTGTCGCGATTATGAGTACAAACGGCTAGGCACCCTGTCACTGCTTGCGGGTATTGACCTGCTCACGGGACAAGCCATTCCAGTTGTCAGCGAGACTCATAAAAGTTCAGACTTTATCTGTCTTTTAAAGAAGTTTGATGAACTGTACCCGGAAGGTGATGTCATAAGAATCATCTGTGACAACCATTCTGCACATAAATCAAAAGAGGTACAGAATTACCTTGCCACAAGACCAGAAGGCCGATTTGTATTTGTATTTACGCCTACGCATGGCTCCTGGCTGAATCTCATAGAGAGCTTCTTCAGTAAGATGACCAAACAGATGCTGAAAGGAATCCGGGTTAAATCCAAAGAAGAACTGGCAGAACGTATTTACCTGTACTTCGATGAAGTCAATGCCGATCCGGTGGTTTACCACTGGACTTATAAGTTAGATGAGATCTCTGTAGATGAGGCAAAAGGCAATGTAGCTATTTAATTATTATTCACTGTAATAGTGTGCATTGGAAAAGAATAGTTGCATATAAATATATGTAATTTGTGTCACCAGTGGTGACACAAATTCTTCAAAAAGGAGTGTTGTAATGAAAAATGAAATTGTTTTGGCTGGGAAATTAATTGAGATTATTGAAGCATCCAGAAATAATGCTCTGCGAAAAGTGAATGAGGAACTTATTC
>JBJEMC010000275.1:0-21527 GCA_051879475.1 Muricoprocola sp. | reverse complement strand
ATCAGATCGTATTCCTTCCATATTCTTCTTATGAGAAACTGGATCTTGTGACTCCACTTTCCCAGGAGTTTGGCGTTCCTGTTTTTCTGGAAAATGAAGCGAATCTCTCCGTCCTGGGAGAGTGGTCCTACTGTCACCATACCAATGAGATGCTTTATATCAGTATCCATTCCGGTATCGGTGTGGGCATTATCATGCGCAATCAGCTGGTAAAGGGGAAAAATGGCTATGCCGGTGAACTTGGCCATACCATCATTGAGCCAAATGGCCGCCCCTGCCCCTGCGGAAATCGGGGCTGTCTGGAGCAATATGCTTCCGAGCGTGTTATTTTCGCAGAGTTATCCAGGCTTCGCGGCATTACTGTTACCCCGGATGTCTTTGAAGCCTTATACCGCCAGGGAGATCCTGATGCGAAACGGCTTCTGGAGGAATTTATCCTGTATATGTCTATTGGCATCAATAATCTTCTGAATAATTTTAATCCGGATATTATTGTCCTGAACAGCGTCTTTATCCGTTGCTGCCCGGATCTGTGTGAACGCATTACCGGTAATCTGCGCAGCAATATGAAGCAGTACTGCCATCTGGTTCCTTCCACTTTGCAGGATACTGCAGCCCTCCTGGGGGGCATCTGCCTGGTACAGGAGCAGTTTTTATATCCCTATCAGATTTGAGGAAAATGTATGAAAAAGAAAAGAACCTGGAACTACCTGACCGTAATATCCGGTCTGGTACTGATATCCCTCATCACTCTTATTATTTATATCGCAGTCGAATACTACCAGATGTCCGCTGCACAGAAAAAATTTGAACAAAATCTCCTGGAATCTCCCTATCGCTACCACTGTGCATTTATCACAGAATCCAATAACAGAGATTTCTGGAATGCCACTTACGATTCTGCGAAAAGTGCCGGCGAAGCTGCCGGAATCTTCGTGGAAAACTTTGGCAAGAATCTTCAGGATTCCTATTCCACAGATGAACTGATGAAAATGGCTGTTGCCGCCAATGTAGATGCGATTCTTTTATCTGCCACAGGGAATTCCTCCACCGCTTCCCTGATCAATGAAGCTATGGAAAAAGGAATTGCTGTCAGTACTATCTACAAAGATGACATGAACAGTAATCGTTTCAGCTATACCGGCATCAATAATTTCCGCATGGGGATGGAATATGGCTCTCTGGCAGCTTCTTCCTCACCTGAAAGTGCCACTTCTATTATGATCATGCTGGACTCAGAAGAGCCATTGACGGAACGTCAGCTTCTGATCTCCGGCATAGGAGAAGCTTTCTCCCAGGAAAGACAGAATATGAATCTTGATGCCATGATACTGGATAATTCCAATGACTTTAAAGTGGAAGAACAGATTCGTCAGTTTCTGAAAGAAAGCCATGGTATTACAGATATTATTATCTGCACCAACCTGACCCAGACCCAGTTTGTTTCTCAGGCCGTGGTAGACCTGAACTATGTAGGCGATTTCACTATCATTGGTTCCTATTATAATAATTCTGTCCTGGAGTCCATCAAAAACGGAGTCATCAGCGGAAATGTGGTCATCGACACCCAGCAGATGGGCGAGAAAGCCATTGCCAGCCTGGAGGAATATCTCCAATATGGTTATGCCAGTGATTATTCCCAGGTGGATATCTTTACTTTGGATTCCGAAGCCGCAGACCGGCTTCTTAAAGAAATAATTTCGATAGAAAATGGAGGAAAAGACCTTGAAAACTAAACGGACATTTTTATCATTTCTGCCTTTTCCTCTGCGATTGATCTGTATTTTCCTGGTGACATCCCTGATTTCCCTGGCTATGTCCCTTTACCTGAACCAGAACGTTAACCGTTCCCTGGACAGAATCAACAGCATCTATACCAGCAATGACGCCTTAAATGAAATGTCTTCTGCCCTCTCCAGACATCAGGAATCCCTGAGAGAATATCTGGAAACCAAAAGTACCGACTCCCTGAACCAGTATTATTTCTATGAACAGAAGTATCAGGATCTGTTATCTGGTCTGAACCGGAAAACGCTCTCCAGTGTTTCCGGTTCCATGGAGAAAAATATTTATTATATTTCACAGAATTACCTGGAATACTGTGATGACGCTGTCGAGGCAAAACGTGCCAGAAATACATCGCAATACCGTTCCAAATATGCAGAGGCTACGGAGTATTACAACTTCCTTACATCTTATATTTACACCCTGAATAATGAGCAGTTTGTCAGCAACTCCCGAAACTATCAGTCTCTGGAAGCTTCCCTTCGGATGCTCCAGCGTATCTCTGGCCTGATGAACATTGCCGTAGCGTTATTTAACATCTTTCTTATCATTATACTGGTCAGCCAGGTCACCAGGCCTATCCTGGAACTTGCGCATGCTTCCAACGAGGTCGCCGGGGGAAATTTTAATGTAGAACTGCCCCCCGTTACTTCTGATGATGAGATTGGCACCATGACCAATGCTTTCAACCAGATGGTGCTTGCCTTAAAAGATTATATTGAAAAAGTAAAAAGCAGCATGAAAGCAGAAAAAGAAGCCCAGGAACGGGAGCTTCTTATGGAAACGCATTTAAAGGATGCTCAGCTTCGCTACTATCAAGCTCAGGTCAACCCGCATTTTCTCTTTAATTCCCTGAATGCCGGGGTACAGATGGCCATGATGGAGGATGCCGAAAAAACCAGCACTTTTTTGCAGAATATGGCAGATTTTTTCCGATACAGTATGAAATCCCTGCAGACAGATGTCTATCTGGAACAGGAAATTGAACTGGTGGAAAATTATCTTTCTATTATGAATGTTCGTTTTTCCGGTGATATCCACTTTTATAAAAATATTTCCTGTGACATTGCAAATGTCCAGGTTCCCTGCATGATCATTCAACCTGTTGTGGAAAATGCCATCCAGTATGGAATCCGCAACATCTCCTGGGAAGGAGAAATCCATCTGGATATCACCCAGAAAGAGGAGTTTTTATCTATTCAGATTTCAGACAACGGAATCGGAATCACTAAAGAACGCCTGACACAGATCCGGGAGGGAAAGATCACTTCCTCTTCCAAAGAAAAAAATTCCAATGGTATCGGTCTGGGAAATGTCCAGGCACGATTGAAATTGTATTATAACAGGGATGGATTGTTCCATATCGAAAGTCCCGGAGAGAATCTGGGAACAGTGGTTACCATTCTCATTCCCGTAAAATCATAATTATCAAAACAGAAGGTTACTGTTCACGTGCGTTCCAGTAACGATAAAAAGCCATGCAAAACACCTCGCGGAACAATGGCACCTGAACTGTAACAACAGGAGTACCATATGTATAAAATATTATTAGCAGACGATGAAGGCATCGTACTTGATTCACTAAAGTTCATTATCACCAAGAATTTTGGAGAATCCTGTAATATCCGTACCGCCAAAACCGGCCGTCAGGTTATAGAGATTTCTCAGGAATTTGACCCCGACATTGCTTTTATTGATATTCAGATGCCGGGTATCAAAGGAATCGAAGCGATTCGTGAAGTACGTACTTTTAACAGCAAATGTCAGTTTATTATCATGTCCGCCTATGACAAATTTACCTTCGCCCAGGAAGCCATTAACCTCGGTGTCATCGAATACCTGACCAAACCAGCCAGCAAGGAGAAAATCCTTGGGGCTTTAGAGAAAGCCATGGCCGTCATTGATCAGGACCGTGCCAACCGGAATCAGAATCTTATGATTCGGGAAAAACTGGAGGCGGTGGTTCCCATCATTGAAAATGGCATGGTCAACCTGATTTTATTCCAGGATGATCCCTCTGCCACTTTAGACCGTTACAAGGATCTTCTGAATATCACCAGTGATTACGGCTGGATCATGACTCTGGAATTTCATGAAGCAGATGAGAGCGGAACACCTCAGAACCCGGTAGGTTCTACTGTCCAGCTCCAGAAAAATCAACTGGCATTTCGAGACACCATAAAGGACTTTTTCCCCACCAGCGTCATCGGTTCCATCATGGCAGGAAATGTCCCTCTGTTTATTCCACACCACAGTGATGTGATGACCTATGAGGAACGTATCAATGCCATAGAAAACGCCCGCAACATGATTCGAAAACTCAACAAGCAGATTTCTCTGCACTTCCGCGCCGGTATCGGAAATGTCTGGTCGATTCTGGAACAGAATAAGTCCTATGAAGAATCTAAAAAGTCTCTTCGTATTGATAAGAGCAGTGTCGTACATTTAAAAGATATCCAACTGGAACTGGAATATGAGCCGGATTATCCGGATGCCCTGGAACGTCAGCTCTTTGCTGCTGTAACCCACGGCAATCTGGAGGAAGTGCTGCTCTGCTCCAACCAGTTCTTTGACTGGATGATCCAGAACTATTCGGACTATACCCAATGCATCCGCACAAAGGTACTGGAATTTGTCATGTGGGCAGAACGGGAGGTTTTCCTCCAGGGAGGAATTCCCTACGGCTTTTTATACCGGAAAGATTATCTGGATGATATCTTAGCCTGCAACACCTATGACGAGCTCCACAGATGGTTTACCGAGAAGCTGACGGATGCCACCCGCAATATCAATGATGCCAAAGAAGAAAAAGAAGTTACGATTGTTGGAAAGGCAAAACAGTATATGCTTCAGCACTTTGATGGAGATCTTTCTCTGGAGGAAGTTTCCCGTTATGTAGACATCAGCCCTTATTATTTCAGTAAACTATTTAAAAATGAAACCGGGCAGACCTTTGTGGAATATCTCACAGAACTGCGCATTGAAAAGGCAAAACAGCTTCTTGCCACCCCATCCTACAGTATCAAGGAAATCTGCCTTGGTGTAGGATACAGCGACCCGAATTACTTCAGTCGTATTTTCAAAAAAGTAACCGGACAAACCCCAACAGAATATCGTGAGAACAGATTTTAGGAGGTACCCTATGTTTCGTAATAACTGTATTTCCTATTTCCACAAGGCTTTTACCTTTTTAAGCCTGCTTTTACTGACACCGCTTTGCCTTACCGGTTGTTCCCTGGGTCAGCAGGAGGCAGAGACAGAAATTCTTCAGGAAGAAGAACCAATTCAGATTGGTATGTCTTTTGATACTTTCGTTCTGGAAAGATGGCTGCGGGATCGGGACGTTTTTATCTCAGCCGCAACAGAACTCGGTGCCGAAGTAAATGTCCAGAATGCCAACAGTGATTCCGAGGAACAGATTTCCCAGATCAACTATCTCATCAGCAAAGACGTAGATGCTCTGGTGGTCATTGCCATTGACGGTACCTCTGAGGAACTGAAGGCCTCTTTGACCAAAGCGAAAAGTAAAGGGATCAAAATTATCGCCTACGACCGTATCATTCAGGATGCAGATGTGGATCTTTACATTTCTTTCGATAATGAAATGGTAGGCACTCTTATGGCAGAAGCAGTTCTCTCACAGATCCCGGAAGGGGGAAAAATAGCCGCCTTACTTGGCTCTCCTTCTGACTATAATGTTACCATGGTAGAAAACGGAATCCAAAATGTCCTGAAGGAGCATGGCGCAGAACTGGTCTATAAGAATTATTCTGATAACTGGAAAGCAGAATATGCTTATGAACAGATGAACGAGTGTCTCGATCAGGAGGGCTTTGTAGATGGCGTAATCTGCGGAAATGACGGCCTGGCTGCCGCTGCCTTTAAATCTCTGTCTGAGCACAGGCTCCTGGATAACGTTGTGCTTGTCGGGCAGGATGCAGATATTGATGCCTGTCAGCGTATCGTAGAAGGTACCCAGTATATGACAGTGTACAAATCCATTGACCAGCTTGCCCGCTGCGCTGCGGAGAGTACAGTAAAAATTGTAAAAGGAGAAGATCTGGGACTTACAGAAACCTTTGATGACGGTTCCCATCAAGTTCCGTATCTGAAGCTCACTCCCATTGCAGTTACCGCCGATAATATGGACGAAGAAATTATCGCATCTAGATTCCATCTTGCAAATGAGGTATACTTAAACGTAGAGTAATACCAGGTGGGATTGTGAGAGTATAGCGCACAGAACAATCCGTAGGTATGACAACATTTATCACAAGAAAGGAAGAATCCTGATATGATCTATAAAATTCTTCTTGCAGATGATGAGGGGGTTGCCCTGGAGGCCCTGCGGGTTATTATTTCATCCGAATTTCCGCAATCCTGTGATATCCGAATCGCCCCGGATGCCAGCCGCCTCAAGGATATCTATGTGAAATATCTTCCCGATATCCTGATTTTAAATATACATATGGCAAATATCCATGGTCTTTCCACGATTCAGGCTCTTCACGAAGCACATCGGAAATGCTCCATTATTATTCTTTCCTACAGCTACAAAACCAATTTCGGTAACAATGGAAAAAATCTTGGGATCGTAGGTTACATTCGAAAACCCATGAAAAGAGATACCCTTGTTTCTGTATTGAAAAAAACGATGTTTGATCTGAGCATTAAACTTCACTATGAGCAGCAGCAGGAAATGCACAAAAAAGAACTGGATAAGGCTGTCACTATCCTGGAACATGGCATGATCAACGAGATTATCTTTTCCGGGTCTGATGACAGTACCCTTCTGCAATACATACAGCTTCTTGACATATCTGCTCCCTGCGGCTGGATCCTGGGATTAAAATTCAGTCAGATGACAGAGCATGGAACCATGTGCAATCCCATTGGTTCCACTATGATCCTGGAAAATGCTATGACACGCTTCCGAAAAATCGTAAAAGCCTTTTTACACGGAGCCATCATAGGACAGATTCAGGCAAACCATCTCACAATTTATATTCCCTGTGAAAAAGAAAACTTCACAGAAGAGGAAGAAACCTACCGCCAGAACAGAACCTATCAGATGTGCTTTCAGCTCCAGCGTAAACTGGGACTGCGCTTCAAATACGGCTGTGGGTCCCCCCAGCCCATACATAACATCCAGGTATCCCTCCAGGAAGCCCGCAATATCCTGGAATCCTAATTTCGTTACTGTTCCAGTAACGATGGCACCTGAACTGTAACCCAATTACTACAAAGAATTTCATAAACAGCATAAAAAATCAGAAGCTCTGCAAGCAACTGTAATTCCAGTTGTGGTAGCGCTTCTGATTTTTTGCGTCATATGATATATCTATTTTTACCCTTTGTAGTAGTTGATAAGACATCCTTTGAGGATGATGGTTCTTTCATCATCTGTCAATTCGCCCATCTTCAGTGTGAATTCTTTCATTTCATTTTGTTTCACAACAAAGGCCTGAATCTCGGTTGCTTTCTCTTCAATGGCTTTTCTGACTTCCGGAATAAAAATATAATCTCCATTCTTAAATGGAAGTTCTCCTTCATCTATTAAAAGTGGAAGCATACCCCAGTTGATCAGGTTGGAACGATATCTCTTCGTAGCATATCCATTGGCAATGTTTGCCCAACCTCCCAGTACTTTCTGGCAGGAAGCAGCCTGTTCACGTGCAGAACCATCTCCCGGTTTTACTGCAAAGATCGTGCTTCCTACACCTACTGTTTCTGCAGATACATCTGGATAAGACTCTTTGATGGTATCTAATACCGGTTTCAATTCCAGAAGTGCTTCTTCCATACATTCTCCTGCTTCGCGGGCTTTCTCCGCTTTCTGAACTTCCTTTGCCCTTCCTACGTAGGCAGGATCTTTTCTGGAAAGTGTAAACTCAGCCAATCCCAATGGATTGGAACGATAAGAAGAAGTTTCTCCGGACGGAATAAGTTCATCTGTGGTAGTTACCGGATCGTGAATCTCAGAAACTACTTTCAATACCAGGTGCTTTGTCAGCTCCGGCATCTGTGGCCAGTCTTTGATATTCGGGCCAAACTTGATCTCAACACTTGGATCTGCCACTCCCTTGCTGTCAAATACACGGTTTGCATAGATACTGCTGTCAAAGAAATATTTTGGATTTGTAAAGTTTGCATCCACATCTGTAGCAGGAGTCAGATAGCCCTTATTCGCTGCTGTAGCTGCAATAGAACGGGCATCCATCAGAGCTACAGATGCAATCTGTCCGCTCTGCAGCTTACTTCCTTCTCTGTTTGGGAAGTTTCTTGTAGAATGACGGATAGAAAAAGCATTATTGGCAGGTGTATCACCGGCACCAAAACAAGGACCGCAAAATGCTGTTTTAACAATGGCACCAGACTTGATCAAATCGGCCAGTCTTCCATTTTTCGCCAGTTCCATATAAATTGGTGTACTTGCAGGGTACACACTTAAAGTAAACTCATCTGCACCAATATATGCATCTTTCAGGATGTCTGCTGCAGCACAGATATTTTCAAATCCGCCACCGGCACAACCTGCAATAATACCCTGATCTACATAAAGACGTCCATTTCTTATTTTATCTCTTAAGGTAAAGTCCACTGCACCATCCAGACTCACAAGAGCACGTTTCTCCACATCCAGAAGAATATCTTCCAGATTTGCATTCAGTTCTTCAATGGTATACGTATTGCTTGGATGGAACGGCATAGCAATCATAGGTTTCACTTCAGAAAGATCCACATAGATCATTCCATCATAGTAAGTTACTTTTCCAGGATTTAATTCTTTATATTCGTCTACTCTGCCATGGATTTCATAATAATCTTTCACCTTGCCGTCTGTTTTCCAGATAGAAGAAAGACAGGTGGTCTCTGTTGTCATTACGTCAATGCCGATACGGAAATCTGCACTTAAGTTTTCCACACCAGGACCTACAAATTCCATGACTTTATTATTAACATATCCATTGGCAAATACTGCACCGATGATAGCCAGTGCCACGTCCTGAGGACCTACACCCTTCTCCGGTTTACCAGTAAGATAAACACCTACTACCTTTGGCATATTAATATCATAGGTCTTACACAGAAGCTGTTTTACAAGCTCAGGTCCGCCTTCACCCATAGCCATAGTTCCCAGAGCGCCATAACGTGTATGAGAGTCAGAACCGAGAATCATCATTCCACCGCCAGCCAGCATTTCTCTGGCATACTGGTGGATAACTGCCTGATGAGGAGGCACATATACACCACCATATTTCTTGGCACAGGTAAGTCCAAACATATGGTCATCTTCATTAATGGTTCCGCCTACTGCACAAAGACTGTTATGACAGTTTGTCAGGACATAAGGAACCGGAAATTTCTCCAGCCCTGAAGCTCTCGCAGTCTGAATAATACCTACAAAAGTAATATCATGGGATGTCAGCTTATCAAATTTAATTTTCAGCTTTTCCATATTTCCTGAGGTATTGTGGGATTCCAGAATGCCATAGGCAATCGTATTCTTTGCAGCTTCTTCTTTTGTCGGAACTGCATCTCCCAGTTTGCTTTTCAGGATCTGCTGTTCCTGTCCATCTTCTGCAATGAGCTCTTCGCCGTTTAACAGCCATGCTCCTTTTTCATACAATTGAATCATAATTTTTCCCTCCTCTTTATATAGAATATGGCAATAAGTTTTGACCTCATTGCCACATTAATGATACGAAATTATATCGTCTGACGCTCCATATATTTCATATAGTTGGAAACCATCAGCGCAATTTTGAATGTCAGTGCATCCTCAAATACTCTTACATCCAGTCCTGTTGTCTTCTGCAGCTTCTCCAGTCTGTACACCAGTGTATTTCTGTGGATATACAGCTGTCTGGATGTTTCTGACACATTCAGATTGTTCTCAAAGAACTTGTTTACCGTAGTCAATGTTTCCTCGTCCAACGTATCCGGGAAACCTCCCTCAAACACTTCATTCAGAAACATCTCACACAGAGGGATTGGCAATTGATAGATCAGACGGCCAATTCCCAGAGTATTATATGCAATCACATTCTTTTCTTCATAGAAGATCTTTCCTACATCCATAGCCATCTTTGCTTCTTTATAAGACTTGGAAAGGAATCGAATCTCATTTACAATCGTTCCATAAGATACACGAACCTGAGACATTGCCTCACTGTTCAGCATATCCAGAATCGTTCTGGCTATCTTATCAATCTCCGGATAATCCTCTTTCTCCTTCAATTCCTTTACCAGAATAATATTCTTCTCATCAATTGCGGTAATAAAATCTTTTGGATTTCCCGCAAATAAGTTCTTGATCAGTTCCCTTGCATTGAAGTCATCTTCCATTCTGGTTTCAATAAGAAATACCACCCGTCTTGCTTCCACATCAATGTGCAGCTTCTTAGCACGATTGTAAATGTCGATAAGCAGAAGGTTATCCATAATAACATTCTGGATAAAGCTGTTTTTATCATATCTTTCCTTATAGGCAATCAGTAGATTCTGTATCTGGCTGACAGCAATCTTGCCAATCATATAGGCATCGTCACTGCTTCCCTTTGAAATAAGAATATACTCCGGAACCTGGTCACTGATAATCTTAAAAAAATGATATCCCTGAACCACCTGGCTGTCTGCCTCCGATTCCGCAAAAAGTGTAATCGCACTGCGGCTGATTCCCTCATCTTCAAAAGTAGATGCCACTGTGATTCCCTCAAAATCCGTTACACAAAGATCAACACGGGTAATTGCTTTTAATTCTTCAATAGAATTCTGTATTATTTGTCCGGAAATCATGTTATCCTCCTTATCTCATGATTTAACATAATAAAGCATTTTTTTGAAATGTGCAAGAGTGAAAATATTATAAAAGAAAAAAGCTGCTGTGAAAATTCACAGCAGCCTTCATATACCTGATTACTAGTTTGTGATAGTAAGTTCTGTTGTCTTGTCAAATACGTGAATCTTATTTGGATCCAGAGCGAACTTAACAGTATCGCCTGTTCTTGCTGTAGTAGTAGGTTTCACACGTGCTGTCATTGGGAAGTTTTCAACATCAAAATACAGGAATACTTCTGCACCTAACAGTTCGTATACTCTGATGGTAGATTCTACTACTGTTTCCGGTGATGCTGCAAGGAATTCAGGATCATCATGTACATCTTCTGGACGAATACCCATAACAACTGTCTTTCCAACATAGCCACCGTCGATCAGGGCTTTGGACTTAGCTTCGCCAAGTTTGATCTTGAAGTTACCAACTTTAAGTGCCACACCTGAGCCATCTTTTTCTACAACAGCATCCATGAAGTTCATCTGAGGAGATCCGATAAATCCTGCAACGAAAAGGTTACCTGGATTGTTGTACAGATTCTGTGGAGAATCTACCTGCTGAACAACACCATCTTTCATAACTACAATTCTGGTTCCCAGTGTCATAGCTTCTGTCTGGTCATGTGTAACATAGATGATAGTAGCACCCAGTCTCTGATGCAATTTAGAAATCTCAATACGCATCTGAACACGAAGTTTTGCATCCAAGTTTGACAGAGGCTCGTCCATGAGGAATACCTTAGGATCACGAACGATTGCACGACCCATAGCAACACGCTGTCTCTGACCACCAGAAAGAGCCTTTGGCTTACGATCTAACAACTTTTCCAGGTCAAGAATCTTAGCTGCTTCTCTAACCATCTTATCGATCTGGTCTTTTGGAACTTTTCTCAGTTTCAGACCAAATGCCATGTTATCATATACTGTCATATGAGGATACAGAGCATAATTCTGGAATACCATTGCGATATCTCTATCCTTAGGTTCTACATCATTTACTACTCTGTCACCAATCTTCAGTGTTCCTTCTGTAATATCTTCCAAACCTGCGATCATTCTCAGTGTTGTAGATTTACCACATCCTGAAGGTCCTACGAAAATGATGAATTCTTTATCTTCAATCTCAAGATTAAAATCTTTAACTGCCTCAAAACCATTTGGATATCTCTTGTAAATATGCTGCAGTGATAAGCTTGCCATTTCATTATCCTCCTAAAATTCTTTTCTCATCTTTTTTATTCCAAAAACGATGCTTCGGAATCCCACACAACCCTCTTTGCTGTGTTTCCGTTCTGATATTATTATATCTTTTTTCTCAATCTTTTCCATACCACTCTTTACCAAAATTTTTTTGTTTTTTTAGAAGTTCTGCTCATCCTTGTCAACGGTTCTGGTATGCTTGGACATAATGCCGAAAGTAGGCTTAATTCCCTATACAAGTTGACGAACCGTTTATCTCTGTGTATACTATTTATGCTTACCACAGCCTGTTTGTATAAATATCAGTATTTTCATAGTTACTGAAACGTACGTGAACAGTAACTTTTCAGGGAGAGCCTTATGAATTATATTGTCTTCGACCTGGAGTGGAACCAATGTCCCGACGGTAAGGCCTGTGAAGATCCACTCCTGCCTTTTGAGATTATAGAAATCGGAGCTATCAAGTTAGACAGCAGCAAGCAGGAAATTGACCGTTTCCATGAATTTGTGCATCCTGTTGTCTACCCAAAGCTTCATCATATGACAAGCGAAATTATCCACATTTCTGCCAGTGATCTTGAAACAGCCGCTTCCTTCCCGGAAGTCATTGAACGTTTCCGTATCTGGTGCGGCAGTGACGTAGTATACTGCACCTGGGGAAATCTGGATCTATTAGAACTGCAGAGAAATATCCGTTACTATCAGCTACCTAATTTTCTGCCTTTTCCACTCAAATATCTGGATATCCAGAAGATTTTCAGCCTGGTAATGGAAGATGGCAAGTCACGCCGTTCTCTGGAATATGCCGCAGACTTTCTCGGGATCGAAAAGTCTGTTCCTTTTCACGAGGCTTTATCGGATGCCTTCTATACAGCAAAGGTAATGCCTCATCTGGATGACGATAAATTGAATATGTACTATTCCATTGATTATTTCCGCTGTCCCAAGAACCGCCGTCAGGAAATCTACTCTGTATTTGGAAATTATTCCAAGTATGTATCCATGGCATTTCCCAGTAAATCAGCCCTGATGAGAGACCGCAAAGTTACTTCTACCAAGTGTTATCTCTGTAATAAGACAGCCAGGAAAAAAATCCAGTGGTTCTTAAGCAGCGCAAAAAATTACAGTTGCCTGGCCTACTGTGAAGAACACGGCTATCTGAAAGGAAAAATCCGAATAAAAAAAGCAGAAGACGGTTCTGGTTTCTTCTGCGTAAAAACATTAAAAATTGTAGATGTGGATCGTGCCGGAGATCTTCTGGAGCGACAGCTCACGCTACGGGAACGCAGACGGCAGAAACGCCATATGCAAGACGAACCACAGAGACGGAATTAGTGGCGCTTAAAAGCCACTAAACTCCGTCCCCGTGGTTCTGTTTATTTGGTTGATTTATAATTCCTGATCAGCTCTTCTACCTCTGTCAGAAGGCAGTCTACTCTGCCATAAAAGGCATCATTATTGGACGGATCATCTAACTCTACTTTCAGTTCCTCAAATAAAGAGATTATTTCATCCATTCTTTTTTTGCCATTTCCATCTTTGTATAACAAATAACGGCTTCTTTCATTCTCCTCCGGAGTCATCTTTTTCAGCACTACTTCTACGTTTGGTTTCTCCCCTATATATCTGTAGGTAATGGAAGGTGAAGCATGGTTCAAAAGATTCTGAAGATAATAAATATCGTTGGTTTCTTTATAGTAGCGCCATGCGAAGGTCTTTCTCATGGTCTGTGCCCCAATAGAGTTCAGCCCCAACTCTTTTCCAACATTTTTAAAGACTCTGTAAGCCTGCTCCCTGGACAATGCCGCAGGAGAACTTTCATGTCCTTTGATCAAAAACGCTTCCGGATCTTTTCCCTCCGTATAGTTCGTAATAATCTCCTTCAGTTCCGGTGGTATATGAAAAGTTCTCTTAATGTTTCTGGTTCCGATACAGGCCTCGATCTCGTCTTTTCCACGAATATCTTTGTTCTTAAACTTCAGAATTTCCTGAAGCTGCAGCCCTGTTCCAACCCCAATCTCAAACAGAATATAATATTTATCATCTTCTTTTTTCAAAGCTTCTTTAAATCTCTTTAATGTTTCTTCATCTTTAATTGGAGCTACCCAATTCATACTTCATTTTCCCCCTTATCTTACAGTTTTTCTGTGTCTTTATCTTTCCCCTCTGCAGACTCTTCATCTGTCAGATCTTCCTCGTCAAAATATTCCATGGATTCCTGCGCTTCCTTACGAAGCCGCTTTTCTTCTTCTAACTGCTGCTCCAGATCCCTTGCTCTTAATTCCGCTTCTACCTGCGCAGCAGATTTCTGTTCGATTTCCCATTCCAGCTGCTGCCTGATCTTCTGGTCTTCTTCACGAAGCCTCATCAATTTCTTATACTTACGGTTTCTTGAAGATGCTATGAAAAGAAGCGGCAGGAATACCAAAAGCAAAACTGCTCCCAGTACCG
Organism: Muricoprocola sp.; assembly: GCA_051879475.1. GTDB lineage: Bacteria > Bacillota > Clostridia > Lachnospirales > Lachnospiraceae > Marvinbryantia. The sequence continues at coordinate 7,256 of JBJEMC010000275.1, read as the reverse complement.
CTGAAAATACAGTGTTTTCTTTGATAAAATCATCCATTTTTTCATAAAGGAATCCCGGCAGCGCAAGTATCTTTTCTACGATACTCTTTCCTTCCAATACAGGCACTGCCTCCGTCTCCGTTTCGGTTTCTGTTTCCGTAAGCAGTTCTTCTGTCTCCGACTCTGTTTCCTCTTCCCAGATGCCGGAATACGTAAAGGATGTGGCTCCTACCCGCTGTCCATTATAAGTATACACCAACTTACCTTTGTCGAAATTCATCGTTGCCAGAAGATCCTCTGTTTTCGCATCCTTTGGTATAACAACATTCGCCTTCTCCCCTATGGTAAACGGTTCCTGCGTCAAGTCTGCTGCTTTGATTTTCGCAATTTCTTCCGGATCTTCGATTCCGGTAATTTCCAGATTATGTTTTACCTGGTCATTATTATTTACCTTGCAGATCTCAAAATTATCATATCCATAATCCAGAATCGTTCTGGTATCGCCATATTCACTTTCCAGTCCCGGTGCTCTCAGTACAACACTGATAAGTTCCAGTTTATCTCTCTTTACTGCAGTAACCAGCGTATTCAGACATTCATCGGTATATCCTGTTTTTCCCCCAATAATTCCATCATAGTATCGCTGATCTTCATAGAGCATGGCATGATGATTTACAAAATATCGCTTCTCATCCACCAGGTTCGTCTCCGGATAATAGTATTCCTGTGTATGGATGATTTCCCGGAACTTATCATATTTTAATGCTGCCCGCATGATCAGCGCCATATCCTTCGCGCAGGTATAATGATCACTGTCGAACAAACCATTTGGATTCACAAAATGTGTATTCTTACAGCCCAGTTCTTTGGCCTTTGCATTCATCATATCTGCAAAATTTTCTATACTTCCGCCGATATGCTCTGCTACCGCATTGGATATTTCGTTTGCTGATGCCAGCATAATGCCATACAGACATTGCTCTAACGTCAACTCCTCCCCTTCCGTCAATCCCAGATGCGCACTTCCATACTCAATGCTGTAAACTGCATTTGCAGAAAATGTAACCGTATCTTCCAGATTGCCGTTTTCCAATGCCAGAAGAACTGTCATAATCTTGGTAATACTTGCCGGGTACTCCTGTTTCTCTATATTTTTACCATACAGAATCGTCCCTGTTTTCGCGTCCATTACAATGGCCGCATCAGAATCAATGGCAGGCCCTTCCGGCCAGTCCTCTATGTCATTTGTCTGGATTGCTTCATAATAAGTAGAAGGATGCTCTGTCTCACTTTCAGATTCTTCCTGATATTCTGCTGTTTCCTGGTAATCTTCTGCCATGACAGCGACAGAAATCGAACTTAAACACATCGCCACCGCAGAAAGCAGTGACAAGAAAATTCTACCCTTTTTCATATTATACTCTCCCTTAAAGCAGAAAACAAAATCCCCTCTTTTTTATTGTTTTCCTTATTTTCAAATTATACCAACCGTTTCTTATTTTTACAAGATGTACGATAAAATTTTCAAGGAATTTCTGCATTTAGTATTAAAAGCAAAATACAGCCATGAAAAAAACAGCGAAACGGCCGCTTAAAACCATTTCGCTGCTATTCCCTATTTTTTATTTTCATATTCCCTGGTAATCTTCTGCACAATCTTAACGGATGCCAGAATTGCAATAAGATTCGGAATTACCATGAGTCCATTGAACATATCAGACATATCCCACACAAGCTGTACTTTCATAAGGGAACCGGCCAATACACAGAGCATGACCAGAACTGCGTAAGGTTTTACAGCCTTGGCTCCGAAGAGATTTCTTACATTTACTTCGCCAAAATAGTACCAGCCGATGATGGTGGTAAATGCAAAGAAAAGCATACAGATTGCAATGAAAATATTACCAAAATTTCCAAATGCACTGTTAAATGCCACCTGTGCCAGTTCGGAACCTGTCTTTCCACTTTCTAATGCTCCTGTGGAAAGAATCACCAGAGCTGTCATGGTCAGAATTACAAAAGTATCAATAAACACACCGAGCATGGCAATGATACCCTGATCTGCCGGATGTTTCACATCTGCTGTTGCATGCGCATGAGGAGTGGAACCCATACCGGCTTCATTGGAGAAGAGCCCTCTGGCCACACCGTAGCGCATGGCTTTCTGTACTGTTACACCAAGTGCGCCTCCAAGAACTGCTGATGGTTTAAAGGCTGCTACAAAAATGTCCCCAAATGCCCTTACTGTAGCCGGCAGGTTCATAAGGAGAATGATCAGACAACCAATCATATAAATAATTGCCATGATCGGAACGACTTTTTCTGTTACTCGGGCAATTCGCTTGATACCTCCGATAAAAATACATCCTGCGATTACGGCGATCACGATTCCCACCATCCAGGTTTTTACCGGGAATGCATTTGCAAAGGATACACCAATGGAGTTCGCCTGTACTGCATTTCCCATAAATCCTAATGCCAGAATAATTGCCACAGAGAAGAATCCTGCCAGGAAATTTCCAAATTTTCCTTTAAATAAATACTTAATATAATAAACCGGACCGCCTACTATGACTCCGTTTTCTTTTTTTCTTGTATGCTGAGCCATCACTGCCTCACCATAAATTGTCGCCATACCAAAAAATGCGGAAACCCACATCCAGAAGATCGCACCCGGACCACCGGAAGCGATAGCTGTTGCCGCACCGGCAATATTACCGGTTCCTACCTGAGCTGCCACGGCAGTAGCAAGTGCCTGGAAAGAGCTGAGTCCTTCGCCGCTGTTTTTTCCATGGAGAGAAAATCCGCCAAACATTGCTTTGATACCGGCTTTAAATTTTCTCACCTGAATAAATTTCAGACTGAACGTATAAAATACGCCTGTTCCCAGAAGCAGAATCAGCAGTGCATAATCCCATAAAAAGGAGTTTACATGCCCTACTATGGATGCGATCGCATCAGTTACCATTGTTACCATGTCCATTTTCCCTAACCCTTTCTTTTTGGAAAAGTCTTCCTAAAAGGCTTTCCTTATGATGTTGCTGCTGCATAGCCATATCGGTTTATGCCCCATCCATCCGTAAAAACTCCGGAAAAAGAAAAATCCACAGGATAAAAATCTCCTGCGGACATCGACATACATAATCATAAAGACTTCTCTTATCAGTCTTCTGCATGTTCCACTGTCCTTTTGCCTGAGAGATTCATGCTTACGCATTTTCACCTTCGGCACCCGTTTATCGGGATTCTCCAGAGGGTCATCCATCCACAGTCCTATTTCCTTAGAAATTCCTGAGAGTATTACTCCTTCGGCAGACAGATATCATCCTGTCACTTTCCTGCAGATTTCTACTGACACAATATGCAAACAACATGTTTAATTTATAACAGCTATTTGTTTTTTGTCAACAGTTATTTTACTTTTTCTGTAAATATGTTAAAATGTTATCTTACTTACAATCATAAAAGGTGACCGAGTTTGGAAGTGAACTTCCAAATCTACCATTATTGACGCAGCAAGTGCGTCAGGAAAGAGGAAAAAATGAAATTATGTCACGGAAGACCTGAAGATACATCTGACAGACTGGAAAAAGAAGTCCGCGTATATGATCTGCTGGATAAACTGAATATCGATTATGACCGGGTAGATCATGAAGAAGCAAATACTATGGAAGCCTGCAAGGAAATAGATAAGATCCTTGCCCCTGCGGTTATTTGTAAAAATCTGTTTTTGTATAATTCAAATCACACAAAATATTTTCTTCTAATGATACAGGAGGATAAACCCTTTAAGACAAAAGATATCTCAAAACAGATCAACAGCTCCCGCCTTTCTTTTGCCCCGGCAGAAAAAATGCAGGAATATCTGGATATCACTCCCGGTTCCGTAAGTGTCATGGGCCTTATCAATGATAAAAACCAGCAAGTCCAGCTTCTGGTAGATGAAGATGTATTAAATTCCGAATACTTCGGCTGCCATCCATGTGTAAACACATCCAGCTTACGCCTTAAAACCGCAGATGTATTTGGAAAATTCCTGCAGGAAGTACATCATGATTACATTCCTGTCCGGCTGTAGTTGATACCAGACACTTTTCGCAAAAAAGGCTGCCGCTTTCGCGACAGCCTTCCCAAAAGATTATTCTTGCATTTCCTGTAATAATTTTTTCCGATATGAAGCATCTTCTGTACATCTTCTCAAATCATCTATACGGTTCTCGTCAAGAAGTTTTTTCGTCAATGCAGCCATATCACCAACTCCTAGTTCTTTTCCTCGTTCTTCTCCCTTTTTTATCAATTTGTCTGACTCGAGTTCAAGTACCTGTCCACCCATAATCTCATCCATTCCTTTCCTGATTTTTTCCAGTTCTGAGAAAATATAGTCTGTTATCCTGCTGATCAATTCCCTGATATCACGGAATTTTTTCTCCTTACCTTCTTTCAAGAGTTTCGCTTCCAGATACGTCTCAATCATTTTGTACTCCCGAAATATTTTTTCCCGCAGTATCTCATTTTTTTCCAACTACTCTTTTACTTTTTCATATCGCATGATATAAAACGGAAGCAGCATCAACAAATTTTTTTGCAGGATTTCTTCTATCGAATACCATTCTATCCGTATAACTGGTACTTTATATTCTACCATCTGACCATCTGGAAATACTATTTCCATTCTGATCGCTTTCCTCTGAGCATCTCCACGCAAATATAATACGCAGGAGTGTGGGAATTGCATTCTGTATGTGTCATGAACTTTTTCCGCATTTTCCAGACTGATTACAAAATCATACTCAATCATGCGTAAGATCATCATATTATCTTCCGTACTTTGACATTCTATATGATACCGTCTTCCACCAATTACCATGTAAGAATCCGTTATCACTTTCCCACCTGGAGGCAAATGTTCATTCTTCCCTTGTACAATTTTCGTATCCTGCAAATAATTTGTCCCAAATACTTCATTGATCAATGGTATCGCCAGCTCTGGCATTTTCTCTATCATTGTCCGAAAAACATCATCAAATATCGTATTCTCTGCCATGAGATTTCTCCTTTTTTCTTGTTGTTGTCTCATGTACTTTTCATTTATGTTTATCGGATGTATCTATGTTTCTGTTATCTTTTGTAAAGTTTTAAAAATCTTTCCTCCTGGATTTCATCTTAACATATCACAACTCTGAAATCAATCAATACAAAAAGACGGCATTTTATTCTGGTGCAGACACTTTTCATATAAAGTTCAAATAAAAACAACTCAGAATTTGAATTGAAACAAATTCACAAATAATATCCCTACACAGTTTTCCTATATTATTTTTACCAGATCTGGTTGTATATGTTGTACCGTTATATATATGTCTTAATTTGAAGAACATCATAACTATTTGCATCTATAACCAACGATTCCAATTCATTCAAATCAATTTCACTAGCATTAATTGTGGAATCCACTTTATCGTCAACTTTTTTTAAACAATAAGTTAAATAAGCAAACAAAAAGAATTATTTATTATTGTTTCGAAATAAAATATATGATAAAATATGAAAGTCTTGAAAGAGGCAGGGTGCTATCATAACGGTAGGCGGCTGGCCCTTCTGAAATAAGGAGGGATGTAATAAAAGCCCTCCAAAAAAGAGAGGAGGGTGGTGTAATTATGATGACAGAATACATAACATTTGCAGGATTTATCCTCGCCGTTTTTGGATCTGGCGTTGCAGTTGGAAGAATTGTAGAAAAAATCGAGAGATTAGATCGCAAAAAAGAAGACGAAGAACATAAAAACACAAGCAAAAACGACCGCCATTAGTTCCCCAACCCGGCGATCGTTTTTTCGCTTTAACTAAGGGCTAACCGTCTATCGATAGCACCATTTTTATTATAGTAACACTTTTATTAAATATTTTCAAGTACCACCATACTAATTTATGTATAAGAAAGCGACAGCTTTCTCATTCTTTATTCACAATTCGTCTCCGCAATAATATAATGCGGCCTGTCTTTGGTTTCCATATAGATCTTGGCGATATATTGCCCCATGACTCCCATGCAGAAGAGCTGGATTCCACCGATAAAGATGATGATACACACCAGGGAGGGCCACCCTGCTACGGGATCACCGAAGATTAGTTTTCTGACAATAATACCAATCAGGGCAAGGAAGGATACTCCTGTCATTCCTATCCCAAACCAGGAGGCCATATACAGTGGTGCCTGGGAAAAGTTCACCAGACCATCTATGGCATAGCGAAACAGTTTCCAGAAGCTCCACTTCGTGTTGCCTGCCACACGTTCTACATTTTCATAGGGCAACCAGTATGTCTTAAATCCGATCCAGCCAAATATCCCTTTGGAAAAACGGTTATATTCCGTCATGGAGACCACTGCATCCACCATTTTTCTTTTCATCAGTCTGAAATCCCTGGCTCCATCTTCGATCTCTGCATCGGAAATCCGATTCATAATCTTATAAAATTGTTTTGCAAAGAAACTTCTTACCACAGATTCGCCCTGTCTGGTGACCCGTCTGGTGGCCACGCTGTCATAGTCTTCTGTTTCCAGAATCTCTACCATCTGAGGCAGAAGGGACGGAGGGTCCTGAAGGTCTGCATCCATGATGGTCACATACTCACCTTTTGCATGAACCAGCCCGGCATACATAGCTGCCTCTTTTCCAAAATTTCTGGAAAAAGAAATATATTTTACACAGTGATCTGCTTCGGCTAGAGATTTCATGACAGACAAGGTTCCATCCTTGGAACCATCGTCTATCAGAATCATCTCATAGTCCATTTTCAGGTCATTGTCTATGACTTTTTTTGTTTCTCTGTAAAAAATAGCCAGAGTTTCTTCTTCATTAAAGCAAGGAACAATAATAGATATCATATCAGCTTCTCAGTTCTACATCCATTTTCTTTTTCAGCTGCTTCAGAATCTTCTTCACAAATCCATCCACAGTGTCTGCTCCAAATTCCTCATCCTTTGGTGTGAAGCGAACAGTAAATGCCATGGATTTCTTATCCTCTGCAATCTGTTTTCCTTCATATACATCGAAAAGCACCACTTCTTTTACATAAGCACAGGCTTCACGGATTGCTTCCTCAATCTGAGCACAGGTAATATTCTTATCCATAACCAGAGCCAGGTCACGTTTATCTTCTGCAAACTTAGGCAATGGCTCAAATACCGAAGCTTTTCCATAGTATGGTTCCAGTTTCTTCAGATCAATCTCGCAGACATAAGCTGCTTCTTTCATGGATTCTTCTTTCTGAATCTC
>JBJEMC010000274.1:0-4118 GCA_051879475.1 Muricoprocola sp. | reverse complement strand
TCGGGTTTTGCCAAGCAAAACACCTCGCGGAACAGTGGCACCTGAACTGTAACCTCTTTATGCCTTTAAGAAAGCCATATAACACTTCTTTGCCTCGTATACATCTGCCTTGCTTACAACTTCCCATGGTGCATGCATACTCAGTACCGGAACGCCACAGTCAATTACCTGCATACCATACAGCGCAAGGATATATGCAATGGTTCCGCCTCCGCCTACGTCCACTTTTCCAAGCTCCGCGGTCTGATATGCTACTCCATCTTCATCCATGATTCTCCTTAAGTCTGCAATATATTCCGCATTTGCATCATTAGATCCAGACTTGCCACGGGATCCTGTAAACTTATTAAATGCAATTCCATGAGAGAAGAACGCTGCATTCTTCTTCTCAAAACATGCTGCATACTCAGGATCAAAAGCTGCACTGACATCAGAGGAGAGCATTCTGGAATTTGCCAGAACACGTCTGAGCTTCAGATCAGAATATTCTCCCATACAATTCAGCAGTTCTGCAACAACATTTTCAAAGAAACGGGACTGCATTCCAGTTGCTCCCACGCTTCCAATTTCTTCTTTATCTACCAGGATACAGCAGGCAGTGCGTTCTACCTTCTCTGTATCCAACATAGCTTCCAGTGAAGTATAAGCGCATACTCTGTCATCATGTCCATATCCAAGAATCATACTGCGATCAAATCCACAGTCTCTTGCCTTACCAGCCGGAACGATTTCCAGTTCTGCCGATACGAAATCTTCTTCTTCCATATCGTATTTTTCCTTTAAGAGCTTCATGATATTCTCTTTTACGGTATCTTTCTCAGCATCTTTCAGCGGAATATTTCCCACTAACAGATTCAGCGCTTCCCCTTCTACGACCTTGGCAGCTTTCTTTTCCAGCTGCTCTGCACCAAGATGGATCAGCAGGTCACTGATACAAAATACAGGATCTTCCTCATCCTCCCCAATGCAAACTTCAATCAGACTGCCATCTTTCTTGGCAACTACACCGTGAATAGCAAGAGGAAGTGCCACCCACTGATATTTTTTAATACCGCCATAATAATGGGTATCCAGATAAGCCAGTTCTGCATCCTCATATAAAGGATTCTGTTTCACATCCAGTCTTGGAGAGTCCACATGTGCCCCAAGAATATTCATTCCTTTTTCGATATCCTGTGTTCCGATCTGGAATAAAGCAATGGTTTTTTCCATGCAGACCGCATAGACCCTGTCACCAGCCTTTAAGGTATCTCCATGCTTGATTACATCGTAGAGATTCTGATAACCTGCTTTCTGTGCCATTGCTACAGATTCTCTGATACATTCTCTTTCTGTTTTCCCGATGCTGAGGTATCTCTTATAATTATCATTTACTTTCTTCAGTTCTGCCAGCTGCTCTTCTGAATATTCTGTCCATATATTCTTACGTTCCATGTTAAAATATCCTTTCATTTCTTACTTAATTGTTCCAAACTTACTGAATGGATAGATTCTCAGTATAGCTCTTCCCAAAATGTGGTCTCTGCTTACAGGTCCAATCACCCTGCTGTCACTGCTGTGGTTACGGTTATCTCCCATCACCCAATATTCATCCTCACCTAAAGTAATCGGATTGATTGCCATACCCGGATCTAAGATGACTTCTTTTCCATAATCTTCTTCCAGAATTTCCCCATTGATATAGATATTGCCATTTTCGTCAATTCTGACTTCTTCTCCCGGCATACCAATGATACGCTTGATCCACCGTTTATCCTTCGAATCATCCGGATAAATGATTACAATGTCAAATCGCTCCGGATCCTTGAAACGATACGTAATCTTATCGCAGATCAACTGGTCTGCATCCTGAAGAGTTGATTCCATAGAATGTCCGTCCACGCCTACACGCTGTCCTACAAATGTGACAATTAAAAATGCCGCTACCAAAGCCACAACAAAACAGCTGATCCAACTTAATATTTCTTTCTTCATTTGCCTCTCCTTTTTCGTCTTGATAGTCTTTATGAAAACACTGCCATAATTATAACGGAACTTAAATTTACTGTTATATGAAAAACAACTGGCGCAAGCAAAGTTTCCCACCTTCGGTAACACCATATCAAGATCACCGCCATGGGAAATGCAAATATCATCTGCACCAGGTTTCCATGGTAAACCGCAAACATCACAGCTGCCAATAATAAAGAACCCCAACTATCATTATAAGCCTTTAATCGGCGATACACAAGTCCTCTAAATAATACTTCTTCCATAATTGGAACAATTATCCCGATTCCAATTACCTGCGTTGCCAGATTGCTGGCAAACAATCTTTCCTGGCTGTCATTTGGCAGGGAGAAAAATACCTGCAGCTGATTCATCACAATCGTTAAAATCAGATTCGCACACAAAGCCAATAATATGATTGTGAAAACATCACGAGCCCTAAATTTTCTTTCTCTTTTTGTTTCGAATTTCGAGTCTTCCCGATACCAGAAAAGAAAAATCGGCAGCGCAACTATCGCTGCCAAAGTGGTCAGAAAGGCTGCATCTTCATGCAGCCCAACCATATTAACCATATTAATAATGAAAAAATGAACGACGACCGGTCCCATCACTCTGCTTATTTTATAGATGGAATTCTGATCCATACTCATATCTCCAATCATTCTAAATAGAACTATTGCAGTTCACACGCGCCCATTTTTCATTTGCAATTGCTGCATGAACTGTAACTATGAAATTGCATTTGGCACTTCGATAGAAGTAACGATACAGTTTCCTTTCTCATACTTGAAACTCAAAGTAGCAACTTTTGCTGCTTTCTTTTTCTGAACGGTTGCTTCTGTAGCAGGCATCTCTTCGGTGCTTTCTTCTACTGCTTCGGTACTTTCTGTTTCTGCTGCAGCTGCCATCTCATACTCTACCGTATAAGCCAGTTCCATTTCCATTCCGATATACGCTTCCTCATCCTTTCCAGGATAATAAACTTCTCCGAATGTAGGCTTAAACTCTTTAAATGTGATGCTGTCTATCTTCAGCTCATCTCCGTCATACAGATTCTTTACAATCTGTTTATAAAGGTTTGCTTTATTCGGTGCGTTATCAAAAAGATTGCTGAGCTGATCTGCTTTCTTGTTCTCAAAAGCAGCTGCATAAAGCTCATTGATCATCTTCTTGCCAAGTTCTGTCATCTGGGTCTGAGCGTTCTCACCAACGGTGAGACCATCTCTCACATCTACTACAGAAACACCCTTCTGTACGTCCACCTCATAAGAATCAAATGGAAGTCCATTCACCTGAACCTTACAATCTTTTGCGTCCACGCCTGTCAACTGATAACATACCACTGCAGGTGAAAGCGTGTCATCTTCCTTGATTTCATCCTCTGCAGGAGCGACTCCATTTACCAGAACCTGTGAATCCACCGGTGCAATCAAGTCAAAATCCATTGTATCTGCACTGGCAGAAGAATTCATTCCCCACTGGTCGAAGACTCCATATTTCTTCTTTTCCTGTTCCACCATGTTCAGCTTACGGGTTGTTTCTTTTCCGTCAGCCGTATAAGTGAAGGTATATTCCTGCACAAACTGATTCTGGTCATTTAAGGATCTGTCCCCGGTTTCTACTGTATATTCAGAAACTCCAATGTTATCCTCTATATATTTCTTGGCAACCTTCAAAGGATCACTGGTCTGCATTCCATTAAATGCAAAGGTTCCCAGTATGCTTATCAAAATTACTACAATGAGCCATGCCGCAATGTAAGAATTCCGTTTCTTTCTCTGTCGCCATTTATACTGCTGGTTTTCTTTATCTGCCATCACTGGTACCTCCTAATTTCGCTGCGCTTCTAACTGCATAATGACCTCCAGGTTCTTCCATTCATAGTCATTGAGCATGCTATCTACGTTTTCATATTGTGGTGTATACCAGGACTTCTGAGCAAAATAACTGCTCCATTCCTCTGTTGTAAAGATTCTTCCATGACGGGCAAAAATCTCATTTCTCAATGCTGCCAGTTCCCAGGTACTTAACTGATCCAGCTCATCCTTCGGAATATAACGGGAGTCTACATCATACATGATGTAACTGTCATCCCAGCCTCCGCCTGAACTGCTGCTATTTGAAGAACT
>JBJEMC010000273.1:0-4129 GCA_051879475.1 Muricoprocola sp. | reverse complement strand
CCTCGGGTTTTGCCAAGCAAAACGCCTCGCGGAACAGTGGCACCTGAACTGTAACCAAAAGATAACTTTCATTCGTCTTTACTATGTGATATGATTATACCAGAGAGATTTCTGATTTGAAAGAGGAGATTAGATAAATGGAAAACGGATTGAATCATTTTGATCAAAAGGGAAATGCAGTGATGGTGGATGTATCCGGTAAAGTACCTACATCCAGAGAAGCCGTGGCAAAAGGGAAGATCCGGGTCAGCCAGGCGGTGATGGAGGCAGTAAAACAGGGAACGGTAAAAAAAGGGGATGTGCTGGGAGTAGCCCGTGTGGCCGGAATCATGGGAGTGAAACAGACTTCCCATCTGATTCCCATGTGTCATCCCCTGATGATCCAGAAATGTGCAGTGGATTTTGAACTGGATGAAGAGCAGCTGGAGATCACGGTTATCTGTACGGTAAAGACAGAAGGTCAGACCGGAGTGGAGATGGAAGCTTTGACAGGAGTAAATGTGGCATTGCTGACAATTTATGATATGTGCAAGGCGATTGATAAGACGATGGAACTGACAGAGATTCATCTGGCAGAAAAAAGCGGAGGAAAAAGCGGGCATTTCAAAAACCCGAAAGAACAGGAACAGACATGAAAGACAGATATGGAAGAGAAATTGATTATCTGCGGATATCCATTACAGACAGGTGCAACCTAAGATGTGTGTATTGTATGCCGGAAGATGGAATTGAGCAGGTTTCCCATGAAGAAATCCTGACATACAGTGAAATTGAGAGAATCTGCGTCTGTATGACCTCTCTGGGAATACGGAAAATCAAACTGACAGGCGGTGAGCCTCTGACGCGTAAGGGCTGTGCTTCTCTGGTAAGAATGCTGAAAGAGATTCCAGGAATAGAAAAGGTGACTTTGACTACGAATGGGGTACTTTTAAAAGAGCAGATGAAAGAACTGGCAGATGCGGGAATCGATGATATCAATATCAGTCTGGATACCCTGGATGCAGCAGATTTTCAGAAAATAACCAGGCGGGAGAAGCTGCCCCAGGTGCTGGAGGGGCTGCAAGAGGCTCTTCGGTATCCCCAGGTTGGTCTTAAAATAAACTGTGTTCCGGTGCTGGAAAAGTCGGATAATTTAATTTCTATTGCAGGACTGGCAAAAGAATATCCGATGCATGTGCGTTTTATAGAAATGATGCCGATCGGATATGGAAGAGAGTTTCGTTTCCGGGGCGAGGATGAGATCTGCGCCATCTTAGAGAGTGCTTATGGAACCATGAAGCCGATTATGCAGCGTTACGGAAATGGTCCATGCCATTATTATGAGATAGAAGGCTTTCAGGGAAAGATTGGATTTATCAGCGCCATGACGCACAAATTCTGTGACAAGTGCAACAGAGTGCGGATGACAGCGGAAGGGTACTTAAAAGCCTGCCTGCAGTATCAGACAGGAATAGATTTGAAGAAGATGATCAGAAACGGATGCACGGATCAGGAACTGACCCGTGCCATAGAAAAAGTGATATGGGAAAAACCGGCCAGCCACCATTTTACGGCAGATGAGATTACCTCAGAAGAAAGCAGGCTGATGTCCCAGATAGGAGGTTAGAATATGAGAGCAGCAATTATTACATCCAGTGATTCCGGTTATGCCGGGGAAAGGGAGGACTTAAGCGGTCCTGTGATCAGAGAGATTCTCGAAGCAGACGGTTATGAGGTGGTACACACCATTTTGTTGCCGGATGACAGAAAAATGTTGGCGGAGGAAATGGCAAGGATTGCTGATGAACACATGGCAGAACTGATCGTGACAACGGGCGGAACCGGATTTTCACCAAGAGACTGCATGCCAGAGGCTACAAAGGATATCGTGGAACGGGAAGTGCCGGGAATACCGGAAGCTATGAGAGCTTACAGCATGACCATTACACCGAGAGCTATGCTCAGCCGGGCAGCAGCAGGAATCCGTAAAGGAACTCTCATTGTGAACCTTCCAGGCAGTCCGAAAGCGGTGAGGGAGAGCCTGGAGTATATCATTCCGGCACTGAAGCATGGACTGGAAATTCTTACCGGGGAGGCAACGAACTGTGCCAGAAAATGAGAGCCTTTTGCAGGAGTTTACCATGATCATCCTGGCAGGAGGCGCCAGCAGTCGTATGGGAAGAGAAAAGTCTGCTCTGACATTAGATGGAAAGACCTTTCTCGAAATACAGATCGAAAAAGGAAAACAACTTGGGGCAAAAGAAATCCTGGTCTCCGGTTACCGGGGAGAGCATTGCAGCGAAGAAATTGTTCCTGACTGGATACTGGGTCAGGGGCCCTTGGGAGGACTGGAAAGCTGCCTGCGAAGGGCGAAAACTCCAAAATGCCTTGTTCTTGGGGTAGATACCCCATTGGTTCCCGTATCAGAACTGCGGGAACTTCTGCAGACAGCAATGAAAGAAACCGAAAAGAAAGCAACACTTCTCTGCCATAATGGAAAAGAAGAATCCCTGATGGCAGTATATGATGCATCCCTCTACAAGGAGATAGAAGCATTTTTAAAAGAAGGCAAGTCATCCGTGTACCGCTTTTTAAACGAGATCAGCTTTGCCCTGTATCATACAGAATGTCCAGACCAAGCTTTTAGTAATATCAATGATCCTGAAAGTTATCAGAAGATTAGGGAGAGGATATAGTAAGTCAAATAATAAAATGATATTTTGGTTTATAGAGGGTTGCCCTACGTGGACAACCTTTTTCTTCTATATCCAATTGATTGTAAATTTGTTTTTTCTATATTAAGTCATTTTTATCAGTGCTTAAATTGACCGCAAATCAAGTTATTTTAAAAGAAAGTTAAGTAGGTAAGCAATAAAAGTTGACCTTGAATTCAACAAATCAAAAATCAAGTCAAAACAGCAAGCAAAATAAGTTGACTGTAAATCTAACAAATTAAAAATAAGTCAAAAATGGTTAGTAAATAGGTTGACTGTGAATGAAATAATTTTAAAATTAAGTCCACAGAGCAAAGTATTTTGAATTATATATATAGAAATCAAAGGTAAGGAGTGTTACAATAACAGAAAATTTCTGCTTTGGGTGATAGAGATTTATCCTGTACAGAAAGAAAAAGGAGCATACAATGACAAAAATAAGAATTATCAAGAAAAATAATGAATATTCACTGGAATATGAAGTAGGCGACATCTTTGAAGTAACCGGTACATGGTATGGAGGAGTACATATCAGAGGTAAATCAGGAATTCCCCTTTCCCTGGATAAAGAGGAGTATGTCGAATTGGGTACTGAACCAGAAGCACCAGTGGAAGAAGTGACGGAAAGAGATATCCATGTGGGAGATATTGTCCGACATTTTAAACGGGAATGGGTATCAGAAAATACGTCAGAATATCTGTACAAGGTTCTGGCTTTTGCGCAGCATACGGAGACGGGAGAGAATCTGGTGATCTATCAGGCACTTTACGCTCCGTTTAAAATCTGTGCCCGTCCCTTTGCTATGTTTATGAGTGAAGTGGATCATGACAAATACCCGGATGTCAGACAGAAATATCGCTTTGAGAAAGTATAGTTGTTATACTTGTTATCGAGATGCAACTGGCATTTGATAGATTGAAAGCTTGAAATGGTGGTATGCAACCGGGAAAAATACCATACTTGTTGCAGTTTCAGAAATTATGAGAATGGTATTTGGAGCAGAAAATTAATGGAAAAAAGAAATAAAAAAGCTGTTGACAAATAGGCGAGGGGGTGATAAAGTATAAAAGCTGTCATTGATGAGTAATCACACAGCAAGAAATAAGTAAAAAAGTTGTTGACAAATGAGAACGGCTGTGATATATTAAACAAGCTGTCGCGAGACAACAAACATAAGAACCTTGATAATTGAACAGTGATACAACCTTGAAAATTCTAAAAGAATTCATTTAAGGGACTGACCTTTAAAAACAGTAAAGGGATAAGAATTAGCTAGAAAGTTGCGCGAGTAGCGATGAAAATGCTGTGCTTGCACGAGCATTTGAGGAGCGCCGCGTCACCGAGTGCAGTAGCACGAGGTGGTTCTGATCTAGACAAACTTTTTATTGAGAGTTTGATCCTGGCTCAGGATGAACGCTGGCGGCGTGCTTAACAC
>JBJEMC010000272.1:0-4180 GCA_051879475.1 Muricoprocola sp. | reverse complement strand
TCTCCCTTTCGTTGTAACCGGTTGCCAGTCTTTTCTCTTAACACCGGTATCGTTCTACTGTTTTTCCACAGCCAAAGTTACTTTTTCACCATTGATATTCCATTCTTTTGTGTAACCATTTGTGCTTCCAAAAACAGTATCGTTTGCAAGTACTTCGGATTGAATCTGCTCTTTATGGGCAGTGAGTATCTCCTCAATCTTATCATTACCCATAGCATAGATCACGATCCTGTCTGTTACTTCAAATCCGGCTTCTTTTCTCATAGTCTGTACCTTGCTGATTAATTCTCTTACAAAGCCTTCTTCGATCAGTTCAGGAGTCAGTTTGATTTCCAGAACTACGGTAATTTCATTATCCTGTTCTGTCACATAATCCTCAGACTGAGCCGTTTCTATAAGCAAATCATCTTCTGATAATACAACAGGCTGACCATTAATGTCAAGATGGATTGCACCGGTTTCCTTAAGTTCTGCCATGGCAGCCTGGCCATCCAAGGTCGGAAGTACCTGGCGAATTTCTCCAAGAAGTTTTCCATATTTTGGACCAACCGTTCTCATCTGTGGTTTAAAGTTATATGTTACGAAACCATCCACATCTTCTGTGAAAGTCACTTTCTTGGTATTTAACTCATCCCGGATGATATCTGAGAAGAATTCGGACAGTACCTTTGGTGCCTTTACATACATGTTGGCAATTGGCTGTCTGTTCTTTACATTTGCTGCATTTCTTGCGGCACGTCCCATTACAACGATTTTCAGGACTTCATCCATATCTGCTTCCAGGTCAGCATCGATCCACTGTTCATTTACTTCTGGGAAGTCACAGAGATGCACACTGATCGGAGCCTCACTGTCAATGCTGCATACCAGATTGCGATAGATCTGTTCTGTCATAAATGGAATCATTGGTGCTGCAGCTTTGGAAACAGTAACCAGAGCTGTGTACAGGGTCATATAGGCATTGATCTTATCCTGTTCCATTCCTTTTGCCCAGAAACGTTCGCGGCTGCGGCGTACATACCAGTTACTCATGTCATCAACAAATTCCTGAAGGGCACGGCCGGCTTCCGGGATACGGTAATTTCCAAGGCTGTCATCTACGGTTTTTACCATAGTATTCATCTTGGAGAGAAGCCATTTATCCATTACAGGAAGTTTGTCATACTCTAACGTATATTTCGTTGCGTCAAATTCATCAATGTTCGCATAAAGAACGAAAAATGCGTAGGTATTCCACAGAGTACCCATGAATTTACGCTGTCCCTCCTGAACTGCTTTTCCGTGGAAACGGTTTGGCAGCCATGGAGCACTGTTCACATAGAAATACCAGCGGATCGCATCTGCTCCGTATGTTTCCAGTGCCTCAAAAGGATCTACGGCATTTCCTTTGGACTTACTCATCTTCTGTCCATTTTCATCCTGAACATGTCCCAGAACGATTACGTTTTCATAAGGTGCTTTGTTGAAAAGCAGTGTGGACTCTGCCAGCAGAGAGTAGAACCATCCACGAGTCTGGTCTACTGCTTCAG
Organism: Muricoprocola sp.; assembly: GCA_051879475.1. Taxonomy (GTDB): domain Bacteria; phylum Bacillota; class Clostridia; order Lachnospirales; family Lachnospiraceae; genus Marvinbryantia. The sequence continues at coordinate 2,651 of JBJEMC010000272.1, read as the reverse complement.
ATATAAACTGTGCAGGGAACTGCTGCTCAAATTTTTCTTTATTTTCAAATGGATAATGATGCTGTGCAAATGGCATGGCTCCAGAGTCAAACCAGCAGTCGATTACTTCCGGTACACGATGCATGTCTTTTCCACATTCCGGACACTTGATGGTGATTTCATCAATATATGGTCTGTGGAATTCTACTGTCTTGGCAGCCTCATTTCCACTCATCTCGAAAAGTTCCTGACGGCTTCCAACGCAATGCTGGCATCCACATTCACATTCCCAGATATTCAGCGGAGTTCCCCAGTAACGATTACGGGAAATCCCCCAATCCTGTACATTTTCCAGCCATGCACCGAAACGTCCTGTTCCGATACCTTCCGGGATCCAGTTAATTGTCTTATTATTGCGGATCAGATCGTCTTTTACTGCTGTCATCTTGATAAACCAGGATTCACGAGCATAATAGATCAGTGGAGTATCACATCTCCAACAATGTGGATATTCATGCTCAAATTTAGGCGCATCAAACAGTTTTCCTTCTTTTTCCAGATCCGTCAGAATGATTGGATCTGCTTTCTTAACAAAGATTCCTTCATATGGAGTATCTGCTGTCATGTTACCTTTGCCATCTACAAACTGGATAAATGGAAGGTCGTATTCGCGTCCGATTCTTCCGTCATCTTCACCAAATGCAGGTGCGATATGAACGATACCGGTACCATCTGACATGGTTACATATCCGTCACAGGTTACAAAATGAGCTTTCTTTCGCTGTTTTGCAGCCGCTTCTCCGGCACATGCATAGAGCGGTTCGTATTCTCTGTATTCCAGATCTTTTCCCAGATATTCTTCCAGGATCTCATACGCCGGCGTTTCTTCTGTTCCCAATTTGCCAAGCACTGTGTCAAGAAGTGCTTTTGCCATGTAGTAAGTGTATCCATCTGCTGCTTTTACCTTGCAGTATATTTCATTGGGATTTACGCAAAGTGCTGTATTGGATGGCAGTGTCCATGGAGTTGTGGTCCATGCCAGGAAATATGCGTCTTCCCCAACTGCTTTAAAACGAACGATAGCAGAACGTTCTTTTACTGTCTTATAACCCTGTGCCACTTCCTGTGCAGACAGAGGAGTACCACAGCGAGGGCAATAAGGAACTACTTTGAATCCTTTATAAAGGAGTTTTTTATTCCAGATTTCTTTTAAAGCCCACCATTCTGATTCAATATAATCATCGTCGTATGTTACATATGGATCATCCATATCAGCCCAGAAACCAACTGTATTGGAGAAATCTTCCCACATACCTTTGTATTTCCAGACACTTTCTTTACATTTATCAATGAATGGAACCAGACCGTATTCTTCAATCTGTTCTTTTCCATCCAGACCAAGAAGCTTTTCCACTTCCAGTTCTACAGGAAGACCGTGTGTATCCCATCCTGCTTTACGGGGAACCATCTTACCTTTCATAGTCTGATAACGTGGAATCATATCTTTGATTACACGGGTCAGCACATGGCCAATATGTGGTTTTCCATTTGCTGTAGGCGGTCCATCATAAAATGTGTAAGTTGGACAATCTTTGCGGTTTTCCATACTCTTTTCAAAAATTTGATTGTCTTTCCAGAATTTTAAAACTTCTTTTTCTCTGTCCACAAAATTCAGGTCAGTAGAGACTTTTCCGTACATCATATTCTCCTCTCTTATTATTACTAGTGCTGTTAAAATAGAATGTGCTTTGGCACATTCTCACGCCGAGCGCGGTTGCTTCAACAACATAATTTCCATCGCGCGAGTGCGCCTCGCGGAGCGTTTTTTCATTATAGGGAATCACAATTTCCTATAATGAAAAGAGCTCCCGCCCGTAAAAGGACGAAAGCTCGCTATACCACCTGTTACACCATACGTTAACTATTTGGTTTTTATCCAGATACCAGATGTTCTCTTCCGAATAGTTATCATTTATACGTGTTCCTGTTAACGGTAGAATACCGACAGAAGCTATTCCTGCCACACACATGCCAACAGCCTTCACCTCTGCAACTCAGAAGGGATCTTCCATTTACCATACTCACACCAGGCTCGCACCCTCCCTGACTCGCTGCGGTTTTCTTTGTAAATGTACTGTCTTCGTCATCGTTTTTGATCTGTTATATCGGTTATTTTAACCCACGGTAATTATAGTAACCTAATGGAATCGCAAAGTCAAGGGGTTTGTTCTATTGATTTTTTCAGTATTTTCCATTATACTGGGTTAAAACTACAAAACAGATCGGAGAAATTACTATGAACGGATTTTTTAACATGGATGGTCCGGTATGGCAGGCTCTTGGAAGACTTGCTGATCTGGTCATTCTCAACTTACTTTTTATTATTTCCTGTATTCCTATTGTTACTATAGGTGCAGCTACAACAGCCCTTTACTCCATTACCCTTAAGATGGCGAGGAATGAAGAATCTTATATTGTGAAGGGGTACTGGAAAGCCTTTAAGGAAAATTTCAAGCAGTCAACTATTATGTGGCTTGTGATGCTGGTTGCGGGAATTATTCTGTATATGGATATCAAAATCGTTACCTCCACGACAACTTCTGCATCTAAGATTTATCTTATCCTGCTGCTTGCCATTACCTTGATTCTGGCTATGGGAATCATTTATATTT
>JBJEMC010000271.1:0-4198 GCA_051879475.1 Muricoprocola sp. | reverse complement strand
AACCGGAAAGCGTAAGATCCTGGATGTGGTGTGCAGATTTGCAGATTATATTTATGAAGTGTTTGGCGAAGAAGAAGGAAAGATCCATGGTTACCCTGGACATCCGGAGATAGAGCTGGCACTGGTGAAGCTGTATCGTGTAACTGGTGAGAAGAAATATCTGGATCTGTCAAATTACTTTGTAAGGGAAAGAGGAAAGCAGCCGGCTTATTTTCTTTCTGAAGAGGGAATGAAAAATGGCAAGTATATCTTCCCGGAATTTAAAGATTTTAAAATGGATTACTGTCAGGCACATAAGCCTTTAAATGAGCAGTTTACAGCGGAAGGACATGCGGTAAGAGCCGTATATCTGTACAGTGCCATGGCAGACTTGGCAGAAGAGTATCAGGATGAAGAAATGCTTGACCAGTGTAAAAAACTGTGGGAGAACATTGTAGAGAAGAGGATGTATATTACCGGAAGTATCGGATCTGCATCTTATGGTGAAAGATTTACTACAGATTACGATCTGCCTAATAATACCAATTATTCAGAGTCTTGTGCATCCATCGGTCTTGCCATGTTTTCCAACAGAATGTTCCAGATTACAAAAGAAGGAAAATACATGGATATCGTGGAGAAAGCTCTGTATAATACACTGCTTTCCGGAATTGCCATGGATGGAAAACATTTCTTCTATGTAAATCCGCTGGAAGTAGTTCCGGAGATCGCAGAGAAGAATCCAACCATGCGTCACGTCATGACTACCCGTCAGAAATGGTTTGGCTGTGCATGCTGTCCTCCGAATATTGCGAGAACACTGGCGTCCATGGGCAATTATATGTATGCAGTGGATAAGAATACGCTGTATTCCAATCTGTTTATCAGCAGCGAGATTGAGGCAGAATTGGAACAGGGAAACGTAAAGGTAAAGCTGGAAGCAGATTATCCGGGAAGTGGAAAACTTCGTTATGTGCTCACAGGCAATGAAGCATGTGAATTTACGATGGCTGTGAGAAAGCCGGCATATTCCAAACAGGTAGTGGTAAAAGTAAACGGAGAAGCAGCTGTTTATGAGGAAAAGGATGGTTATCTGTATCTGAACAGGATCTGGAATCCACAGGATGTGCTGGAAGTAGAACTGGATGTGGAATTTAGATTTGTACACTGCAACCCGAGAGTACGGGATAATATCGGGAAAGTTGCCCTGATGAAGGGACCTTGGGTATTCTGTCTGGAAGAAATCGATAACGGATCCTATCTGAATTCTGTGATCGTGGACAGTTCTGTAAAAGTGGAAGCACAGTATGATGAGAATCTTCTGGGCGGAACACTTTGTGCAGTATTTGATGGTCAGAAAATTGATTATAGCCAGGTAAGTGAAGAACTCTATGAAGAAGTGAAACCGTCTTATGTTCCGGTGAAGCTGAAAGCGGTTCCGTATGCAGTATGGAATAACCGTGGAAAAGGCGAAATGCTTGTGTGGATGAGAGAAGCATAAGGATGTGATCGCTTTCGCCTTTCATGTGTTTTTCATGTTTTGGCAGTGGGCAGTTGGCGGGCTTTCTGCCGGTAGGCACGTGGAGTACATCCGGCATGTTCCCGAAAGGTTTTTGTAAAATAGCTGGGACTTTCGAATCCACAGCTGTTGGCAATCTCCAGAATGGAAAGATCTGTATCTTTCAGAAGGATACAGGCTCTGGAGAGGCGGTAGCGGATCAGAAACTGAATAGGAGAAAGCCGAAGAACCTTTTGAAAGCAGCGCAGACATTCGCGTTCAGAAATGCTGGCGCGTTCTGCCAGTTCTGACACAGAGATCGGGCAGGTATAATTTTCCTGCAGATAGCTTAGCATCTGCTTGATGCGATCATTTTCAAACGCACTGACCGGGATAGTCTGTTCTTCTGAGACATTTCGGTAACAGTAAAGATCAAATAAGGTTTCGGACAACAGTGTACGAACTTGAAATTCATAGCCCTCTGGTTTGTTTTGACACAGCCGGTGGGCTTTTTTCATGCGATCCAAAATGGCAGCCTGCCAGGTCACATTTTTATGAAGAAGAAAAAGAGCCGGGGCATCAGGAGACAGAAGTGGTTTTGTGTATTTATGATAAAAAACACTGTCTATGCTGCCATATACCAGCCTTCCATGAAAAACCAGGGTAATCAGAGAATGTCCGGTTTCGGAAACCAACTCAGAAGTATGCAAAGTTCCGGAATTCAGGAAAATTCCATCTCCCGCATGGAGCAGAAATTCTCCCTGGGGAGTGTGATAACAGATCTCTCCCTGCATAACGATGGTACACTCATATTCCTCATGCCAGTGCCAGGGCACTTGCAGTCCATTGGAAATGCTGTAGCATCCGCAGGGAAAGTCCGGAGTTCCATGCTGCTTGATTTCCTTTCCGTCAGGGGAAATGATGCTGCGATTTTCTGTTGTATGAAAAGATATCTGGTTTACGGAAGGCATATGTTCTCTCCATTCTTAAAAAATATCACGTATGTAAAAATTTGGCGGTTTTGTTATAGTATACAGCGGTATTGTTATAGAAACAACAATAAAAAATCATTATTATTACAAAATTGGTGATGTTGTATACCAGAAAATGATTTTAGAGAAAAAATATGTTACAGTTCAGGTGCCACTGTTCCGCGAGGTGTTTTGCTTTGCAAAATCCGAGGTCTGCAATGAAAAAGCCATCACCGCAGGTGATTTTGCATGGCTTTTTCATTGTTACTGGAACGCACGTGAACAGTAACAAAATTATAATTCATGGAGGATAGAACACAATGACGAAGAGTATGACGGAAGGAAAACCGATTCGCCTGATTATAGGCTTTGCATTTCCTTTGTTTTTGGGAATGCTGTTTCAGCAGTTTTACAGTATGGTGGATACGATTATTGTAGGAAAATTTTTGGGAGTGGAGCCGTTGGCCGGAGTAGGAGCCACCGGATGTCTGAATTTCCTGGTTATTGGATTTTGTATGGGAATCTGCAACGGATTTGCAATTCCGATTGCCCAGATGTTTGGAGCTAAAAAAGAGAGTGATCTGCGTAAATATACAGCGAACAGCACATGGCTGTGTATTACATTTGCAGTGGTGTTAACGACTTTGGTTGTAATTTTTTGTCGACCGCTTCTGACTCTTTTGAATACTCCGGATAATATTTTTGAATATTCTTATACATATATTGTAATTATTTTTTTCGGTATTCCCTGTACGATTTTATATAATATGCTGGCAGCGATTCTGCGCTCCCTGGGAGACAGTAAGACACCGCTGATTTTCCTGGCAATATCATCTGTGATCAATATCGGAATGGACATTCTTTTTATTGTGGTACTCCATACGGGGGTAGAAGGACCGGCAATGGCTACGGTTATTTCTCAGGGAATGTCAGGAGTGATTTGCTTTTTCTATATGAAAAAGAAGTTTGCGATTCTGAAAATATCCAAAGAAGAGTGGAGACCAAGACGATCCTATATGAAAAATCTCTGTTTTGTGGGAATTCCTATGGGTCTGCAGTACTCCATCACAGCAATAGGCAGCCTGGTGATCACCAGTGCATTGAACGGTTTTGGGGCAGTGGCAGTTGCAGGGGTAACTACGGCGCAGAAAATAGCAAACTTTATCGTCTGTCCTATTGAAGCACTGGGGCAGACTATGGCACCTTACTGTGGCCAGAATGTGGGAGCAGGAAAACTGGACCGTGTAGGAAAGGGAGTAAAAGCAGCAGCTCTTTGCGGATTTGCAGTTTCTGCAGTTTTGCTTGTGATTGTGGTGCTTTTTGGAAGACAGCTCTCCATGCTTTTCCTTGATAAGCCCAATGTTCAGGTAATGGACTATGCTTACCGTTTTATGGTGGTCTGTGCATCTGGATACTGCCTCCTGGTTTTGGTCAATGTGGTGCGTTTTGCTATCCAGGGTATGGGATTTTCCATATTTGCCATTACAGCCGGGGTTATGGAGATGCTTGCCCGCACCCTGGCAGGTACAGTGGGAGTGAAATTGCTTGGATTTAACGGAATCTGCATTGCAAATATACTGGCATGGATCTTTGCAGATGCATTTCTGATTCCTGCATTCTTCTACTGCAGGAAGAGAATGAGTCGTATTCTGGGAAAATGTTCCGATACCAATGTTCCGCGAGGCGTTTTGTGAAGCAAAACCCGAGGTCTGCAATGAAAAAGCCATCACCGCAGGTGATTTTGCATGGC
>JBJEMC010000270.1:0-22109 GCA_051879475.1 Muricoprocola sp. | reverse complement strand
GTAACAGTTATGGCTGTTTTCATCATCATAACAGTTTTTATAGGTATATGCAAGGTTACTGTTCAGATGCCACTATTCCGCGAGGTGTTTTGCTTGGCAAAACCCGAGGTCTACAGTGAAAAAGCCATCACCGAAGGTGATTTTGCATGGCTTTTTCATCGTTACTGGAACGTATGTGAACAGTAACTATGCAAGAACTGGCGGATGATTGACGGGAAAAATGGGTTTTAAAAGATGGTTGTGTGATGGGGCGGGAATCCATATAATAATAGACAAGAACCAGATGAAAGAAACTTTTTACGGGGGAACGAAATGGATATCGAGGTCCGGGAAAATAAACTGAAAAGAAAAATGAAAATCCCGCCGCTGGGGCAGCGCATTGTGAAAACCGGTATTGCAGTCTTGCTGTGTCTTTTGATCCACATGGTCAGAGGGTATCGGGGAATGATTTCAGAATCCTGCGTGGCAGCGATTATCTGTATGCAGCCTTTTCGAAAAGATGTTATGCGCCAATCCATGGATCGTGTGATTGGAACGCTGTTAGGGGCATTCTGGGGACTTTTGTTTTTACAGTTTTTGGAAATCGTTCCCACTGTTTCTAAGTATATGGTGCTGGTATATATGCTGATGGCGGCAGGTGTGATGGTTACACTGTATTCCACGGTGGTATTAAAACAGTCAAATACAGCAGCTCTGGCAGCAATTGTATTTCTGAGCATTGTGGTAGATTTTCCTGATATTATTGATCATCCCCTAGTGCAGACTGCAAATAGAGTGTTGGATATGGGAATTGGAATTCTGGTTGCGGAGGTAGTGGACTGGTTTAGTCTGCCAAGAGAAAAGCATCCGGAATATATCTTTTTTGTGCGTCTTCAGGATCTGGTGCCTGACCGTTATGCGCACGTGGATTCCAAGATACTGGTTTTGTTGAATCGATTGTACAGTGAAGGGGCAAGGATATGCCTGGTTTCAAAATGGGCTCCGGCATTTTTACTTTCCCAGATGGGAACGATGGATATGAATCTGCCGGTGATTGTAATGGATGGGGCAGCCCTGTATGATATTAAAGAGAAGCAATATCTGGATGTTACACCTATTTCCAGAGAGAATGCCAGAGAGTTGGACAGCATTTTCCGAAGACTCCAGCTGGGATATTGTATCTATGCTGTGCAGGAGAGTAATATGTTTGTCTATCGGAGAGGATATATGAATCCTCTGGAAGAGGAAGATTATAATCTGATGAAACGATCTCCATACCGTAATTATGTCAGTGGAGATTTGACAGAAAAAGACCGTATTGCATTTATCAGGATTATTGATTCAGATTCCAGAATTGATGAAATAAAAGAGCAGTTGGATGTTCTGATTCCCTGGGATAAAGTACGGATGGTACGCAGAGAGCAGCCGCGAATGGAGGGATGCAGCGGATTGTATTTTTATGATATCCATGCAACCGTTGAGGAAAGAAAACATAACCTCATGGAGCATCTGAAAAACCATGGAGAACAAGGAATCGTGCCTGTAGAAATGGAACTTCAGAATAAATATATTTCTGAGAGAGAAGCGATTCATTTACTGAGTAAAGTACGGGATATTTATGAGCCTGTTAAATATTTATAGAAGAATATTAAAAACCCGATCGAGAATCTTTATCATCGACCGGGTTTTTAATGAATTTCTTTCAATTTCATTGTCTACACCTTCAACTTTCTTAAATTATAGGGTATTGCGTGCTGTTTCTTTTGGACCGTACCTCCTGATTTATATGATATCTATATAAACTCTTAAAGAGATTCGCTTATTAAAAGATAACTATTTCATTGGACTATACCTCTTTCATAAAATGTCTGATTTGAAATTAATTAGTACATTGGACTGTCCTCCTGTGGATTTGTCTTATGTTTAAGTTGTTTTCTTTTGATGGTTTAATGATAATACATTAATTGAGATTTGTCAACAGTTTTCTGCAAATACTTTTATAAAAATATATTTATCTGATAATTTTGCAGGCAAGCAGAAGTTTATAAAAAATATCCTCCTGGATTATGGTTTTATTTTAACATCAATCCAGGAGGATGCAGATTCCTTTGAGGGTTTACGCTATTCTTGACTCAGAATTCTGTTTCTTTAAAGAGTTCAGGGAGAAATTATATTAAAAACAAACTTTGTGCAAAATGACGACGCTTGCAAATGTGGACACGTGACCACAATTGATTGTGTTGAAAAAGATGACGGAGATTGATAAGATAAAACCACAAAGAAGCACGAATATATGAGAAAAAAAGAAATGTATATTAAAAAACATATAAAATAAACAAAAGTGGATGATTGCCGATGAAAAAGAAAATTACCAGAAAAGAGATCGCGGAGATGGCTGGAGTTTCAGTATCTGTTGTTTCCAGAGCGGTAAATAATAGTGGCTACGTTAAGAAGGAAGTAAAAGAGAGGATTCTCCAGATTGCAGAAGAATACAATTATGTTCCGAATCCGGTGGCCATGTCACTGCAAAAGAGTAAAGTTCGGCAGATTTTATTCTACTGTAAAGATTTGCACAACGCTTTTAACATAGACCTGTATAACGGTATGATGGAGGAGGCGAAGAAGAGAGACTACATGGTTCTGATCAATGGAAGTATCAGTTTTTCAGAACTTCCTACTACCATGATTGATGGCATTATCCTTCAGAATGAGGAGGTTGCTCCTGAGTTTGATCAGGCCTGTGGGAAGAATTATTACCTTCCGGCAGTGATGGCTGGATACGGAGATTATGTTACATTGAAACGATGTATTCCGATTGTTGAGTGGGATACCTATCAGGGGATGGAATTGGCGATTGAATACCTGAAGAAAAAAGGACATCGCCGCATCGCATATGCAGGTCCAAACCCGATTAATTATAAGAATGTAAGAACGGCTGCATGGTGCAACACTATGCAACCGATTCTTGGTGATAAATTAAAAGATTACTATTTTGGAATCTGCCATCAGGAAATACTGGGAATTCCCAAGCTGGAAGAGTACAGAGCCGATTATGCAGATACCAGATTTGAATACGAAGAAGAGTTTTTTGAAAAAGGGATTATTGCAGCAAAACTTTTGATCAAGAAAAAACTGGATGCAACTGCGATCATATGTTTTAACGACGAATTTGCATTTGGGATGATTCAGGAGCTACAGAGAAATCATGTCAGTATACCTGATGATATTTCACTTATCAGTTTTGACGGAAGTTACAGACGGAGTTATGTATATCCGGAACTTACCTGTGTGACAGGAAATCCGAAACATCAGGGGGAACTTTTGGCAAAGATGCTGATAGACATTATCGAAGAAAAGAAGGAACACAACCTTATCCGTATCCCTTCTAAGATATTGGAAGGCGGAACGGTAAAAGATATAAATCATGAAGGATAAATGCACAGCTGTGAGCATTATCTCATATAACGGATGGACGCATCTGAAAAAAATCAAAAATGGAGGTTATGAAAATGAAAAAGAAAACACTCGGATTAATTGCCCTTGGAACAATACTTGCCTGCACAGCAATGACAGCTCAGGCAGAGGGCGAAACACTGACACTTATGATGAATGGTACAGAAAGTGATTCACAGGTAGCTGGATATAAAGATATCATCCAGAGATTTAACGAATCCAACGAAAGCGGTATTACAGTAGAAGCAGTTTTTTATTCAAATTCTGATTACAAAACAGCACTTTCTACACAGATGGCGGCAGATTCTGAACCAGATATTATCTTCACATGGGAACTGGGATATCTTGGCAACTATGTAAATGGTGGAAAGATCGTAAGCCTTGATTCCTATCTTGATGATGAATGGAAAGCTACATTCAATGATGGTGTTCTTGATCTTTTGACATACAATGGAGAAGTTTATGGTATTCCAACACAGCAGAGTATGGGAGTTATGTACTACAATACCAGAATCTTTGAGGAAAACGGTGTAACAATTCCTACTACATATGAAGAATTTGTAAATGTATGCCAGACCCTGAAAGACAACGGCGTAACACCTATTTCTCTGGCTTCAACAGCAGCAGATGCATGGCTGGTATCTCAGTATATCCAGGAAACAAGTAATGGTATTGCGGGTTATGATCTGTTTAATTCTCTTTATGAAGGAACAGGTGCATGGAATGATCCTGCATTTGTAGAAGCAGCAACCATGTTCCAGGAAGAAGTGAATAATGGTTACTATGAAGAAGGTTTTACAGGTGTAAGTGGTGATGAAGCTCGTATGTTCTTCCAGAATGGTATGACAGCTATGTACTACAACGGTTCATGGGAAGCATCTACACTTTCTGATGCAAATGCAACTCCAGAAGCAGCAAACATCAGCTGTTTCGTAATTCCAAAGAAAGATGCCGCAAATCAGGGTGTGACCCTTGGTTCTGTTGATTCATCCTTTGCAATTACAGCAAACTGTAAAAATGTAGAAGCTGCAGTAGAATTCCTGAAATTCTGGACAAACGAAGAAAATGCTTCTATGCTTGCTTATGATTATGGCCGTATGCCATGTACAAACTGGGAACTTGACAACAGCAAGATGTCTCCACTGCTTGGTACAGTTATTTCTCTTCTTGGAGAACAGAAGAATATGACACCATGGCTTGACCGTGTTGATGCAGATCTTGGAAACGAATTCAATAACCAGTGTGTATCTGTAGCAAACGGCGATGATCCACAGGCATGCTTCGATGCACTTCAGGCATACGTTGAATCCAAATAATGAATTATTTATTTCTCTGAGGAATAGCCGCTTTTACGGTGGCTATTCTTTTACAAAAAAATAGGTGAAAGAGAGGAGAGGCAAATGAAAAAAGCATTTGGCAACAAAAAAACGATCTGTTTTTTTATCCTTCCTGCTTTGATTATTTATGTATGTTTTGCACTGATCCCAATCATTTATAATATTTATCTTTCATTTTTTGAGACAAATCTGATGGATGTCAATAAATTTGTGGGAATCAAAAACTATATTGACCTGTTCAAAGACGGAACATTTTTGAAGGCACTGAAGAACAATATTACAATGGTAATTGGCTCACTGATTGCGCATATGCCACTTGCTATGTTCTTTGGAAATGCGATTCATAGAAAAATCAAGGGAGCGTCTTTCTTCCAGACGGTATTCTTCCTTCCAAGCGTTATTTGTGGTGTTGCAGTTGGGCTTATCTGGACATTTATATACAATGGACAGTATGGCCTTTTGAACGGACTGCTGAAAGCGATTGGTCTTGGAAAATACGCACAGACATGGCTTTCAAACAAAGATATAGCCATATTTATGATCATCATTGTAGTTATGTGGCAGTATGTGGGTTATCATATGATCATTCAACTTGCTGCAATGAGAAATATTGATGCCGAATTATTCGAAGCTGCAGAGATTGATGGAGCATCCGAATGGCAGCAGTTTAAGAGCATTACACTCCCTCTGATCAAACCAATCCTTCAGATTGATGCGGTTCTGATCATTACAGGATCCCTGAAATATTACGATCTGATCGCAGTAATGACAGCTGGTGGGCCAAATCATGCAACAGAAGTAATGTCAACCTACATGTATTATCAGGCATTTAATATTCTTCGTTACGGTTATTCTGCAACGATTGGTGTTTTCCTTATGATTTTATGCTTCATGTCAGTTGGTATTTCCAATATTGTATTCAAATCTAAGTAAGGAGGCTAAGGCATATGAAATTATCAACATCTGAAAAAGTGTGGCTTGCCATTAAATATGTGCTGCTGATTGCATTTACCATTACATGTCTTTATCCGATTTTCTGGCTTGTGCAGGCTTCCTTTAAAACAAATATGGAATTGTATACCAATACATGGGGTATGCCGGAAACATTTAGCCTTGTGAATTACAGAGACGCAATTGTTACCGGTGGTATTTTAAAATATTTTGGTAACTCTGTGATCATAGCAGTAACAGTTGTTATTGTCACGGCAGTACTGTCCACTATGGCTTCTTATGCTATTACAAGAATGGACTGGAAACTTTCCAAACTGGTATATACATTATTCCTTGCCGGCATGACGGTTCCAATTTACGGGCTGATCATTCCAATGTTCTCTATTTTCAAGAGACTTGGAATTCTGAATACTCATGCTTCAGTTATCATTCCACAGATCGCACTTGGATTCCCAATGTCAATTTTTATCATCTGTGGTTTCATGCAGGGAATTCCAAGAGAGTTGGAAGAAGCAGCTATTATCGATGGATGTACCGTAAAGCAGTGTTTCTTTAAAGTAATCATTCCAATTGCAAAATCATCAGTTGTCACTGTTATGGTAGTGCAGTTTCTGAATGTATGGAATGATCTTCTCCTTCCGAGAATCTTTCTTACCGACCAGGCAAAGATGACTCTGCCGGTTGGTCTGACAAACTTTAAAGCACAGTATTCTACAAACTATGTTGGAATGATTGCAGCAGTTATTCTTACCATTATTCCTAGTATTGTGGTTTACGTTCTTCTGCATAAACAGATCATGGAAGGTATGGTCGCAGGAGCAGTAAAAGGATAATAATATTTATCAAGGAGAAATCAAACATGAGAAAAGAGCAGAAATTCAAATGGGACAGATTACAGTTGGGAACCTGTTACTATCCGGAACATTGGGATCGTTCATTATGGGAAGAAGACCTGAAAAGAATGAGTGAGAACGGAATCGAGACTGTCCGTATTGCAGAATTTGCATGGAGCCTGGTTGAACCAAGAGAAGGTGAATTTACATATGAATTCTTTGATGAATTTTTGGAAGTAGCAAGAAAAACAGGTATGAAGGTAATCTTTGGAACACCAACGGCTACACCGCCTGCATGGCTGACAGAAAAATACCCGGAAGTCTTAAATGCCCGTCTTGATGGAGTAAAGTTCCGTCACGGGATGAGAAGACATTATAATTATAATTCTCCTGTTTATCAGGAACTCACAAAGAGAATTGTTGAAAAAATCGGGGAGCATTATGGTCCACATCCAAATGTCATTGGATGGCAGATTGACAATGAGATCAACTGTGAGATCAATGAATTCTATTCTGAAAGTGATACGCTTGCATTCCGCCGTTTCCTTCAGGAAAAATATGGCACACTGGATAAACTGAATCAGGCCTGGGGAACGGTTTTCTGGAATCAGACATACACAGAATGGGATGAGATATTCGTTCCAAGAACCACCATCAATAATCATGTGAATCCACATCACAGAATGGATTACCTTCGTTTTGTATCTGACAGTGCCAGAAAATGGTGCAAGATGCAGAGTGATATTCTTCGTAAATATATCAAACCAGGTGATTTCATCACTACAAATGGTATGTTCTGTCATCTGGATAACCATGCGATGACAGATGAATCTCTGGATGTTTATACTTTTGATTCTTATCCAAACTTCGCATATTGTCTGGATCAGGATCCGCTTCATAATACTGGATTAAATGACCGTAACTGGAGTGGTAAACTGACAGAAGTACGTTCGATTTGTGAACACTTCGGAATCATGGAACAGCAGTCTGGGGCAAATGGATGGAATACCCGTATGGAAGCGCCGGCACCAAAACCTGGACAGCTGATGCTGTGGAGTATGCAGAGCGTTGCCCATGGTGCAGACTATATAAGTTATTTCCGTTGGAGAACCTGTACTAAGGGCACAGAAATTTACTGGCATGGTATTCTTGATTATGATAATCGCGACAATCGTAAGTTAAAAGAAGTACATCAGGTATGGGAGCGTCTGAAAGCGATCAATGAAACGGTTGGTTCAAAATATGTTGCAAAAGTAGCGCTTCTTCGTGATTATGATAATATCTGGGATGCAGATCTTGACGTATGGCATCACAGACTGGCAGATGAAAGTGAATACGAGATTTTCTATGCTTCTCAGGTTTCTCATACCCCTCTGGATTATCTGTATATCACAGATGAAACAGAAGTGGCAGAACTTGAAAAATATCCTGTCATTTTCTATCCGCATGCACTGATCCTTACAGAAAAGCGTGCAGAACTTTTAAAAGTATATGTGGAACAGGGTGGAACACTGATCATTGGTGCAAGAACAGGCCAGAAAGATATTACTGGTCAGTGTGTCATGATGCCGATGCCGGGACTTCTTTCCGGAATCAGCGGAAGTGATGTTTCTGAATTCACTTTTGTTGGTCCTGCGGATGAAGCACAGAGTATGACATGGAATGGAAAAACGGTGGAAACAGGTCTGTTCAGTGATATTCTGGATGTTACAGCAGAAAGTGCCATTTCTCTTGCAACCTATGATAAAGACTTCTATCAGGGAAGGACTGCATTAGTTGAAAATACAGTTGGTAAAGGTAAAGTAATCCACTTTGGCGGTACGTTTACAAGAAATAATACCGTTGACTTTCTGGAATATGCCGGAGTTCTGACGCCATATGCAGAACTGATCCAGCTGCCAGAAGAATGTGAACTTGCAGTAAAAGAAAAGAATGGAAAACAGTATCTGTTTGTATTAAACTATTCTTCAAAGGAACAGAAAATCACTTTGAAGAAGAATATGACAGACATGGATACCAAGGCAGAAGCTATGGGAGAAATCGTACTGAAAGCGTACGAAACAAAGGTTTATTGTTAAAATACATGCAGGGCTGTACATAGTACAGCCTTGTTTTAAAAAGGAGACTCAGAATGAAACAGTTAATGTATGGAGTGGCATATTATGATGAATATATGCCATACGATCGTCTGGAAACAGATATTCAGATGATGAAAAAGGCGGGAATCAATACAATCCGTATTGCAGAATCTACCTGGAGTACCTGTGAACCACAGGATGGAGTTTTTGATTTTTCACATGTGACCCGTGTCCTGGATGTATGTGAAAGAGAAGGAATTCAGGTTATCATTGGTACACCGACCTACGCAGTGCCTACCTGGATGGTAAAAGCACATCCAGATGTTATGGTCACTACAAAGACAGGAAGAAAGTTATATGGAGAACGCCAGATCATGGACATCACAAGTCCAGTCTATCTGTTTTATGCAGAACGAGTGATCCGTGAACTGATGAAGGTAAGTGCCCATAGAAAGTGTGTAATTGGATTCCAACTTGATAATGAGACAAAGCATTATGGCACGTCTGGTGATAATGTGCAGCTTCGTTTTGTAAAATATATCAGAGAACAGTTTCATGATGATCTGGATGCATTTAATCATGAGTTTGGCCTGGATTACTGGAGTAACCGTATCAATGCATGGGAGGATTTCCCAAGTGTAAATGGGACGATCAATGGTAGTCTTGGTGCAGAATTTGAGAAGTTCCAGAGAACACTGGTGGATGAATTCCTGGCATGGCAGGCAAAGATCGTTTCTGAATATAAGAGAGAGGATCAGTTTATTACTCATAACTTTGATTATGAGTGGAGAGGATATTCTTACGGGGTGCAGCCGGATGTAAATCATTTTAAGGCATCTGATGCTGTGACCATCGCGGGATGTGATATTTATCATCCGAATCAGGATAATCTTACCGGAAAAGAGATTGCACTTGGCGGTGACATTTCAAGATCTTTAAAGCAGGATAATTATTTTGTTATTGAAACGGAAGCACAAGGTTTCCCCTGCTGGACTCCCTATAAAGGACAGCTTCGCCTTTGCGCATACAGTCACCTGGCTTCCGGTGCAAACAGTGTAATGTACTGGCACTGGCATTCTATCCATAATTCTTTTGAGACTTATTGGAAAGGTGTTTTAAGCCACGACTTCCAGGAAAATGAAGTGTATCGTGAAGTAAGTATCGTTGGAAATGAATGGAAAAAGTTCGGGGATCATCTGGTTGACCTGAAAAAAGATAATAAAGTTGCAATCCTTATCAGCAATGAATCTCTCACAGCCCTGAAATGGTTTGGAATTCAGGCAACCTCAGGAGCAAATGGCAATATCTTTTACAATGATGTTCTTCGTTGGATCTATGATGTATTGTTTGAAAGAAATATTGAATGTGACTTTATTTCACCGGAAACAGAGGAACTGAAGAAATATCAGATGATCGTAGTACCTGCTCTTTACAGCGCACCGGATTCTACTTTGGAAAGGCTGAAAGCATATGTAAAAGATGGCGGAACGATGATCGCAACCTTCAAATCTGGATTTACCAATGAACATGTGAAGGTCAGCACAGAAAAACAGCCGCGTATCATCGGAGAAGCTCTGGGAATCAGTTATGATCAGTTTACATTCCCTGAGCAGGTAGGACTTACAGGTTCTCTTTATCCAGATGGCGAATCTGGAGAAGCAAAAGTGTTCATGGAACTTGTGCGGACAGAAGGTGCAGAAGTGTTGGCATCTTATCAGCATAAATTCTGGGGAAACTATGCTGCCATTACAGAAAATAATTTTGGAGTAGGAAAGGGATATTACATTGGCTGTATGACCGATCCGCATACTGTAGAACTTGTTCTGGAACGAGCACTTACAAACGCCGGACTGACTATGCCAGACCAAAAGGCTCCAATAGCAATTAGAAAAGGTGTGAATGCATACGGAAAAAAAATTACTTACTATCTAAACTATTCTGGTGAAGAAGTGCAGATTCAGGCAACAGCAGGAACAGAACTGACAACAGAAAATGAAATCACACAAGAAGATATGCTGAAAATAGAACCTTGGGGCGTAAGAGTGATTGAGAAGTAACCCCTTTCATTTTCCATTTCTAAGGACATGAAAAAACCCGATCGAGAATATTTGTCATCGATCGGGTTTTTAATGAATTTCTTTCAATTTCATTGTCTACACCTTCAACTTTCTTAAATTATAGGGTATTGCGTACTGTTTCTTTTGGATTGTACCTCTTTCTTAAAATGTCTGATTTGAAATTAATTAGTACATTGGACTATCCTCCTGTGGATTTGTCTTATGTTTAAGTTGTTTTCTTTTGATGGTTTAATGATAATACATTAATTGAGAGTTGTCAATAGTTTTCTGCAAATATTTTTATAAAAACATATTTGTCTGATAATTATATGATTAATGAGGAATTTGTTTTACAGAAATAATGCGAACAACAATGAGTTCACAAAATGTTCACAAAAAAAATTAGCACTCCCACTTGACGAGTGCTAAAATAGGTGTTATATTACGTCTAGAACAAATGAAACAGGGAAATAAAAATGAAGATCCTGATATTCGGTTCTGAAATTATCATATTGTAAAAGGAGAGATGACGTATGATGATGCCTAGTATTTTTGGAGAAAAATTATTTGATGACTTTTTTGGATTTGATTATCCTGTAAAACAGGTTATGAGAGTGAATAACAATGACCTGATGAAGACAGACGTTAAAGAAAGTGAAACAGGATATGAACTGGATATCAGCGTTCCTGGATTTAAGAAAGAAGACTTACACGCAGAATTGAAGGATGGATATCTGACAGTCAGTGGTACAACATCCAGACAGAATGATGAAAAGGATGAAACCACAGGAAGATATATCAGAAGAGAACGTTTCTCAGGTTCCTGCAGCAGAACTTTCTATGTAGGAAAGGATGTTAAACAGGAAGATATCAAAGCAAGATATGAGAATGGTGTGTTAAGCTTGACCGTGCCGAAAAAAGATGCAGCACCAAAGGTAGAAGATAGCAAATATATTGCCATTGAGGGATAACAAGACCTCCCAAGAGGAGCTGTGCTTCAGCGATAAAATTCGTTGGAGCACAGCTCCTTTTTTCTTTGTATTTATCTCAATATTTGGTATACTGGAAATGGTTAGATTATTTTGAATTTACATTTTGGATATAAAGGAGAAAAGCAAATGGAAAAATGGGTAAGAGCGAATTATCAGCCGAATCTTCCCCTGGGAGAAAATGGTTTAAAAGTAACAGCATGTGCAGAGCATCTGAGTCTGGCACGTAAAGCTGCACAGGAAGGAATGGTTTTATTAAAAAATGAGAATCAGGTACTTCCGTTGAAAGAAGACCAGAAAATTGCTGTATTTGGCAAAGGCCTGTTTGATTATGTAAAAGGCGGCGGAGGAAGCGGAGATGTTACGGTATCTCATGTACGTGGTCTTTATGATGGCTTAAAAATGAGAAAGACTCCGGCGAGAATTTACGAGCCTCTGGCGGATTTCTACAGAGAAGAAGTGGAAAGACAGTATCAGCAGGGAGCTGTGCCGGGAATGATTGTGGAACCGGAACTGCCAGAGAGCCTTCTGGAAGGTGCGAAGGAATTTACAGATACTGCCATCATCGTGCTCAGCCGTTTTTCAGGAGAAGGCTGGGACAGAAAGGGAGTGCTTTATGAGGATCAGAATCCGGATGAAGCATACCAGACAAAGCTTAGCAGAGAAATCTTCGAAAACAGTGATTTTTATCTGACTGTAAAAGAGCAGAAACTGGCAGATACTGTCTGCGAAGCTTTTGAAAAAGTAATCGTTGTGCTGAATGTAGGAGGTATGACGGATACAGCCTGGTTTGCTTATAATGATAAGATAGATGCTGCCTTAATGGCATGGCAGGGTGGTATGGAAGGCGGACTGGCCATGGCAGATATCCTCTTTGGAGATGCTAATCCATGTGGAAAACTGTCAGATACCTTTGCATGTGATCTGGAGGATTATCCATCTACTGCGAACTTCCATGAGTCTGAGAATTATGTGGAATATACAGAAGATATTTATGTGGGTTACCGCTATTTTGAAACGGTGGAAAAAGCAAAAGAGAAAGTGGTATATCCGTTTGGATATGGTCTTTCTTATACAACCTTTGCACAGCAGATTATTGGGGTTCAGGAAAAAGAAGATGTTCTGTACTTCACTGTTAAAGTAGAAAATACAGGAAAAGTAGCAGGAAAAGAAGTGATTCAGGTATACTACAGTGCGCCTCAGGGAGTACTTGGAAAACCTCAGAAATCTCTGGCTGTTTTTGCAAAAACAAAAGAACTTCAGCCAGGAGAAAATCAGGTATTGCTGCTCTCTTTCCCTGCAGCGCAGATGGCTTCCTATGATGATCTTGGAAAGATTGCAAAATCGGCATACATCCTGGAAAAAGGAGACTATCATTTCTGGGTAGGAACATCTGTAAGAGATGGAGAAATGGCGGAATTTGTATATCAGGTGAAGGAAGACCGGATTACAGAACAGTTAAGTGAAAAGGCTGCACCATCTCTTTTGAAAAAACGTATGCTGGCAGATGGAAGCTATGAAGAACTGCCACAGAAAGAACCAAATGATTTCATGGAAAATGGTCTGGGATGGAGCGGAAAAGAAACAGAAGGACTTGTTCCGGTGGCTCGTCGCAGAGAAGGCTATTATCTCTGGCCGGCACCACAGAATCCACCAAAGACTCTGAAAGATGTGGCAGATGGAAAGGTATCATTAGATGAATTTATGGCGCAGTTGACAGACACTGATCTGGCAGAACTTCTGGGCGGACAGCCTAATACCGGTGTGGCAAATACCTTTGGAATCGGAAACCTCCCGGAATATGGAGTGCCAAATATCATGACGGCAGACGGCCCGGCCGGTCTTCGTATTGAGCCACGATGCGAGATCTATACCACAGCATGGCCATGTGCAACGATGCTGGCATGTACCTGGAATACAGAACTGGTGGAAAAAGTGGCAGCATCAGCAGCCAAAGAAGTAAAAGAAAATAATATTTCCGTATGGCTGGCACCGGCTATGAATATCCACAGAAGCCCGCTTTGCGGAAGAAACTTTGAGTATTATTCAGAGGATCCGGTTGTGGCAGGAGAGATGGCGGCAGCGGCAGTAAAGGGTATACAGTCTCAGGGAGTTGCCGCAACAGTAAAACATTTTGCTTGTAACAATAAAGAAACAAATCGTAAGAACAGTGATTCCAGAGTTTCTGAAAGAGCACTCAGGGAAATCTATCTGAAAGGATTTGAAATTGCAGTTAAGAAAGCTCAGCCATATGCACTGATGACCTCTTATAATCTCATCAATGAATACAGGGCATCAGAAAACAAAGATTTGTTGGAAGGAATCCTTCGTGGAGAATGGGGATATCAGGGTGTTGTGATGACAGACTGGTGGACGAAAGGTGAGCACTACAAAGAGACCCTTGCAGGAAATGATGTTAAGATGGCAACAGGATACCCGGAACGCCTTATGATGGCGGTGGATAAAGGAATCCTTACAAGAGATGACCTGGAAAAATGTGCAAGAAAAGTGCTGGGATTGATTTTGAAGGTAGATTAATAGAAAGGAAAGGGTTACAGTTCAGGTGTTATCGTTACTGGAACGCACGTGAACAGTAACAGGGAGGTTTTTGAAATATGAAAAAAAGAATATTATGTTTTGGTGATTCCAATACCTGGGGTTACAATGGAAAAGACAAATCCAGATTTGAAGAAGGAATCCGTTGGACAAGCCGTCTGCAAATGTTGCTTGGTGATGACTATAGAGTGATTGAAGAAGGGCATAACGGACGAACTACGGTCTGGGATGATCCGGTGGAAAATCGTATGGCTGGATTAAAATATTTATGGCCCTGTATGGAGTCACAGTCTCCGATAGATTTGATCATTATTATGGTTGGAACGAATGACACTAAAAATTATTTTGGATGTGAGGCAAAAGCCATTGCCTGCGGGGCCGCAAGACTGGTGACTATGGCTCAGCAGAGTCCATTTGGAAGAAATAACAGAGCACCGGAAATTCTTCTGGTATCTCCGATTTTAGTGCTTGAAGAGAATGGAATACAACATGTGTTTAATGCAGATTCTGCGAGAAAATCAAAGGATTTTGCGAAAGAGTATGCAGAAGTAGCAAAGGAGCTGGGATGCCATTTTATGGATGCGGCACAGTATGCTGCTCCGGGACCAGATGATGGAATCCACCTGAGCGTAGAGGGGCATGAGAAGCTGGCACAGGCTATGTATGAAAAAGTTCTGGAAATATTGGAAGAAAGGGCATAGATGAAAAAATATTTGGTAATGCTGGGGGCAATTCTGGCAACGGTATTTTTATCAATTATTACGTTACAGCCGCTGCATGAGTATCAGAAGCAGCAGCCGAGGCTTTTTGGAGCTACCTATATGACAAGAAACAATCCCTTCTTTGATGTCCTCCATGAGGGCATCGAAGAGGTGGTTGAGGGAAATGGAGATATCCTGATTTCCAGAGATCCCAGTCAGAATCAGGACAGACAGAATGCCCAGATTCAGGAAATGATCGAGGAAGGAATCCAGATTTTGTTTTTGAATCCTGTGGATCAGGAGAAGGTAAAACCGGCACTAGAAGCCTGTAAAGAGGCGGGAGTAACGGTGATCGACATTGACACGGTGGTAGAAAACCGTGAATATGTGACGTCAATTGTAGAAACCGATAATTATAAGGCAGGTGCATTGTGTGCAGAAGATATGATGAAACGTAAGGACAGTGCACGAATCGTCGTATTGGATAACCCGATTCAGAGCTCCATCGTAGACCGGGTGAGAGGATTTACAGATACCATCGGAGATAATACGAATTATACAGTGGTATATCGGGACGCAGCGGCCGGAGAATTTGAAGTGGCTGCGGAAAAGATGAATGAGATCCTGAAGCAGAATATTGTGTTTGACGTGGTGCTGGGAGGAAATGACCCCTCGGCACTGGGAGCGCTGGCAACATTGCAGCAGAACCATAAAGAAGAAGGAATCCTGATCTATGGAATCGATGGATCCCCGGACTTTAAGGCTATGCTGGAACTGGGGCATGTGACTGCAACCAGTGCACAGAGTCCCAAAAGCATCGGAACAGTGGCTGCGGAAACGGCGTATGATTATCTGGCCGGTAAGGAAATTGAACCGTATATCAGTATTGAACCCTATCTGATTAACCAGGAGAATCTTGAAAATTATGAAGTGGATGCATGGCAGTAATATGAAAATCAGAGAAAATGATAAAGATCGATATGTTATAGTATTCCAGAGTGCAATGCTGGTGATTAATTATCTGGCGGTGATATTTATCTGTACACTGGTGTACAGTACTTCGGAAAAGATTCGAAGGGAGTACAGTGCCAGAACCTTTCTTGACAGTGTGAATACTATTCCGGAAAACCCCAAAAAGATTCTGATTGCCTGTATGATCCTGATGGGAATGTTGATGCTGACATTTATGGTGAGACAATATGAAAACAGGATAGCAAACCGCTGGATCGTCTGCAGCCTGATTGCAGAATTTGTAATCTGTGCTATTATTATATATCTGCTGGATTTTAACTATAATGGTCTGCTTTTACTGGTATTTGCCAATGTGATCGCCTATGCCAGGGATGGAAAGATGAAGCTGTTATTTGTAAGCCTTGCGATCATTGGCTATCTGGTGGCAGATTACAGCCTGCTTTCTATTAATATTCCGTTGTTTAATTTTACAGATTATGTACATTATTATTCCTCTGACAGGCAGCAATATCTGCTGGGTATATTTAATATCCTGAATTCTTTGAATATGATCTTGTTTATTGTGTATTGTGTGTTCGTAATTAATGAGCAGCGTGATACCATTGAAGAAGTAAACTCCCTGTATCACGAGCTGCAGACCGCGAATGAGCAGCTTCAGGAGTATGCAGATATGAGTGAGAGGATGGCTCAGACCAGGGAGCGTAACCGTCTGGCCAGAGAGATTCACGATACCCTGGGACATACCCTGACGGGGATTGCTATGGGCTTGGATGCCTGTATGGCTCTGATTGATATCAGTCCGGAAATGACAAAGGAACAGTTGGAAAAGCTGTCCACCGTCAGCCGGGAAGGAATTACAGACATCAGAAGATCTGTCAATGAACTTCGGCCGGATGCCCTGGAGCGATTGAGCCTGGATGTGGCGATCCGAAAAATGATTACGGATATGAGTAAAATGTCAGATGTGCAGATTTTCTTTGAAACAGATGTCAGGAAGATGCAATTTGACGAGGATGAGGAAAATGCCATTTACAGAGTCATCCAGGAGAGTATTACAAATGCTGTCCGACATGGAAAGGCAAAGAAAATCTGGATTACCATGCAACGTCAGGAAGGTGAGATTGTATTGACGATTCGCGATAATGGAATTGGATGTAAAGAAATCAAGAGCGGTTTTGGGACAAGACATATCAGAGAAAGAATAGAGATGCTGCGGGGAACCGTATCTTTTGACGGGCATAATGGTTTTACTGTGACAGCCAATATTCCAATCAGATGGGGGGAAACTTACGATGATTAAAGTATTAGTGGCAGATGATCAGGAACTGATCAGACAGAGCCTTCAGATTGTGTTAAACAGTAAAGAAGATATTGAAGTAACAGATACGGTGGCGGATGGACAGGAAGTGATTCGAAGCATACGAAAAAATAAACCGGATGTGGTACTGATGGACATTCGTATGCCGAAAATGGATGGCGTGCAGTGTACAAAGATCATTAAAGAGAATTATCCGGAAGTAAAGATTATTATTCTTACGACCTTTGATGATGATGAGTATGTCTACAATGCATTAAAATATGGTGCCAGCGGATATCTGTTAAAGGGAATTTCCATGAATGAACTGGAAAATGCGATTAAGACCGTTTACAGCGGACGCGCCATGATCAATCCGGATATTGCAACTAAAGTTCTGAAACTGTTTTCCAGGATGGCGCAGGCGGATTATACCATTCCTGTGGAGCAAAAGGGAATTGAGGAACTGACAAAGACAGAGAGAAAAATTATTGCCCAGGTGGGGAAAGGAGCCAAGAATAAAGAGATTGCAGAGACTTTGAGTTTGTCTGATGGAACGGTGCGCAATTACCTCAGTACCATATTGAATAAATTAAATCTCAGAGACCGGACACAGCTTGCAATCTGGGCAGTGCAGAATAATGTGATACAGCAGGTGGACGAGGAATAGGAAAGTGGAAAAAAACGAAAAGAAGAAAATGCCTTTCAGATATATCGCAGGAATGATCCTTACCATACTGGTTTGCGCTGCTGTGGCAGTATCTGTATACATAAAATGGCCAAGAGAGACCGTCCTGGAATTTGGCATGTTCACAGGAAGTAACTGGGATGTGGCCAATGCCAATAGCTTTGTGATTATTGATAAAGCGATTGAACGGTTTGAGGAAGAACATCCTGGAGTAAAGATTCATTACTATGGCGGTGTAAGAAAAGAGGATTATTCAGAGTGGTTTTCCAGGAAGCTTCTGGCGGGAGAACAGCCGGACGTTTTTATGGTTCTGGGTACGGACTTTAACCAGTTTACTTCTCTTGGGGTAATGAAGAATCTGGAACCCCTTATGGAAAAAGATACAGAGTTTGATCCGGAAAAATATTTTTCCAGTTCTCTGGCAACGGGGCAGTATGGAAATTGCCAGTATGCTTTACCATATGAGACAGTTCCAACTCTGATGTTCGTAAATAAGGATCTGCTCAGACAGGAAAACATTCAGATGCCGGATCTGGACTGGACCTGGGAGGACCTATATGAGATCTGCAGACGGGTAACCAAGGATGAGGATGGAGATGGCATTCTGGACAAATTTGGAATCTGCAATTATGACTGGATGGATGCGGTCTGTTCCAATGGCAGTGAAATCTTCCGGGAAGACGGGCGAGAATGTTATTTAAATAATGAAAATGTGGTGGAGAGTGTAAAATTTATCCGACAGCTAAATGACTTGAACCAGGGACAGAAAATCGGGCAGGAAGAATTTAACCAGGGAAATGTAGCTTTTATGCCATTGACTTTTGCAGAGTATCGGACATATAAGACCTATCCTTATAAGATAAAACGATATACAAACTTCCAGTGGGACTGTATCACGATGCCGGCAGGAGAACGGGGGACAAACTGTTCCAATGTAGATACGCTCCTTATGGGGATCGGTGCTCATACAAAGCATGAAAAACTTGCCTGGGAATTTTTAAAACTTCTGACCTATGATGAAGAGATACAGATGGATATTTTCCGGTATTCTCAGGGGGCATCCGTTTTGAAAGCAGTTACGGAGTCATCGGAAGCAGAAGTAATCGTACAACAGGATATGGAAGAAGGAGATAAGGTTATCAGTGGAAATATTCTGGGGCGTGTAATTGAAGAAGGGCATATCGAGCCTCAGTTTAAAAAGTACGAGCAGGCGATGGCGATGGCAGATAATGAGATCAGGGTAATCCTGGAAGAAGGAAATACTATAGAAAACAGCCTGAAGATTCTACAGAGAACGGTAAATGAGTACCTGAGACAATAAATCTAACGGAACAGAAAAAATAACATTTTTCTACAGCGGTTTGACAAACGTTAATAATTGCATGACAAATGTCATTATAAAATAATTACAAAACACAACTTGAAAAACGAAACATCATTGTGTATAATACCATTATCAGTCGTGGCAGTGAAGCCACAAAAGGAGGAACGATTACTATGAAAAACAAAATGGTGAAATTAGTGATGGCTACAGCAGCAGTAGCAGCCCTTGCTGGTATGTCTGCATCTGCAGAAGGATTAAAGATGGGTTATACATGTATGGACGGAACAAACCCATTCTTCGTTGCACTTGAAGGCGCAATCAAAGAGGTTGTTGAAGAACATGGTGATGAACTGATTTCTGTTGACCCGGCTAATGACTCAAACAAACAGATTGACCAGGTAGAAGACCTTATTTCTCAGAATATCGACCTTATGTTCGTTAACCCGGTAGATGCTGATGGTATCATCCCTGCACTGGATGCTCTGAAAGAAGCTGATATTCCTATGTTCGGCTTCGATACACAGGTTGGAGATATGAGTTATCTTGTTTCTTATGCTGGATCCGATAACTATAATGCTGGTTATGTTTGTGGTAAAGACCTTGCAGAAAAGATTCCAGAAGGTGGTCCAATCCTCGTTCTTGATTCTCCGACAATGCAGTCTGTAGTAGACAGAACAGACGGATTCTTAGCAGCTATCGAAGAATCTGGTGTACCATTTGAAGTAGTTGGACAGCAGGATGCAAAAGGAAATCAGCAGATTGGTAACGAAAAAGCAACAGATATGCTGACAGCTAATCCTGATGTTGTAGCAATCTTCGGCGGAAACGATCCTACAGCTCTTGGTATCTATGCAGCTTGTGATGCAGCAGGTGTATCTCCACTTGTTTATGGTGTTGATGGTTCTCCGGATGTGAAAGCTCTTCTGAAAGACACATGTCTGGAAGGTACAGGTGCACAGTCTCCAATCACAATTGGTAAGACTATCGCTGAAACAGCTTACGCTTGGTTAGATGGTGAAGAAGTTGAAGCTTTCATCCCAATCGAAACATTCCTGATCACAGCAGACAATGTTGATGAGTACGGTACAGATGGATGGCAGTAAGCCGACACTGATTCGGAAAATGTAATGATTTGAAGCTTAGGGCTTTGCCTGGAAAGGTGAAGCCCTTTTTAAAAGGTACGGGAGTCCCTGAAAATGGGATTTCCTGTATACAGCAGACTTTAGACAGGTGGTGGCGATAAGTGAGTGAACAGTACTTATTGGAAATGAAAGGAGTCAACAAATCCTTCCCGGGTGTCAAAGCCTTACAGAATGTCAGCTTTCAGTTAAAAGCCGGTGAAGTTCATGCTCTTCTGGGAGAGAACGGAGCAGGAAAGTCCACTTTGATCAAGGTTCTTGGTGGTATTTATCATGCTGAAGAAGGTGATATCTATATCGAAGGGAAAAAAGTTGAGATCAATGGTGTAACAGATGCCCGGGCAGCGGGTATTTCTATCGTGCATCAGGAACTGGTTCTGGTACCTTACATGACCGTTGCAGAGAATATCTTCCTGGGACGTGAATTGGGTACTTCCATGAATGTAAATCATCAGAAGATGAAAGAAGAAGCACAGGCACTTCTGGATGCTTATGAAATGAATATTCAGGCAGATACGCTTGTGGAAAAGTTGACAATTGCGCAGCAGCAGATGGTGGAAATTGTAAAAGCCATCTCATTTAATTCGAAAATTCTTGTATTAGATGAGCCGACATCCTCTATTTCAGATAAGGAAGTTGGATTCCTCTTTAATACAATTCGTACCCTGACGAAAAAAGGGGTAGGTATTATTTATATTTCCCACAAGATGAGCGAGCTCGATGAAATCTGTGATAGAGTGACAGTTATGCGAGACGGTCAGACGGTAGGAACAAGGGTAGTAAAGGAAACAACGACAGATGCTCTCATTGCCATGATGGTTGGACGTGAGCTTACAAACTACTATACAAGAGATTTCCTGGAACCAGGTGAAGTGGTACTGAAATGTGAACATATTTCAGATGGAAAGATGGCAAAGGATGCTTCTTTTGAACTCAGAAAAGGAGAAATCATTGGTTTTGCAGGTCTGGTAGGTGCCGGACGAAGTGAAACAATGAAGGCTATCTTCGGACTTGCACCAAAGATGACAGGTGATGTCTATGTAAAAGGACAGAAGGTTAAAATTTCTTCTCCTATCGAGGCACTGAAGCATGGTATTGCACTTGTACCGGAAAGCCGTAAGACAGAAGGCCTTTATAAAGTACAGAGTGTGAAATTCAATTCTACGATTCAGGTGCTTGGACAATTTATTAAGAATCTTAGGGTAAACAGCAAGAAAGAGGAAGAAATTACCCAGAAGTATATTGATCTGATGGCAACAAAGACACCGTCTCAGGAACAGGTGATCGGTAATCTTTCCGGCGGTAACCAGCAGAAAGTTATGATTGGACGCTGGTTGGCAACAGATCCTGAAATTCTCATTCTTGATGAGCCGACACGAGGCGTTGCGACGATGCGAGACAACAAGAAACCACACGATGTTTGTCGCAGACAGCGCTTATCAGGCCGACTATTTCGTCTATGCCGGTGAGACTCCCGCAGATGTCATGAAGCTCTACTGCGACCTGACCGGATATGCTCCCAAATTCCCCAGGTGGGCTTCCGGCTTCTGGCAGTGTAAGCTTCGCTATGAGAGTCAGGATGAGCTTCTGTCCGTTGCCAGACAGTATAAGAAGCTCGGCATCCCGATTCATGCCATTGTCATCGATTTCTTCCACTGGACTGAGCAGGGCGAGTGGAAATTTGATCCCAAATACTGGCCCGATCCGCAGGCAATGATCGACGAGCTTCGCTCAATGGATATCGAGCCGGTTGTCTCA
>JBJEMC010000269.1:0-22399 GCA_051879475.1 Muricoprocola sp. | reverse complement strand
GGCGGTGCAAACTTCATCTTCGTTACAAAAGACGGTAAAGTAGTTACTCCAAAATCCAACAGTATCCTGCCTTCTATTACACGTCGTTCTCTGATGGTAGTTGCTAAGGAATATCTTGGTCTGGAAGTTGAAGAAAGAGAAGTCTTTTTCGAAGAAGTAAAAGACTTTGCAGAATGTGGTCTTTGCGGAACTGCTGCAGTTATCTCTCCTGTAGGAAAGATCGTAGATCATGGCAACGAAATCTGCCTGCCAAGCGGAATGGATGAAATGGGACCTGTATGTAAGAAGCTGTATGACACTCTGACAGGTATCCAGATGGGAAGACTCCAGGCTCCGGAAGGATGGATTAAAGTTATCAAGTAAATTTCATTATTATAGAAACGGCTCGTTTCACTGTTCAGGCGAAACGAGCTGTTTTTATACTCTTCCCTTCATGAAGTTATCCATCATTTCATAAGTCAGGCTGACTCCATCGTTCACGATGGTCATATCTTCTCTTTTTACCCACTCTGCCACAGAAAGCTCGTTGGCATCCATGGTAATCTCTTCCTCTCCATCTACTTCACAGTAAAATCCCATGAGAAGTGTATCGGAAAACGACCAGGGCTGGCTCTTATAGAAACGCAGGTTCTTTACTTTCAGTCCTACTTCTTCCATTACTTCTCTATGTACAGTTTCTTCTATAGTTTCTCCTATTTCTGCAAATCCGGCGATCAGGGCATATCTTGGATTGCTGCCTCGTCCGGCATATTTGGTAAGCACGACTTTGTCCCCATTGGTAACTGCTACAATCACCGCAGGACAGATCTTAGGATACACGATATGTCCACAATTTGGACAGATCATGGCTCTTTCATCCTCTTTCTGTACCATTTTTTCTCCGCAGCAGCCACAGAACTTGTTGGCACGATACCAGTTTGCCAGCTGAAATCCTGTAATTCCTCCAAAACACATCCATTTTGGATTCATTTTTCGGAAAACGGCGTTTTTTTCATAGGTAAAGCCCGGAATTTCTCCTGTTTTTTCTGCATCAGCAAGAAAAAAGGTGTGTTCGTCAATGGTAAAAAGATACGTCAGATCCTGCTTATCCAGATTGGTCTCTTTTTTCTGAGGAAGAAAGACCTGGCCGTCTTCTTCCTTTACCAGAATGCTTCCTGCCTGAACCACGATCAGATAAGAATTTTCCGTTGGCTCTGATTTTAATGAAAACTGATTTTGATATTTATAAGGTGCAATGTCTTGAATCATACTGTTGCTTTCCTCCTGATTCCTGAGATTTTATCTTTGGGTGAAAGCCTTCAAAAATAAAATAATCATAACATTTTTCTAATCTATCGGATAAACATCCATGTCCCATAGTTCCTTTTCTTCTTCTTCTGCCTGCACATAGATGCAATCATGATTTCGGATGACCTTTCTGCCTCCCTGATCTCCGTTCAGCAGAAGCAGCTCATTTCTTAATTTCAAAGAAAACATCGTGGGATTCCCCGGTGTTTCTCCCCAGGCTGCTGATGCTGTCTCGGCTCCTGCCTCGGCGCAGGATAAGAGTTTTTTCATGGTTTTTTCAGAGAGATACGGCTGGTCTGCCACGATAAAAAAAACGTAGTCTTCTTCCTGAGCATCCCTTAATGCGGTCAACGCTTCTTTTATGGTGTAGGATACACCTTTTTTACATTCCTTACTTAAGATCCGTTTCACGGGATCGTTTCTGGTTTCTTCATAGATTTCTTCATACTGTGTCACCAGTATAATGGAAACCTCCTCATCGGTTTTCTGCAAGGAAATCAGCATATCCAGACCATGGCGGTATAATTTTTTCCCCTGAAATTCATATAGCAGCTTGTTGCTGCCAAAGCGGCGGCTGTTTCCAGCCGCCAGATAAACCATATATTTATTCACTGTCTGTACCCATCAGAATATTTTCTGCCGTTATCGGAAGCGTTCTGTGCCATACCCCGGTTGCACGATAAATCGCATGCGCCAGTGCCGGAGCAGGGGTGTTAATCACGATCTCACCGATGGATTTTGCTCCATAAGGGCCTGTCTTTTCATAACTTCCTTCAAAGTCTACGCGAAGATGCCCCATATCCAATCTGGTAGGAACCTTATACTGCATGAAGGAGTTCTCTCTAATGCTGCCTCTTTCTGTATAAGATACATTTTCAGAAAGTGCCATACCAATTCCCTGAACCAGTCCACCTTCTGTCTGGATTCTTGCCAGATTCGGATTGATGGCTGTTCCACAGTCCACTACAGCCACATAATCCAGAATCTCCAGTGCTCCGGTTTCCTTATCAATCTCGACTTCTACCATACCAACCATAAAAGGAGGCGGTGAAATCGGAGAAGAATGAGTAACGGTAGTCTGAGCAGCAATGTTATTATTGAGCATAGATTTTGTTGCAATATCTGCCAGAGAAACAAATCCATCCCCCTCCAGTTTTGCAACTCCATTTCCCCGGAATTCCACTTCGCTTACATCACAATTCATCATTCCGGCTGCAATCTGACATAAATTTCCTTTCAGTTCATTACAAGCCATTTCCGTTGCTTTTCCTGTCAGATAAGTGGTAGAAGATGCATAGGATCCTGAATCATACGGGGATGCATCTGTATCTGCTCCAAATACCTCAATATTCTCCACAGGGCAGTCCAGCGTTTCCGCTGCAATCTGCGCCAGAATCGTATCACATCCTGTCCCCATGTCTGCCGCACCGATGATCAGGTTATAGAATCCTTCGTCTCCTAACTTGATTGTTGCAGAGCCTACATCCAGATTGGAAATACAGGAGCCCTGCATAGCCAGTGCCACCCCGGCACTTCTTACTTTGCCATTTCCCATGTCCCGTACAGGGAATTTTTCTTCCCAATGAAACATTTCTTTGGCTCTTGCAAGGCAACGATCCAGGGCACAGGAATCTGTACGTTCTCCATAGTAAGCAGGCATGACCATACCTTCTTTTACGATATTCTTTTCTCTGATAGCAACAGGATCCATTCCCAGTCTGTCAGCCAGTTCATTTACGGCACTTTCCACTGCATAAACTCCCTGGGTGGCACCATATCCACGATAAGCACCTGCTGCCTGCTTGTTGGTATACACTACATCATAGGCGAAACGGAATGCTTCCAGTCCTCCTGTATAAATCGGAATTGCCTTATGTCCGGAAAGTCCTACGGTTGTAGGTCCATGCTCACCATAAGCACCGGTATTAGACAGGGTATATACATCCATGGCACGGATCTTGCCGTCTTTGGATGCTCCCAGCTTCACTGTCACTTCCATTTCATGTCTTGGGGAGCCGGCGATCTGGCATTCGCTTCTGTCATAAATAATCTGAGCAGGCCGTTTGGTCTTCCAGGTTACAAAAGCAGGATAAATCTCCGTAATCGCACTTTGCTTTGCACCAAATCCTCCACCGATTCTCGGTTTTTCCACATGTACCTTGGATTTTGGAATGCCCAGGGCATTGGCGATAATTCTTCTTCCATGGAATACGATCTGGGTAGAGCTTACTACATGCAGTCTTCCGTAACGGTCGATTTCTGTGTATGTGCGGAAGGTTTCCATCATGGCCTGCTGGCATGCCTTTACATGATAAGTGTGTTCCACGATCTCATCGCACTGTGCCATGACAGCATCCACATCCCCATCCTGGCTGACCTCACTGGCACAAAGATTGCGCAAATTGTCCCCTCCCACAGGACAGGGTGCTACCCAGTTATCCTCGGGATGAACCAGAATCTTGGCATCTTTCGCCTTATGCATATCCAGAACCGGTTCCAGTACCTCATACTTTACTTTTATGATCTTTAATGCCTTATCTACTGCTTTTTCTGTTTCTCCGGCAACGATAGCCACCGCATCTCCAACGAAACGAACTCTCTGATCCAGAATCAGTCTGTCATAGGGAGACGGCTCCGGGAAAGTCTGTCCGGCTATGGCAAAACGCTTCTGAGGCACATCCTTATAGGTGTAAATTGCCACAATTCCCGGAATTTTCATAGCTGCATCGGTTTTAATTTCCTGAATCAGTGCATGTGCATGGGGGCTTCGAAGTAACTTCACAACCAATGCGTCCTTTGGAGCCAGATCCGCTGTATAAACCGGTTTTCCCAGCAACAACTGCATGGCATCTTTTTTGCGGATTCCTTTTCCTACCGCTTTATACTTCTGTTCCATCTGCTCCTGCCTCCTTTTTTGAATCTAAAAATGCCCGGATTCCTCTAAGCTGCCCTTCGTATCCTGAGCATCGGCACAGATTTCCTGCCAGATAAGCACGGATCTCATCATCTGTAGGGTCTGGGTTTTCTCTGAGCAGTGCAATCGTATTCATTACAAATCCAGGATTGCAGAAACCGCACTGGTCAGCTCCCTGATCGGCAATGAAGCCCACGAACTCTTCTGCTTCTTCCTGAAGGCCTTCCAGGGTATCGATCTTATGACCCGCTGCCCTCGCTGCCAAAGTGCTGCAGGATAATACCGGCACTCCGTCCATCATAACGGTACAGAGTCCGCAATTGGCGGTTTCACAGCCTCTCTTTACGGAATAGCATCCATGTTCTCTTACAAAATCAATCAAAAGCATATCCGGCTGAATTTCATCTGTGATCGTTTTTCCATTTAAAACCAACTTTATCTCCATTATGCGTCCTCCTTCAGGGCAAGCACGCTTCTTCTGACCAGAACCTCGCAGATCTGTCTGCGGTACTCTTTACTTCCCCTCATATTGCTTCCAAAATGGATTTCCTCTGCGACTGCTTTTGCAAAGCTTCTTGCCGTTTCTTCTGTAATTCCATTTTTCAGAATTCCTGTCTTGTCTTCATGGATGCGGGCGATTGCCGGTGTTGCTCCAATGACTGCCGTTACTTCTTCGTCCCGTTTTGCCACGGCACAGGTCAGTACAGGGAAATCTGTCTTCGTCATTCTCATGGACTGATAGACGATCTTCCTGTTCTTTTCTTTGGGAACGATCACCCTCACCAGAATATCTCTGGTGGAACGCGGCATCTTAATAAACTCTTCCAGGCTCATTTCCCCGGCATGATATAGTTCCACTCTGGCATTTAATGCCATAAATACGGTCATGACATCAGAAAAACCAAATCGTCCATAAATGCTGCCACCTACGGTAGCTACATTTCGAAACTGCACTCCAACAATGCTTTTCACAGCTTCTCTGACTGCTCCCTTTGTTTCTTTTTCCAATTTCTCATCAAGCTCCAGTTTTCTTAAAGAAACCATTGCTCCAATAGAATATGTATCATCCGTTTCCTCAATCTGATCCAGTCCAAGGTCACATAGATCAATGGCGGTATCTTTGTTACGCTTTTCCATCTTCAGCCATAACATTCCACCAACCACTACATTATTCTTTTTCTGATACAACGTATAAGCTTCTTCCAGACTCTGGGCTCTTACGTAATTCTTGAATGTTATCATGTATTATCTATTCTCCTTCTGACCTTTCACGGTCTTCTGTAAATACTCTGTCACCTGTTTTATAGTATACCGTTTTCCTGGTGATTTCGTCAACGTGTCGGGGGATTTTTTATGAAAATGAAAATTTCGCCTATTTGAACAAATGTGATGCCGTTTTCACAGCACCACATTTATGAAAGAATTCTATTTAGTTGTTACTGTTTTTGTTGGTGACCATGCAGAATAATACGTCCGTCCCGTTGAATATATCTTTTTATATGTCCTTACTCTTACATAATATTTCGTGTTCTTTCCTAAATAGGAATATCTTGCTGATGCAGTTGCATTACTTGTTATTGTTTTTGTTACTGCCCCGCTAAAATAGGAATTTCTTGAATATTGAATCTGATATCCTGATACCTGTTCTGTCCGTTTCGTCCATTTTACATAAAATCCGCCAGATTCTCCTCTTAATTTCGTGATAGATGTCTGTTTAGGCCAAATATAAAATGTTTTATATACTGTTCCTGTATAGTTTCCTTTAAAAGTTATTTTCACACTATATTTTCCAACATTCTTTCGTCCTGAATCGTATGATACTGTATAATTCGATGAGGAAATCGTTTTTCCATCACTTCCTTTTACCGTTACTTTTGGAGTTTTCTTTTTTCCATCATAATGATAATCAGTGGTTGACAAACTTATAGTTCGAGGATAATAAATCGTTTTATTACTTTGCACCTCGCCACAGGAACATTTTTTAATGATGCTGCCGTTGCTTCCTGTAGTTGCTTTTGTCACATATGTCTTATAACTATGGACATGGCTATCTTCACTGAGTTTCAAAGAATATCGTAAAGTACTATGATAATCTTTGTAAACTTTCGCATAATAGGTTCCACTTTGCAGGTAAACTGCAGCTTCTGTTTTGGTGGTAGATTTTCCTGTATAATAATAGCTCTGTACTTTCTCTTTATATGTATTAAATAAATCTACTTTCCAATATGTTCTGTCGCTGTCTATATAATCATGTTCAAAAGTCAACTGATATCTGCCTGATTTGGGCAACTGCAACATATAATAATCTACATCATCATCTTCCATTAAAGTTCCATTTACTGCATTTTCTACTGTAATCACATCCGCAGTGTCAAAGGAATCATTGAATTCTGTTTCCCAGGATGAGGAGGATGTGAAGTTTACCTTGAATGTATAATTTACATCACTATAATTATCCTTTTTAATCTTTATATAATATGTTCCTGCCGATACACCAACTTTCGTTGTTGTTGTCGTTGCCGTAGTATTTCCTGCATAATTTCTCCACATGAGTTCTTCCTTGTCAGGATTGTATAAATATACTTCCCAGAATGGCCAACTTCTGTCTACATATTCATGTGAAAAATCCATTGAAATATAACCTGCATTTGGAACATAAAATTCATAATAATCCACATCATCTGATTCCATCAGACTACCATTTACCGTATTCCCAACAGAAATCCTATCTGCAGTGTTAAAAGAATCATTAAATTCAGTTTCCCATAATGAGGATGCTGTAAAGTTTACCCTGAGTGCATAATTTACATCACTATAATTATCCCTTTTTACTTTTATATAATAGGTTCCTGCTGATACACCGACTTTTGTTGTTGTTGCCGTTGCCGTAGTATTTCCTGCATAATTTCTCCACATGAGTTCTTCCTTGTTAGGATTGTATAAATATACTTCCCAGAATGACCAACTTCTATCTACATACTCATGTGTAAAATCCAGCGAAATATAACCTGCACTTGGAACATAAAATTCATAATAATCTACATCTTCTGATTCCATCAAACTTCCATTTACTGTATTTCCAATGTTAATCCTATCTGATGTGTTAAAGGAATCATTAAATTCAGTTTCCCAAGATGAAGATGCTGTAAAGTTTACCCTAAAGGCATAATTTACATCACTATAATTATCCTTTTTTACCTTTATATAATACGTTCCTGCTGGTACACCAATCTTTGTCGTTGTCTTCGTTGCCGTAGTATTTCCCTCATAACTTCTCTCCATGAGTTTTTCTTTATTTGAATCATATAACTCTGCTATCCAAAATGACCAACTTCTGTCTACATACTCATGTGCAAAATCAAATGAAATATATCCTGCAGAAGATAATGAAAATCTATAATACTTTTCATCTGATGATGTAGCTAAATTACCTCTATATGTTTGATTAACAGAAATATCAGCAGCCTCATCAAAGGATGCGTTTGCTGCATCTGCTGATACTGTTTCTGTCTCTTCCATCTCATCAGTAAGCTCTTCTGTATCACTTACCGTTTCATAACAAGCCTCTGGCTCCAGAATCTGTTCTTCTACAATCTCCGTTTCAGCGACAATTTCAATCTCTGTTTCTTTACTTTCTTCCTCTTCCATGAAAGAAATATCTTCCTCAACTGATGATATTTCTATCTCTTCCGGCTCTGATTCTGCCTCACACAGATTCTCTGTGAACGCGGTTGTTGAAGCAGTTCCCAAAACCAAACAACCTAATAACAATGAACCACAAATTTTTTTACATAAGCTTTGTTTCTTCATAAATCAAATCCCCCTTTTTCATCTTTGTTCCTGTTTTCTGGCTTGCATTGCCAGACTCGTCCCTAATTGCATTCTACCACCAGCTACAAATCTCTATTTTTTCCTTAAGCGGTAAGCCATATTTGTCTAAATATGCTTTCGATGGTTTCTGATAATATTTCGGCTTTTTATAACGAGAATACTCTATCGTAATCAAACTGATAGAATTCGCTTTAAAAGAATCCCCACTTTTCAATACTTTGTTCTGTTCATTCTTCAGCGATACCGCAATCTTGTCTACCTTAATACCAGATGCCGGTTTTACAATCATTTTTATCGTTTTGCTTCCATCAAAGACATCGGTCAGATCCCAATCACACGTTCCAAAAGTAGATTTAAATTCCTCAGGACCGATCTTTCATGTCGAAAATAAAACAGGTCTTTTTTGAATATTACTTTACATGATAAATGATACGTTTTACCGTCCTGCTTTACATCGAAGCTGATCGTTGAAGTAAAACCATTTTTATCCACAAAAGTTCCTACCCCCTTCCAATGCTACCGCATTAATGCCATTTTGATGAATCACACTAATTCTCTTATTACTGGATTTGAAATTGAAAAACGTCGCATTCGGTGCAAGATCTTTGATGTAGATATACTTTGTACAATTCTCCAGAAACGTGTTTTCCATATAACAATCGTATACGGTATGTGTTTTTTCACACACTGGTTTTTTTGCTGCCATTACCGGAATCCCTGTAAGATTCCAGATAATAAAGATGCCTGCAAGCATTGATAATAACGATACATACATCTGCTTTTTATTTTTCCCTCCTTGCGTAGTGCTTTTCATTCATTTTCCCGAACTTATCCCCTTAAATATAAGAGTGTCTTGTCTGTATTATAATATTTACTAATTTTTTATACAAGTTTAACTTATGTTTTTATCTCAAAAGCTTTGCTGTTCACATCAGGTTTCTGGCAACACTCTTTATAAAAAATCGCTACCTTCTATGAGGTAACGATTTTTTCTTATTCTTTTATCAGAGTTTCAAACTCTTCTATTGTTTTTGCTGTTGCCGCTTTCCTCAGATAAGAACGAAGCGTATCACAATTCTTTTCTTCAAGAATTTTTTCACGTAGTTCTTCTGATACAGTTCCCAAATCAGACAAAAATTCAATGCTGGACTCTGCTTTACCCTCGATCCTTCCCTCTTCTTTTTCTTCTTCCGGAAATTCTTTAAACAGCATATAGCGTCCCTCCATTTCACGCTCTCTCTTGATTCTTTCCATCGTATTCTGAACACGCTTTAAAAAATTATCCTGTTCGCCCCCTCTTTGCAAAGGTCTTCGTTAACCATTACCGCATGGTTCAATATGATGTTCAGGACAACACAATCTTTTCCGCCCCAAACAGTTCTACCTCTTTTTCCTGATGAGTGGAAAAAATCAGTGTGCGTCCTCTGCGGTATTTCAGGATGAATGCGATTACCTGGGCTCTTGTTTCTTCGTCCAGTCCTGTCAGGGGCTCGTCCATGATGATCACATCTGATTCTGCCAGCATGGCTCGTCCGATGGCTACCCGGCGTTTCATGCCTCCGCTGAATTCTTCTACTTTTTGTTCCAAAGAAGCTTTTGGCAGAATTTCTGTCAATGTCTGATTGATTTTCTCCAGTTTTTGTGGCTTTTTTTGTACTGCTGCCACATTTTCTCCCGCTGTGAGAAAATCAAAAAGCCGATTCTCCTGGAAAACTGCGGAGAAGTTTTTTTCTCCGTCTTTTTCTATACTTCCGCTGTCCGGTTCCAGGATTCCCAGAAGAATGTGGAGCAGTGTCGTCTTTCCGCAGCCGGAGGCTCCCATGATCGCGTAAATATGTCCTTTTTCCAGGTTCAGTGTCAGCTTGTTTAACACCACATGATTCTCGTAACTTTTGGTCAGATTGGAGATTTTCATCTGCGTCCATCCCCCTTCCAGGTTTTCCCTCCCATTTTTTTCAAAATACCTAAAAACAGTTTTTCAAATGCCAGGCTCAATACGATGATTACCAGCGTCCAGGCAAAAAGACTGTCCGTATTTAAATAAATTTTTGCCATGTAAAGGCGTTCTCCGATGGAATGACTTGGCACTCCAATGATTTCTGCCGCTACACCGGATTTCCAGCTCATGCCGAGAGCCACCTTCGATCCACTGATGAGGAAGGGCAAAAATGCCGGGCGATAAATATACAAAAACTTTTTCCAGGGCGTCATGTGAAACACCCTGGCCATCTCCAGCATCTGCATATCCACATGTTCCAGCCCCTGTCCCATGTTCACATAGATAATCGGAAACACCATGAGAAACACTATGAAAAGTGACAGATTCTCAGAACCTGCCAGGATCAAAAGAAGCACCACAAAGGATGCCACCGGCACAGACTTTGCAAGCTGTACCACCGGCTCTAGAAGGATTTTCAGCCAATTCATGCGAAAAGCTGCCGCCGCAGTAAGCACCGCACACACAAAAGCAATGAGAAATCCGCCCATGATCTTAAACGAGGAGTTTCCCACTGACAGCCAGAATTCTTTTTCCTGTATCTGTTCTCCCAGAGAGCGAAGCATATCCACCGGTCCTACAAAAATAATGGAATTTTTCATTGCCATCGCTGCAATCTGCCAGATGACCACCCAAAATACTGCCGCCAGGATTTTTTTTACCGTTTCCTTTCCGGTCATATCTTTCACCTTTCTGCACTATCTTCTCATAAGCAAAAGGGAGGGTGTATATTTTCCCTCCCTGTTATCTCTTAGTCTTCTGTAGGAATAAAGTAGAAATCATCTTCCGGAAGGCTTCCTCCGATGGATTCCGGAGCCTGTTCCATAAGCACTTCCAAATATCCGCTAAGTGCGGCTTTCATTTCTTCGCCGTCCATGTATTTCAGGTTACATTTTGGAAGCGCCGCCTGGGCCACAGGAGCTTTTTCTACAATTCCAGCAGCTGCGATAAGCTCCGCTGTCTTTTCCGGATCTTCGTTGGCTTCCTCAATGGAATCTTCGTGCTCATCCAAAAAGTCGTCGATGATTTCCGGATTTGCCTCTATATAATCTTTCTTTGCAATGGTAACGCCTGTCACAAGAGTTCCGTTTCCGGTATTGTCCCATTCTTTGGTCAGGTCACAGACTTCTTTCAGGTTCTCGTTCTGTTTGCATGCAACGGTAGCAAAAGGCTGTGGCAGAATTCCGATTGCTGTCTCATCCTGTACCAGTGCAGAAACAACCTCCGTCGCTTCGGATTTAAACTCCACGGTCACATCATCCTGGGAAAGACCGTTGGCACCAATCAGATAATTCAGAACGTATTCCGGTGTCTGTCCTTTTCCTGTGGAATATACGGTTTTTCCTTTCAGATCCGCAACTGAGGAAATAGAATCATCCGCAGTCACCAGATACAGCACCCCAAGGGTATTGATGTCAATGACCTGTACATTTCCTTCTGTCTTGTGATACAGGATGCTGGCCATATTTGCCGGAACCAGTGCAATGTCCACATCTCCGGCAACGAATGCACCGGTAAGTTCGTCCGCGGCAGTCACCATCTGGAAAGTATATTCCCCGTCTCCTTCCGTTTCCTCTTCATTCATAAACTGAACCAGCCCCATCGTGGTCGGTCCTTTCATTCCTCCTACATGCACTGCATCTTCTGCAAAAGCAGAGATGCTTCCCCCGGCAAGCATCGAAACCGATATTGCACAGGCAGTTAAAATACGCAGTCCTTTTTTCATCTAAGCAATCTCCTTCCGCCATTTTTTGTGATACGTCTTCAACATTTTATCTTCTGAAGCAGATTATAGCATTATGCACAGCTTTTTACAAGATAAACTAATTGGAAATGTTCAGATATACCAAAAAATGTAAGTCAATCGTTATGGTTCAGCTGAGCCACCGGGGACAATAAAAAAACAACAAACACCATCCCCATGGCTAAATCAATTTGAATACTGCTGTATTGGCGTAGGTCAAAGCGTCTGTGTGCATGAAGAAAACTCGGCAGTCTAAGGGAGCGTAGAGGGTTTCCATGATCTCGCCTTCATATGGATGTATGATATTTGCCAGTGGCGTTCCTTCTTTTATCTCATCTCCTACTTTTACCATGGGTTCAAAGATGCCGGATTTGGCGGTCTGTACACTTACCATTTCTGTATCATGAAGGACGATGGAGGATTTTTTCTTGCTTCCGGATTGATATTTTACAATGCCGAGGGAAGATAAGAATTTCAAAATGCTGAGTACTGACTGCCCTGCGGAATTGCGGTCTATGGTGGTAGTAGTTGTTGTATAAAAGCTGAAGGCCTGTGTGTCCCATACCTGCCAGTTGTAATTCAGCGTGGCGGTATCATAGGGGCGCACGTCACGGATCACAATGTATGGCATTTCAAATAACTGGGCAGTTTCAACGGTGCTGAAACCTTCTGCCATCATGCGGACATGGGGCATAAATTCTCCTGGCATATAGAAGGATGTAAACTGAATCCCGTACTCATAGTCTTCAATTTCTTTAAATACTCCGTCTGCGATTCTCTGGGTCGTTTCTCCCAGATCGTATCCCGGGAACATGCGGTTGATGTCGGTATTATCTATGGACCAGAAGCGTTTCTGGATATTCATGGAATAGGGATTGCAGCTGGGAATGATGAGAATCTTGTGGCCTGGAGTGATTCTGTCTTCTGCTTCTAACTGTTTCATTTTTTTAATCAGCTGGGAGCAGCAATACAGCTGCTGCACTTCGTTTCCACGCATGGAACCTACGATGCAGACACTCTTTTTTCCTTTTCCGAACTCGTAACCGGTCACACGGAAATTGTCTCGATACAGACCTTTTATTTCATAAATGGTTTTCTTCTTCATTTCTCGTATGCCTCCTTACGAAGTAATCTTCCCACAAGGGATCCCTCATCTACAATAGGGTACTCTCGGATCGTAAATAAGATGCCGTCTACCGGGGAGGTGACCTCATCTAATACTTTTCCCTTTAAAGGATCAATAATCTCTCCTATCACATCCCCTTTTTTCAGAACTTCCCAGTGCTGTACTTTTGGTACAAAGAGTCCGCCAACGCTGGCGTTCAGATAGCTTACATCCATGGGATCCCTGGAAATGACCGGGGTACGGGGAGCTGCTGTTTTTCCCTTCCAGATCCCCAGGACTTCCATAAGATGCATAATGCCATCTGTCAATTGTTCGCCGTATTCTCTGGTGATACGCATGCCAACTCCCATCTCAACTACAAGGCAGGGAGTTCCAGTGCTGTTCAAACTATAGGCAAAGGTGGATTCCAATACAGTGCTTGCCCCATGTACCCATATAAAGTCTACATTGGCTTCTTTTGCCAAAGGAACCAGGGTCTCCTCATGCAATTCGTTGATACGGATCTGAGGAATCTCTGTGAGGTAAATATTGCTCGCATGAATATCGATCACAAGATCTGAGCCGGACACGTCTTTTATAATCTCTGCTGCCAGATATTCTGTCATATTTCCGTCGATATTACCCGGAAACAGGCGGTTCATATCCAGGTCAAATGCCGGGATTCCTCTGGTGATAGAATCGATTCCCAGGGGATTCATAGCGGGATAAATGTCTACGATTCCCGCAAGGTTTTCCATCTGTGCTTTTATTCTTCTCGCCAGCTCATAGCAGACATACTGTCCCTCTAATTCATCTCCATGGATTCCCGTCACGATGCTGATTCGTTTCATCCCTTTGGATTTTTTCTTTGGCTGTATTCTTCGTTTTTTGACCGACAGCACTTCATCTACAGGAAGTCCCACCGATGCTACAGTTTTTATCATTTTGCGTTCTCCTCTATATCCTTAACACTTACTTTTATCTTTTGCGTCTGGAGACAGTTTCCATGCATGATTCCTCGATTGATCATACAATCCTTGGCATCACGACCGATACCGATCTTGATGTGGTCATCTTTTACTACAAGATCATTGGTAGGATCCAGACCATACCATTTGTTTTTCCACAGAATCTCTACCCAGGCATGGCTGGCACCTTCTCCCAGGAGCAGCCCTGTGACGTATCTTGCCGGAATGCCTGCCAGATGCAAAAGGGCGATAAAGATATGTGCATAGTCCTGGCACACCCCATGCCCCTGGATGAATGCCTGCTCTGCATTCGTATCCACATCTGTCGTACAAGGCTGATACTGAAAATCCCGATGCAGTGCATGCATAAGTTCTACTGCCTTTTCATAAGGTGTACGAGTCTCTTCCGGTTTGTTTTTCTCATAATATGCCTGTATTTCTCTCCCCGGTACATTCAATCCATATGGATGTCCGAAAATCATGGCAATATCTTCATCTGCCTCTTCCTCAAACTCTGCCAGACCGGTTACAGCAATTCCTTCAATCTGAAAGAGAAAACGGTCATGTTTTTTTTCATTTACTCCATAAATCTGAATGTTGCGAAGTCCATCTTTCCCCACACAATAAGAGGTCGCGGGAAATAAGTTAATCTTATACTGCTCTATTTTCTGCCTGGACGTAGTTTTCGGAATGCATTTGATGGTAAAATTGCATCTCGATACCTCTTCGGAATACAGAATCTCCATTTCATAGGTAAAGTGAAGCCTGCGCATAATACCTGCCCCCAGTCTAAAAGATTTTTTCTACTTCATTTACAATAGTGTAGTAATCCACCTGTTCTGCCGCCACGAGACTGCAGATTCTCTCCAGCCTTTCGGCATCATAATCCAAACCGCAGCGTTTCACTCTTGGGAGCATGCGGTGTACTTCCTTTACCAACAACTCTTTTGCAATCCCAAGTCTGGCATAGATATCAATGCGTTCAATACGCTTTCCTGCTTTGATAATGTTGCGTACATTCTCGCTGTCGATCTGATCGTCTACTGTTCCATAGAAGGCCAGGAGATTATCATTTACCTTCTGCAGTTCGATCATGGGAGCTCTGCTCTTGGCAGCTTTATTCATTTCATAGATGGCCAGCTGAATGTAGGCAAGGGTCTCTGATCCGATGCTCTCACGAAGCACAATAGCATTATCATATGCCCGGTTCAGGTTGCTGATAATGGAGTCTGTGTTTTCTGCATCAAAGGGGTATTTTTTGACAAAATCCGCCTTGTCCAGATAAATGTTCGGAATATCAATACTTTTGCAAAAATCTACGTAACTGTTCTCTGCCCCATCAATTAATGTATCAAAACTATTAGCAAAAAATTTTAAAGTTGTATATACACGTTCTGTGTAACGGCCCAGCCAATAAAGGCGGTCAGCCTGTTCTACTGAGATAATACCCATGTGTCTTTAAATCCTCCTCCCTGAGATGAATTCACGATAAATGAATCTGGATTTCTGGAAAATCTGGTAAGACCGCTTCTCCAGACAAGTGGTTCGTCTGCCATCAATACAAAAGCACGAAGAT
Organism: Muricoprocola sp.; assembly: GCA_051879475.1. Taxonomy (GTDB): domain Bacteria; phylum Bacillota; class Clostridia; order Lachnospirales; family Lachnospiraceae; genus Marvinbryantia. The sequence continues at coordinate 6,978 of JBJEMC010000269.1, read as the reverse complement.
CTGCCTTTCTCGGGACAGGCTCACCATTTTCTAATATGTCAAGATCCTGGAAATCAATGACTTCCTGCGCGATAAACCGGCGCGGTTCTTTTTCTAACAGTGCCAGGAAATCTGCTTTCTGTTCCCTGGTCATGGTATTGCCAAATACCACGCCATAGCCGCCGGCCTCTGCCACATCTTTTAATACGAGATCATCAAAATGTTCCACCACATAATCATGGTCTTCTTTATAGAATGGTAAATATGTAGGCGCATTGGACAGAATCGGTTCTTCATTCAGATAATACTTGATCATCTTTGGAACGAAATAATAGATTCCCTTGTCATCTGCCACACCATTTCCAGGGGCATTGAGAAGTGCCACGTTGCCTTTTCTGAAGACGTCGTAAATATGCGGGATTCCGATTAAGGATTCCGGGTTAAAGTTCATCGGATCCAGATACTCATCTGAAATTCTGCGGTAAACAGCACCTACTCTCTCATATTTGCCATCTGCTGTCACAAAATACAGCTTGTCATCCTTCACGATCAGTTCGGAGCCATTTACCAGATGTGCTCCCGTCTGTTCTGCCAGATAACTGTGTTCAAAATATGCTGCGTTGTATCGTCCCGGAGTCAGGATCACCGTATGGCCGCCCACATTTACATTGTCAAAGGTACGCCGCAGGAGCTTTGCATAATTCCGGTTGTCTTCGATTTTCAGGTCTGTAAAAGTATCCGGTGAGGCGCGGCGGGATATGTTTCTTGCGATCATGGGATAAGATGCCCCGGAAGGTACTCTTAAGTTATCCTCCAGAATGTACCATTTTTCATCTTTTCCTTTTACCAGGTCGATTCCCGAAATATGGGAATAAATGTCTTTTACCGGGGTGACGCCTTCACATTCCACCATATACCCACTGGATGCGAAAATAAAATCTTCCGGTATTACACCGTCTTTTACGATCTGTTTTTTGGAATAGATATCCTTCAGGAAACAGTTCAAAGCAACGACGCGCTGCTTCAATCCTTTTTCCAGATATGCAAATTCTTCTTTTTCTATAATTCTCGGAATTGCATCAAAGGGAAATAACTGTTCCTTAAATACGTTATTTTTGTAAATGCCAAATTTCACACCATACCTGGCTAACAGCTCATTTACAGTGTCTGTGTGTTCCAGTAATTCCAGATATCTCATAAACAACCACTCCTCCAAAATCTGATAAAAAAAGAGACGCTCTGCATTCAAAATGCAAAACGTCTTTGTTTTTACACAATTTCCTATAAAACAGGCAAAGGAGTCCATAAATAAATATGAACTCCTTTGTTGATAGAGATATTAACACATAATTTTTGCTTTTACAACATTTTTTTGCCTATATATTTTTGATATAGCGGTATATCAATTGCAGATTTCCTTTTTTTCTTCTTTTGGGCTATGATAAGGACCGTAAACAAAGATTCGTTGGAGGCGTATATCATGACCATTAAAAATAATATTCAGAATCATCTTTATCCTGCATTTGGATTTAAAAACTGCGCGGCAGAACTTCCTGTGGAAGAAGGGGATTACGCTTGCACAATAAAAGTTCTTTGTGGTAAAGTAGGTCTCAGACATTATGCATACGACCTCCAGACCGGCTGCTGGGATCAGCTTCCGGAGAAGGACGTCGAGTGTCTGAATCTGAATGAAGGAGAAAGCCGCAGTTTCGTATTTCATTGTGGTGTCCATGACGGACAGCCTGATGAACTTTACCTTTCCAACCTTTCTGCTTTGAAGGGTGCTGATTTTATCTGTAAATGGGAAAAAATTTCTCAGAAGAATCACGTGGATCAGGATTTCTTTGAATCTTCTGACCATAACATGCGGCAGATCGCTTAAATGCTTAATATTACATTACAACAACTCCGATATGCTGTGGAAATTGCAAAGGAAGGATCTATCTCCCAGGCAGCCAAAAATCTTTATATCAACCAGCCCAATATGAGCCGCGCGATCAAAGATCTTGAGACTGCTCTGGGAATTTCTGTTTTTACGCGGACTTCCAAAGGTGTGGTTCCTACACTGGATGGTGCTCTTTTTCTTGAGCATGCAAAGAATGTCCTTAAGGAGCTGGATACTCTGGAATTAGAACTGAAAGACAGCCGCCTGGATCAGGCGAATTTTCATGTTTCTATTCCCCGGGCAACTTATATCACCTATGCTTTTACAGAGTTTTTCCGGGATATTCAGGACATGAAGGAAATCGGCATTGATTTTCGTGAGACCAATACCGCAGATGCCATAGACAACATCCTCATTAATCATTTTGAACTGGCCATCATCCGGACTAATGAAGAAGAATTTCTCAGCCTGCAGGATATGCTGCACAAAAATGGCCTGGTATTTGAGGAATTATGGAGAAAGCCCTATATGGTCCTGATGTCAGAACAGCATCCCCTGCATGAAAGAAAAGTCCTGAAACTGCAGGATCTGCCGGAATACACGGAATTGATACATGGTGACGAAAAATATGAGACCAGACATCTTCTGGGCGAACCTGCCAAACGGATCTATCTGTATGAAAGAGGCAGCCAGTTTGATCTGCTACGGAAAATCCCAAGCACTTATATGTGGGTATCCCCTCTTCCCCAGGAAATCCTGGACTGTCATCATCTGATTCAGCTTCCCTGTGAAAACAGAACGGATCCATTTATTGACTTGCTGGTGTACAGACAAGGACATCATTTTGGGTTTTATGAAAAACAGTTTCTTATGACGTTGGAAAAAGTGATCCGGGAATTGTAACCTTCATATCATTTTAAGTTGACAATTCAGCTTTTCAATTGTAAACTGATTTTATTTAATTGGTTAACATTTAAAAAACATATGAGGAGACGAAAAATGATAGGATTAGCTGATGAGATCATAGCAGGAAGACGTCTGAATAAAAATGATGATTTATCTGTATTTGTAAATGCAGATTTAGAGGAGCTGTGTCAGGGTGCGGACAAGATCCGCAAAGCGTTGTGTGGAAATAAAATGGATTTATGCAGTATTATTAACGGACGCGGCGGCAGATGCAGCGAAAATTGCAAGTTCTGTGCTCAGTCCGCACACCATCATACGAATTGTGAAAACTACGACTTTTTAGATCAGGAACAATTGATGGAGGGCTGTGAGCATGCTTCTAAGCAGGGCGTGGACCGTTATTCTATTGTAACAGCAGGCAGAACCATGGAGGGGCCAGACCTGGAAAAAGCCATTGCAGCTTATCAGGCAATGCATGAAGCTTATCCGGATATGATTCTGTGTGCTTCCCATGGCCTTATGAAGGGGGATGACCTGAAGCGTTTACATGATGCCGGTGTGACGATGTACCATACCAATGTTGAAACTTCTGAGCGTTTCTTCCCGGAAATCTGTACCACCCATACATATGAGGATAAGAAAACAGAAATCCGCCTTGCCAAAGAAGCAGGGCTTACCATCTGCAGCGGCGGTATCCTCGGCATGGGAGAAACCTGGGAAGACAGAATCGATATGGCTTTATTTCTCGCAGAACTGGAAGTGTCATCGATTCCTCTGAACTTCCTGATTCCTATTCCCGGTACTCCTCTGGAACATGTGGAAAAACTGACACCTGATGAGATCACAAGAATCGTGGCTTTGTTCCGTTATATCAATCCAACAGCGTATATTCGTATCGCAGCCGGCAGAAGCTACTTCCAAGACGGCGGAGAACGCTTATTCCGTGCCGGTGCCAACGCTACCCTGACGGGCGATATGCTGACCACCGTTGGAAATAATACCGCCCAGGACAGAGAAATGTTAAGTAATATGGGATTTCAGTTAAAATCACCTGTCGCATAAGCGGCAGGTGGTGAGGGCTGGGTACTGTCCAACAATCCTATTTCGTAATTGACTGAATCTAAATATTTACAAATATAGTCATTTAAATATAAATAAAGCCGAAGCATCCTGTCGTCTGAATATTTCTGCAATGGCCTATGGGCGTTCTCAATTCACATAGTTCACAAAATCTTCACAAAATTATTAGCACTCACTATTGACGAGTGCTAATTTATATGTTATATTACACGTAGAACAAAGGAAGAGAAAATGATTCCTCTTCCTGATATTCATAAATCAACACTTCGGATTTCTCCGATAGTGCAAACTTTAGTTTATGTCATGAAAGGAGATATGACTTATGTTAATGCCTAGTATTTTTGGAGAAAGTTTATTTGATGATTTTATGGATGATTTTGCTTTTCCGGATATCGATAAGAAATTGTATGGTAAACATGCTGCCCATATCATGAAAACCGATGTAAAAGAAAAAGACAACGCTTATGAAGTGGACATTGATCTTCCTGGATTTAAGAAAGACGAGATTCAGATCCAGCTTGAAAACGGTTATGTAACTGTAAATGCAGCAAAAGGTCTGGATAAAGATGAAAAAGATAAGGAAGGAAAATATATCCGCCGCGAGCGTTATGCCGGAAATGTAAGCAGAAGCTTTTATGTAGGAAATAATGTTCAGAAAGAAGACATTCATCCGAAATTTGAAAATGGTATTCTTTCCTTTACTGTTCCAAAAGAACAGAAGACAATAGAAAACAACCCACATTATATTGCAATTGAAGGTTAAGCTTAAACGGACAGGGATAAAAATCCCTGCCTCAGATTGTAGACAAAGTCCCGCACTTTTGTGCGGGATTTTTCTATGATAATGCTAAAAAATTTTCCAAATTGCAGATTACCCGTATTTTACTTATGCAATGTGATATAATACCATTTAAATCCGTGCGGGGGACCCGCATGTGCATAAGAGGAAGGTATTATGAAAGTAAAATTTGAAAAATATGCACTTTTGGCGCTGTCTGTGATTCTGGTATCCAGCTATTCCATTTCAGCAGTGCTTCCCCGGATGAGGGAGTATTACAGGGGATATTCCGCAGATCGTGTGGATCTTCTTATTTCCATTTCATCCTTTGCGATTCTGACCGTTATGCTGGTAAATATCGCATTTTCCAGATTTATCAAAGGACGTGTGATGATCGTCGGAGGTCTGATCCTGTTTACCGTGGCCGGGCTGTTTCCTTTGATCTGCCAGAGCTATTATCCCGTGCTGATCAGCCGGTTTTTACTTGGCGTCGGCAGTGGAATGGTAAATACCCAGGCGGTCAGTGTGATCAGCGAGCGATATAAAGGAAAGGAACAGACCCGTCTTCTGGGATTTCGGGGAGCTGTGGAAGCATTGGGAAATGCGGTTCTGACATTTCTGGCAGGAGTGCTTCTGGTGGCCGGATGGACGAATGTGTTCTGGATCTACGCAGTGGGGATTCCTGTTCTGATCGTCTATCTGATTTTTGTTCCGGCCGGATCTCACAGGGATTCCGGTAAGGAAGCAGTGCCAAAGAGTGCTTCTCCCGCTTCGCAGGAACATGCCGGAGGCATACTGGCCGGGTATGGAGTGTTTGTGATTATGAATGCGTGTTTTTGCGCCTTGCTGATTGGATCCAATACCGTGTTGACCATGCGCATTCCTGTGTTTGTGGTAGAAAAAGGACTGGGTACCGATACGCAGGCAAGTATGATATTAAGTGTTATGATCGTGGCAAGCATTGTGTCAGGTTTTCTCTATAGCAGAATCCGGTCACTGATGAAAGGATGGTTCGTCATTGGCCTGCTTCTGGTGACTGTTTTTGGAATGGGAGGTATCTGCCTGTCTGCAAACCTTGCCATAATGACGGTTATGGCTGCTATATTCGGGGCATCGTATCCCATTCTGGTGACCAACGCACTTCAGGCGCCCGCATCTAAGCTGCCGGGCAATCTAATCAACCGTGGAACAAACTGTGTGCTGATTGGATGTAACCTGGGAGCCTTTGTCTCAACTTATGTGATCAAAGGAGTCAGTTATCTTTCTAACCGGATGGAAGCCCCTGTATATTTATATGGCGGGGTTCTGTTGTCTATCATGGCTACTCTTCTGATACGCAAAGTAATTACTCGTGATTTGTCTGAAAATATAGCTTAATTAAAAAGAGTTCGGAAGCGGAGCAGATGCAAGGTGTGGTAAAGCTCGTGATATTCCTCAGATCTTAAGAAAATTGTACCCATAGTCAAGACCACCCGCTTAGCGGGTGGCTTGCTCTGCCCCTATAAGGGGCTTGCTGGTTTGCTTTGATTTCCTACTACCACTCCAAGTGGCTTATTTCTTGTTTTTCTTCACCGGCTCACCCGTAAACGGGTCGATGTACTCTACTAACGACATTTGATCATATTCTAAATCTTCTTTCAACTGATTCTGAATATACGCTTTGATCGCAGCTGTATTCTTTCCTACTGTATCTACATAATATCCACGACACCAGAAATGTCTGTTTCCATACTTATACTTTAAATTCGCATGCTTTTCAAATATCATGAGTGAACTTTTTCCTTTTAAATATCCCACTATTTCTGATACAGAATATTTTGGAGGAATTCTTACCAGCATATGGATATGATCACTGCAACATTCTGCTTCGATGATTTCGATTCCTTTTCTTCTGCATAATGTCCCCAATATTTGTCCCACATCCGCTTTAATATCTTTATAGATTACTTGTCGGCGGTATTTCGGTGCAAAAACTATATGATACTTGCATTCCCATTTTGTATGAGCTAAACTGTTACTGTCCATTTTTAGGACCTCCTGTGTTATTTTATTTGTGGTTTTGCAGACCCACTTTTATGATAACACAGGAGAACGCTTATATCTAAAGATCTTCCCACCACCCGCGGAGCAGGTGGTTTATTTTTACTGTGACACAACAATAAAAGCACTCAAAACGTCTAAAACAAACATTTCAAGTGCTTTTCCACCAGGGGATGAGGGAATCGAACCCCCGCCAAAAGTTTTGGAGACTCCTATCATACCATTTGACCAATCCCCTATATTAAATTACTGCCTTAAAATAGGCACTATATATTTATACCATATCCCTATAACTTTTGTCAATTCTTTT
>JBJEMC010000268.1:0-4287 GCA_051879475.1 Muricoprocola sp. | reverse complement strand
GTTTCCGTCTGAAATAATCTGCGGAAATCGCCCGAGATAATCTGCGGTTTGACATATACTCAATTGCAATAAAAGCTGCAACAATATTAATAACATAATCACAGACTCCCATAATACTTCCTTTCATATTGGCTCATTGCATGGCACACAGACTTTTTCCGGTCTCTTCCCATTTCTAATACAGTTCCATCTCTCAGTATGACTTCCTTTCCATCAACCTTATCAATATATCTCTGATTTACCAGATAACTTTTATGTATGCGCAGAAAATCATATTCTGACCACTCTTCCTCTAAAGCTTTTAGGCTTCCATATTGTGTAGTCATACGCCCATTTATCTTTCTTATGTGCAGTAAATGTCCTTCGCTTTCAATATACAAAATTTCCTGCAGGTAAAATCCCTGTAACTTTACTTTCTTCTGGAATTGGAAAAATATCTTTTGGGGCTTCACTTTTTCAAAATATTTACGTAAAGCCCGCAGCATATCTTTTTCTAAATTTGTCTTCCTTACAAACCATAATGGCATATATTCCTGTGCATCAAAAACAAAACTCTCGTGGGCAGAAACAAAGATGAAATGTAACCGTTCCTTTTTTATAGATATTTTCTTTGCCAATTGAAATCCATCTATATCAGGCATTTCTATATCTATAAATAACAGATCAAACTCTTTTTTCTTACTTTCTTCATATAATTCTTTCCCATCTTGAAACAGACAGCACTCTACAGATGCAGAAATATTCATTATTCTAATGCTTTCCTTCACTGCTTTTTCTATCCGCATACGAGCTGCTTCCTCGTCATCACAGATTCCAACTAAAAGCATTTTATTCGCCATCTACTTCAACCCCTTATTTTTATCTTCCCCTTCCGTATCTTTTAAATCCATTTCCATGCAGTTTTTGCAGCACTGCAGAACTACCCGGTTAAATGAGATTTTCTCTCTTTTACTCACCATCTTTAACCAATCATATAATATTGGTGAAAATCGAATTGTTACACTAATATTGGGATTTAGTAATTCCTTTTCAATATGAAACATATATTCTCCCTCTTGACTCCTTAATATTCACCAATAGTATATCCACTTTTATATCCATATGTATATAACTATAAATATAATTGAAAATGGTTATATTATTATAATCATAAGGCGAAACCAATGAATGATTCCGCCTTTCTTTCTGCCTTTTATTAATTTCTATTTTCTAAAGAGATTCATTGACTGCATGACCCCCTCCATCATGTCTTCATCAAATCCCACATCTTTTTTTGTAGATTCTCTATTATTTTTCTCCAGGATTTTTTGTTCTTCCAATATCTGAAGCACAACCGTCCTTATCTGCTCTTGGTCTATGCTTCTTATTTCTTCTTTCATACTACCTTGTTTATTCTGATAAGCGAGCACTGCTTCCACAATATATTGGGCTTTTTTTCTGGTTATACTGTTGAGCAACTCTGCTACCTGTACATGGCGTGGATCAGTTTTATCAAATCCTATGGTTGTAATATAAGGATTCCTTTTTTCCATGACAGTTACCTGCCTTTCCTCTTCTGTATTTGATAAAGCAGGCCATATCCTTTCGCATTGGCACAAATATCTTGAATGAAGATTCTATGTCCGATTCTATCTGATTCTTCAAGATATGTTCTTAAAAGTTTGGCCCCACCTCCAATAAATACGACACAGCCAGTCTTTAAATCCAATCCACTCTCCCTAAGTGTTCCCAGAATATCATCTACATAAATCTTAACTTCACTTTTAACGATATTGATGATCTCTTCTTGAAAATATGTTTTTTTATTCTGAATAATACTATCCACATCTATTTCTTCCAAAAGGGTATCATACTCATTACGGATACGGGAAATAACTTTGTTATATAATGGGATGACACCCTTCTCCAATGAATCACAGACCGATACATCTGGCTGACCATTTCGAATCAGCATATAATCCAGGGTAACACCGCCAATATCCACAGTAATTACCTTCGCATAATCTTTGATTTCTTTATACTGCGTCATAGCTGCTGCATAATCTTGGGGAAAAGCAACTACCTCGTTTATTTCTACTTTCAGCTCTCTTCCCTCATAATAGAATTTCTGTACTCCTCTGTTCTGAAAGTATTCTTCAAACTTTTGATATAGGGAACCATAATGCTTCGGAGGCAACCCTATCGGCAGATCTACACGTAAGATGGTATCAGCCGTGATGATTCTGTCCCTTACCTCCAGAGCAATAGCAAACAGACTAAGGATAAAAAATCTTTCGTCTACTGTTTTGTCCCTCATATAAGGGATTCGCTGACAGCTCAGGGTATAATAGTGCCCCTGATAATACAAGTATTCACCAAGTGCAGGCTTGCAATCACTTACCTCATAACCGGAGGTAAAGATTCTGTTTTCTGTTTTCACGTTTCGGTTTCCATGGTCAATAGGAACAGTTATGTTCTGATACATCATAGTTATTCAACTCCTTTTATAAGTATTTTGTACTTGTTATATACGCAGAAAATACGCAAAAGCCAACCGATTTTAATAAAATATGAAAAAACCGAAGTAGTACCTATGTAGATACCACTCCGGCTATCTTAATTTTTCTTTTGATCCAAATCTACCAGATAATCATCCACTCCTTTAACATGCTCCGCCCAATCACCATCTTCATCCAAATCCCATGTAAGGGACTTTCCAGAAAGCTTTAATGCACGGCAGATTTCGGCCAACTTATTGCATCCATGCTGAATATTTTTACGTTTCAGCTGCTTCTTTTCACAATGAATAATAGAATTTTTCCAGTTTTTTCGATAATGCTCACAATATTGGCATTTTTCATTGTAGTCTCCTTTACACACCGGTTTTAACAATTTGTCCATATCATAAGCCTCATAAACAAATTCTGTTCCCAGTGCTTTCATGGTTTTTAAAAAAGAGGCCAGATTAACATATTGATTTGCTCCCGGTACACAGGCAAAAGTTCTCCCTGACAAAAAATGGGCTACATCGCCCTTTAATGGTCCTTCTGTTACAAAGACCACCTTTGCTCCCGATTCACCAACCAGATGTACCGGACTGCCTGATGATACTCCCATGTGAAAATTCACACTGGAAAGCCAGATATATTTTCTGCCATCATAAGGATGATCTAAGCGTATCTGTATGCCTACAATCAGACCTTCTATATTCCTGACTGGAACCATGTACCCGGAAGATTTAGGATTAAAGTATATTGTCCATTCTCCATCCTCATCCTGATAAAATCCAGGTACACCTTTGATAATACATCCAGCCTCAACCAGTTTTCTGGTAAGATTCTTAAATCCAAAGACTGGTGTGCTTTTATAACCGTTTTGCTCTATCTTTTCTTCTGTAAGTCCACGTTTCAACAGATTCTTCCGATGGCTTTCTGCCAAAATAAGCATGGAAAAAAGCATGGAATAGGTCTTATGCTTTATTTCATCGGAAGCCGGAGGTGAATTTTCTATTTCTGGTTCCTGAGATTTTATCTGTTTATAAATTACCTGATAGGATGGGGCCATTTCGTTCCAGCCCAGTGCATCCTTGATTTCCCGGCAGGCCGTCTGGTTATCCACTCCATATACTTTTCCGTATAAAGCAAGCATACCTCCGCTTTCCCCACATCGGTTGCACTTGAATACGTTCTTTTTTAAATTCAGATTTAGTTTACCTTTTCTGTCTCCACAAAACGGGCAATCCACATCCAAACTCACTGTATTCTTATGCCTGATATGCAGATTCATAATACCTGCAATGTCCCTGATTGTAAAAGGAAAATCCTGCAAGGCTTTCCTCCTTTCCACAGTCTGGCATTTCTGCCAGACTGTATATTATTTTTTAATTGGCATATCAGCTTGCCTGGGCAAGAGCGGTATCCATTAAGAATTTGGCTGCTGCTCGAAGGAGGTTATCGGGTCCGCCATAGGAAGTCACATACCATTCCAGTGAATTTGGTTTCTCTACGGCTACCTGTCCCAGTGTCTTTCCTTTGTTGAATCCCATCGGTACAACAACAGAAGCTGCTATATTACGGTTTAACATGCCATAAATCTCTTCTATTGGCATATCTTTCCGGATCATACCTGAAGCTCCGCCCATCTGCTGCATGGCAGGTGGCATTCCCTTCTTTGTTGATCCTCCTATACCTTCAGGCATAGGAATATATTCCTCTATACCGTGTTGACCCGGAATGTTATCATCCTCACAGGCTTCCTTCTCTATAACCGTTCCTCCTTCATCTTCTGATCCTTCCTTCAAGGAGCCAT
>JBJEMC010000267.1:0-4293 GCA_051879475.1 Muricoprocola sp. | reverse complement strand
CCGTTTCTGTCTCCGATTCTGATTCTGTTTCGCTTTCTGTTTCCGTTTCTGTTTCAGCAACTTTCTGACGGCAGCCGGTAAATGAAAATGCCATGGCTGCAGTAAGCAGATATATCAATAATTTTTTCTTATTCAAATAAAAGACCTCCTTTAAATATTGCCTTGGTTTTTATTTTATCACCATACTTGACGAAGGTCAACTATGTCTGTTACCATGTATCATGGGTACCATGGGGACGGAGAATGATGGCTTTTTTATTGTCCTCAATGGTTCAGTTTGGATATAGGGAACAGAAAAATGTCCCGGAGGAGATAAGATGAGAAGAGAAGTACCGGTGGAAGACCTGCGTAAATTATATACATCAAATGACATGGTAAAGGCAGATTGTGGCGGATGTAAGGGATGTCATGAGTGCTGTACCGGAATGGGAGAGTCTATCGTGCTTGATCCCTGTGATATCCACAGGCTTACAAGCGGGCTTAAGATACGGGCAGCAGAATTATTTCAAAAGGCTTTAGAATTAAACGTTGTGGATGGAGTGATCCTTCCCAATCTGAAAATGCAGGGAGAAGAGGAAGCGTGTATTTTCTTAAATAAAGAAGGACGCTGCAGTGTTCATGAGATCCGGCCGGGAATCTGCCGTATGTTCCCCCTGGGGAGATATTATGAAGATGGGAAGTTTTCTTATTTCCTGCAGCATGGAGAGTGTCCTGTGCAGCCTAAAACCAAGGTAAAAGTCAGTAAATGGCTGGGAATTTCTGAATGTAAAAAATACGAAGCGTATATTACCCGCTGGCATTATTTCCTGGAAGAGATTCAGAAGAGGATAGAAAAGGAACAGGATGAGCAGTTTACAAAAGAAATGAATATGTACGTGCTGAATACCTTTTTCCTGACGGATTATGATCCCGGAGATTTTTATCCGCAGTTTGAGGCTCGCATGGAGAAGATGGAAAAATTATTAAAAGTATTAAAATAAAAAGCTCGTGGGGAGTTAAGAAGCTAACTCCGCACGAACTTTTTTTCTGACAAAATAATAGCAGACAACCTGCAAAAGTATCGTAATGATCCAGGAAGCCGGATAAGAGATAAATAAGAAATACAGGGAACGGTGCTGAGGGAAAAATCCAAAGATCCAGGCAATTCTGGTTCCTACGGTACCGATGATGGAAAGAATCATAGGTACTGCAGAATGTCCCATTCCCCGAAGCGCACCGGGAAATAAATCCATGATTCCACATAAGAAATAAGGTGGTGCAGTGATAGCAAGAATTTCCAATCCGCATCGGATGACTTCCGGATCTGATGTATAGATTCCCAGCACGTTTGTTCCAAAAAGGTAAGCCAGATTGCCAAGTACGAGAGGAACAATCAGTTCAAGGATCAGGCAGTTTATCAATACTTTGTCCATACGTTTTGTTTGGCGGGCACCATAGTTCTGACTGGTAAAACTCATACATGCCTGGGTGATGGAATTCACTGTAGTATACAGAAATCCAAGAATATTATTTGTGGCAGTATAACCGGCCATGGCGATGGAGCCAAAAGAGTTTACAGAGGACTGCAAAAGTACATTGGAAAAGTTTATCACAGTCATCTGAAGTCCTGCGGGGATGCCGATCTGGAAAATCTTGAGCAGATACTGTGGCTGAATGTGAAGCTTGGAAAGAGTAAGCTTATAGGAGCCGGAACACTTACATAAGCATTTTACCACCAGGATGCAGGATATGAACTGGGAAAATACAGTAGCAATGGCAACGCCTGCCACGGACATATGAAAGAGAATCACCAGGATCATGTTCAAAACGGCATTTAATACACCGGAAATGATCAGATAAATGAGAGGACGCTTTGTATCTCCGATGGCTCTAAGGATTGCTGCTCCATAGTTATATACCATAAAAAAGGGCATTCCCATAAAATAGATTTTCATATATAAAGTGGCATGATCAATAACATCTTCCGGTGTACCCATTAACTTAAGGGCTGCATGGGAAAAGAAAAATCCTACAAAAAGCATCATGATGCCGCTAAGCAGGGCAGTGGTGATGGCGGTATGTACGGTTTCGGACATTTCCTGATCTTTTCCTGAGGCAAAGTATCGGGCTGCCATAACATTGGCTCCCAGAGAGATGCCCATAAAAAGATTAATAAACATATTGATCAGTGCGGTGGTGGAGCCAACTGCAGCAAGGGCATGATTGCCGGAAAACTTTCCTACCACTATGATATCTACTGCATTAAACAATAATTGCAGAATGCCTGACAGCATAAGAGGGAAGGAAAAAGAAATCAGTTTGCTCATGATAGGACCATTGCACATATCAATTTCATATTGGTTGTTTTTCATACTCATACTTCCTTTTTATATAATTAAGCTCAATCCGATTTTTTATTATAATACGATTCGGATAATTTTCAAGAGATTATCGCGATTTTTAAAACCGGATTTTATCGGTATCTTCCTGTGATCTGATGAAGATATATCCGATAAAATCCGGTTATCAAAGGGGAGGATAAGTATTAAAATTTTATCTTTCGTATGGTAGTAGTATAGACCCAAATTTGAATGTTATTCATATTTGATAAAAATGTTTGAAAAATTTCTGAATATGTTATATACTTAAAATTGCATTTATCGTTGCTGGAACGTACGTGGACAGTAACCATTTTTTGGGCAACACAAAATTATGAATGATAAAGGATGGAATGATAATGAGTTTATTACAGGATTGGAGAGATATCGCATACTCTCAGGAAACAGATAGAGCAACACTTCAGAAATTCTGGACAGATTATTTTATGGTAGAAAAAGGTATCTATGAACAGCTGTTAGAGAATCCGGATGAAGAAGTTAAGGGAACAGTAAAGGAGCTGGCTGCAAAGTACAACATCCCGGTACTTACTATGGTTGGTTTCCTTGACGGCATCGAGGACAGCCTGAAAGTTAAGAATAATATCGAAGAAGTAGAAGAAGATACTGTAGTAAGCCTTGCATTTGACAAAGAGATGCTTTATAAGAACATGGTAGATGCAAAGGCAGACTGGCTTTACAATATCCCTGCATGGAAAAAAATCTTCTCAGAAGAAAAACTGAAAGAACTCTACAGAGAAGGAAAACTGGTCAGTACCGTGATTAAGGGACCTAAGATTGGAAGAAATGATCCATGTCCATGTGGCAGCGGTAAGAAATATAAAAAATGCTGCGGAAAATAATGACAGTCATCTTGATTGTATTTGGAATGCTTTGCCTGATGTATTTTGGAATGCTTTGGGCAAAGCATGTTCATTTTTGTGAGATCTGGCTGATATTTGGAATCCTGTTCTGTCTGGCAGGAATCTATCTTAAGATGAGAGACAGGTTTTGCCTGCCCAGATGGGTAGAAGGGATGATTCTTGCCTGTGTTGTTTGTGGGTTTTTGATATTTGCTTTTGTCCAGGGACAGATTTTATCTGCCATGAAGATGCCGAATACGCAAGTGGATTATCTGATCGTCCTTGGAGCACAGGTAAAGGGAAGTGTCCCAAGTAAAGCACTGAATCTTCGTCTGGAATGTGCCAGAGATTATCTGCAAAAGGATCCCGAACTTGTGGCAGTGCTCTCCGGAGGTCAGGGAGATGGAGAAGATATTACAGAAGCGCAGTGTATGTATGAATATCTGATCTCTCAGGGAATTCGGGCAGATCGGCTTTATTTAGAGGATAAATCCACTTCTACGAAAGAGAATCTGATCTACAGCGCACAGCTGTTAGGAGATGTGACCGATAAGAAGATTGGACTGGTTACGAATAATTTCCATGTTTACCGTGCTGTGAAATTTGCAAAAGAACTTGGGTATACGGATGTTGTGGGAATACCTGCCAGGTCAGATGCAAAATTACAGGTGCACTATCTGGTAAGAGAATTTTTTGCACTGTTAAAAGATTGGTTGAAGCAATAAAAAGTGGCGGATAAAGGAAGACTTTATCCGCCGTTTTTCGATTATTCCAGGGATTCCGGAACATTCGAAACTTCAATTCCTGTCACCAGTCCGGTTTCTTTTTCTACGATGATTTCCACATAATTTAAAGAATCCTCATCTTCTTCAATGGTATAATACCGGAATGTATCTCCGGAATCATCCAGATCATAGTTTTCTTTTTCCAGGGCTGTCAGGAGGGATTCTTCTGTCATTCCCAAAGTGATGCCTTTCTGTACCGTGATAGGAAGATTGACCGTATCTGTATTGCCACATACATAGGTCACAAAACAGTTATCAATAGTAGTGGCATTTTCATTGTAATTCTGGGCA
>JBJEMC010000266.1:0-4308 GCA_051879475.1 Muricoprocola sp. | reverse complement strand
TAACATCCATCGGGATGTTCTTCCATAAACGCATCCAGGCGGGGAACCACATCATAAGCTCCTGTCACAACTGTGCCGTCATCCTCAATGTATTCACAGGTCGGCTTTCCGTCACTGTCAAGGACAATTTTAGAAGCCACTCCACGGTCATCATAAGTATGATAATAATTGAGATCATCCAGGGAAAGGACATACGCTTTCTTTCCTTCAGGAAGATAAATGTTCTTTGGTTTTACCGATACACTGCCATCTTCATTCTTTTTGATTTTTACAAGATCATGAATACCTACAAGAACATATTCCCTGTCATACATGGACTGTGTGATCTTATCAAATTCCGTAACAGTGGTCATCCACTGCTGCCATCCATCATACCCATCTTTGTCCGGATCGAATGCTTTGGATGGATCTACAACCAGAGAATGATAAAAAATGTGTGTTACTTCTTCCGGTTTGATTGCCACACAGGCCTTCTTTAATGCCTTATACTCAGAAACCTTATCCTGTAACTCTGTATTCTGTTCATAATAATCAGATGCCTTTAAGAGCTTGATTGCCCCGGAGTAATCATAGGTGACTGCCAATGCATCTGCTTCCATTATCAACTGTTGTATTTCTTCATCATGGTTCTCTGTCTCGGTTTCTGTCTCCGTTTGCTTCTCTGTCGTACTTTCTGTCATCTGCACTACTTCTGTTTCCGTTTCTGTCTCCGCAGGATTTCCTATCTTGTCATCACCGGAAATCAGTGAAAAGATCCTGTCTGCAATATTCAGATCAGCAATCTCTGACACCAGATTACTGTCTCTTCCAAGCACCAGGAATCCGGCCGTACCCAGAAATGCCAGAACAAGAACCAGTACCAGTATACTCAACGCCCGCTGTCTTTTCCTTCGCCGCCTTCTTCTTTGTGCCCGTAATGCCTGTTCAGCCTCTTGCTGTTCAAGTTCACGGTCACGAACTTTCCTTCTTTCAGTGTTCATAGTATATCCCCCGTTATTTCTCTTTTTGTGTTACTGTTCACGTGCGTTCCAGTAACGATGAAAAAGCCATGCAAAATCACCTTTGGTGATGGCTTTTTCATTGTAGACCTCGGGTTTTGCCAAGCAAAACACCTCGTAGAACATTGACACCTGAACTGTAGCCTTTTTGTACGTATTCACTTTATCATAAGTTGATATAAAAAACAACATCATCACAAACTTTTCACATTGCACTTTTTAAAAATAAATGGTAAAATAAAAAAAGTATATTGCGTAGGAGGAGAAAGATGTCATTACTTAACGTTTTAATCATTATTCTGGTCGTTGTAGTAGTCATTCTTGGAGTAATGTATTACTTCGGAAGAAAAGCCCAGAAGAAACAGGCAGAACAGCAGGAAGCAATGGAGGCTGCAAAACAAAATGTTTCTATGTTGGTAATAGATAAGAAAATGATGCCTATCAAAGAATCCGGTCTTCCACAGGTTGTAATCGATCAGACACCAAAGCTTATGAGACGTCAGAAGCTGCCCATTGTAAAGGCAAAAGTTGGACCAAGAATTATGACTCTTGTTGCAGATTCCAATGTTTTTGACCTTATCCCTGTAAAGAAAGAAGTTAAGGCAACTGTAAGCGGTATTTACATCACAGATGTTCGAGGCGTAAGAGGACCTCTGGAACAGCCGCCTAAGAAGAAAAAAGGTCTTATGAACAGACTCCGCAGATCTGCAGACGCTGCTATTAATCCACAGGCAGCAAACAAAAAATCAAAAAAGAAATAAGTATGATTCCAAGATAAAAATCCCGCACATTTCTGTGTGGGATTTTTATCTGAGAAATTATTCGGTGTTATCTGTTCTGATTCTGGTTTTCGTTTCCATCATACAGAATATCGTCACCAATCTCATCAATTCCCTCTCCGATATCTTCTCCGATATCTCCTATCACACCATCTCCATTTCTGACGCCATCCTCTTCATACAAGCCTTCGGTATTATTGCCAGGATTATCCCCGGTTCCATTATGCGTGTTATTATTTGTATTATTATTTTCGTTATTATTTCTGTTATTATCCGTGTTATTATTCAGAGTATCGTTCTTCTCACCGTTTAGATTATTTCCTCCATTTGTTTCATTCGTCATCTCTGTCTGAGCGGTATTGTTATTGTTGGTTCCATTTCCATTCTTGTTTCCATTTGTTGTGGCATTGCCGTTATTTCCGCATCCTACCAGAAACATACTCATCATTGCGGTAAGCATCATTATCATTGCTGCATTTTTTAAAGATCTCATGGCTTTCTCTCCTTCTTTCTTTTCATGATTTATCTTTCTTTTACTAGTATGATTCGTTTTTCGTTTTTTATTCAGATAAAAATTCAGGAAGTTTTCTTTTTAAAAATTCTTTTACAGAGTTCTCTCGGCTTGCAGGGAATCAGTGGATATAGATAACTTTCCCCTGAGATGGTTTTGTTAAAACAGATCATAAGCAGGGTAAAGATGAGCCCAAGAATGAGTCCCGGCAATTGAAAAGCTGCTACCAGAACCAGCAAAATCAATCTCATAAATTTCAGGGCATATCCTAATTCAAAGTTTGACTGGGTGTAATTGGCTATGGCAACAAAGGCCATATAAAGCATCGTTTCACTGTTAAACCAGCCGGATTTCACTGCAAATTCCCCTACAACAATACCGGCAATCACACTGAATGGAGTAGAAAGTGTATCTGGGGTATTAATGGCTGCCAGTTTTAATCCGTCAATAGCAAACTCCAGAAACAACAGCTGCCAAAACACAGGTACATGTGTTTCTCCCGCAACCTGGATGAATTTCAGCCAATCCGGAATCCACCCGGGATTCTGAATCAGCAAAAGCCAGACGGGGGTAAGCAAAAGGGTCATAATTGCAATCAGATATCTGGTCAGCCTTAGATAAGTTCCCGTCACCGGTGGGAAATAAAAGTCATCTGCCTCTTCCATGATATCAAATAAAGTTGCAGGCAACAGCATCGCTGTAGGCGCATTATCCACCAGGATCGCAATCTTTCCTTCCAGGATGCTGGCTGCTGCAGCATCCGGTCTCTCTGTATACTTAAATTTCGGAAAGGGATTCCACCACTTTCTTTTATATATGCATTCCGCCAGGCTTTCCTGATTCATGGGAAGGGCATCCACTTTTGTTTCCTGCAACCTCTTTTTCAGATTTTCCACCAGAGATGAGTTTGCCCTTCCTTCCATATAACAAAGCACCACATCTGTTTTGGAACTTTTCCCTACCGTAAACATTTCCATTCGAAGGTCTTTACTGCGGATCCTTCTTCGGATCAATGCCGTATTAAACACGACAGTTTCCACGAATCCATCTCTGGATCCCCGAAGGCTCTTGTCTTTTTCCGGTTCTTCCACACTTCTCATGGGATATGTGCGGCAGTCTATGGCAAAACACTGATTATATCCATCAATCATCAGACATACTACGCCTGACAAAATCTGTTCTTTGATCTGCATCAGATCATCCAGCAAATCTACTTCGACATAAGGAATACAGTTTTTGATCACTTCCTCACTTCCCTCCGGAAGATCTTCCGGGGTAATAGAATGAAAAAAATCCATCAGTTTTTCCATAATATCATCTTTGATAAACCCATCGATAAAAAACATGCAGGCATTTCTTTCCCCTACGCTGAGCATCCGAAAGATAATGTCAAAATTTGTCTCAACCTGCAATTCCCTATGAAAATATTCCATATTTGTATACAGTTGGTCTGATAATTTATTTTCCATATCAAAAACTCCTTTGGTTTCTCACTTTACAGTGTTTCCCAAAGGAGTTTTTTTATTCTGAATAGGTTTTTGTTCTCCTGCATAAAATAACATAAAGAATACTATCAGGAGATCTCATGAGTTCCAAAACGAAAATCATACTTCTCAAAAAACGGGAACTGATCTATACCGCTTTGTTTTTGCTCTTCGGTATTATCCTGTTCCTTTTAATGGCACTGATGTTCCGACCGACAGCATCCAAAACAAGTACACCAAAGAAAACTTTTACTTCCGGAATCTATACCTCCTCTTTCACCCTGGGGGACTCGGCAATGGAACTTGCAGTACGGATCGACCACAATACCATAAACAGTATACATATGCAAAATCTAAGTGATTCCGTAGCTGCCATGTACCCTCTTATGGAACCGGCTTTGGATAAAATCGCGGTTCAGGTCTGTGAAACCCAGTCGACGAATGACATCTATTATGAAGCAGCCACACAGTATACCTCTCAGATGCTTCTTTCTGCGATAGAGGAAGCCCTGAATATTGCATCTTCGCATTAGAAA
>JBJEMC010000265.1:0-22667 GCA_051879475.1 Muricoprocola sp. | reverse complement strand
ACCCTCGCGCCGCTATTAACGACCTGCACCCTTTCCAGGGGTGTCCCTTCAGCCAACTTGGGTACTTCTCCAGAGCCTGAAATCATTTCCATATTTTATCATTCCTGATAAAGCGGAGAGAGTGGGATTCGAACCCACGCGCCCTTGCGGACAAACGGTTTTCAAGACCGCCTCGTTATGACCACTTCGATATCTCTCCATTTTCTTCGGTTTTGCTCACCCGAAGCACAGGACATATATTACCATTGATTTTTCTAATTGTCAACAGTTTTTTTAACTTTTTTTCATCTTTCCCCTAATTTCAGGTTTGGTACAGCGTTTAAATCAAGTCCATGGCGCGTTCCTGCCATATACTCATAATAAGCCGCTGCACCTATCATTGCCGCATTATCTGTACAGAGTATTGGAGACGGATGATAAAACTGTACGTTATTTTTTTTGCATGCTTCTTCCATAGCTGCTCTAAGCCCGGAATTAGACGCAACTCCTCCGGCTATGGCGAGTTTTGTAAATCCGTATTCTTTTACAGCCATCATGGCATGCTCTACCAGTACATCTGTAACCGCCTTCTGGAATGAAGCTGCAACATCCGCTTCGTTAATCTCAATTCCTTTCATTTTGCAACCATTTAAATAATTCAAGACAGCTGATTTCAAGCCGCTGAAACTAAAGTCATAAACTGCATCTGCTACATGTGCTTTTGGAAATTTGATTGCATCCGGATTTCCTTCTTTAGAAAGTTTATCAATCTTAGGGCCTCCCGGGTATCCAAGTCCGATTGCTCTTGCTACTTTATCAAACGCCTCACCTGCAGCGTCATCTCGTGTCTTACCTATGATCCTGTATTTGCCATAATCTTCTACTACTACGAGATGTGTATGGCCACCTGATACAACCAGACATGCAAAAGGAGGCTGCAGATCTTTGTTTTCGATATAATTTGCACATATATGACCTTCAATATGATGTACTCCTATCAAAGGTTTCTTCGCTGCATAACTGATTGCTTTTGCCTCTGCAACGCCCACCAATAAAGCTCCTACGAGCCCAGGTCCATACGTAACTCCTATGGCATCAATTTCCTCTAATTTGACACCAGCTTCTTTTAACGCTTCTTCTATTACCTGATTGATTTTCTCAATATGTTTTCTTGAAGCAATTTCCGGCACAACTCCGCCATATAATTTGTGTATCTCTATCTGGGAAGAGATAATATTAGACAACACTTCTCTGCCATTTTTAACCACAGCTGCTGCCGTCTCATCGCAGGAGCTTTCTATCGCCAGTATTAATACGTCTTTTTCTTCACTCATATCTATTCCTCATCCTCAAATCTTAATTCCACAGATTTTCCGTCTTTTCCAGCCTTTGCATTTGGAAATATCTTTGTGACAGACGACATATACTCTTCCGGATAGGACAGAGAAGGACTGTAATGTGTCAGCCACAGTTCCTGTACTTCTGCCTCTTTTGCCAGGTGTGCCGCCTCTTTGAAGGTCATGTGTTTATATTCCACTGCCTTTTCTTCTTTTCCCGGTTCTCCATACATTCCTTCACAGATAAACAGATCTGCATGTTTTACATTTTCTATAATAGACCTGACCGGACGGGTATCTGTACAGTATCCCAATTTTATCCCTTTTCTGCTTCCTCCAAGAACCATATCCGGTGTATAGATTTTTCCATCTTCTTCTATGGTTTTGCCTTTTTGAAGCGGATTCCAGTATTTGAGTGGTATCCCCTGTTCCTTTGCACGCACGGGATCAAACTTGCCCGCTCTGTCTATCTCTATGGTATATCCATAACAGGTCACATTATGATTTACTTTGTATGCCGTAATCCTATATCCATTCATCGGTATCACCTTGCGCGGTTCATTGATTTCTATAAATCGAAGCTCAAAGGGCAATTCCGGTGCAATTACCCGCAATGCCCCCACTACCCTTTCCAAACCTTTAGGGCCTATCAAAGTCAGGGGTTCTGTCCTCATGGCATTTCCCATGGTCAGCAAAAGTCCCGGCAGGCCACTGATATGATCCCCATGGTAGTGAGTAAAGCAGATTACATCAATTGGCTTAAAGCTCCATCCCTTTTCCTTTATTGCTATCTGTGTTCCTTCTCCGCAGTCAATCAGAATACTACTTCCGTTATAACGCAGCATCAGTGATGTCAGCCACCTATAAGGCAATGGCATCATTCCCCCGCAACCTAACAAGCATACATCTAACATATCTTATTACACCATTTCTTTCTGTTTCTTTTCATATGATATATGATACCTGCGGATTGTTTCGTTCTTCGCACTCCTGCCCGCTATTCGCATATCGTGGGATTATAATCCCACTTTTATGCTCATATCGAGGCGGCTCCCAAGGTCTTCTGACCACCCATGAGCAAGCTCATGTGGTCTTGAGACCTTTTGACCCTGGTATCATAAAAATTCTTTTATCTTTTTTGACCTGACAGGAATCTGAAATCCTCTGATCAGTTCTTTGTAACATTCTTCGCATAAATGAAACTGCTCTTCCATACCATCCTGCGTGGAAAAATAGCCCCATCTTTTCTGCACAGTCAGGCAGTCTTCATATAACATTCCTTTTTTCTGTGTCAGTTTTTTTCCGCATTGATTGCAAACTACTATCCCCTCTCTGCACATACTTTCAGTCCTCCTCTAAAAAGATTATAAAGATATCTGTGCAGAAATCCTAGTGGTAATGCTTAGCAGTATTTCCACATAATCACAGCGTTTTCTCTGGGAAAATCATAAAAATTCTTTCTGATTCCACAATTTTCAAACCCAAGCTGTTCATACAGCTTCTGTGCAGGGAGATTACTCTCTCTTACTTCCAGAGTAAAATTTTTAATCCCTCTATTCATACCTCTGCTAAGCAGCTCCTGTAGCATTTGTCTTGCAATTCCCTGCCTTCTAAACGCAAAAGACACTGCCACATTGGTAATATCGGCTTCATCAAGTACCTGCAAAAGTCCACAGTATCCCGCGATTTTTCCATCTATTTCAGTGCATAGATACAGCGTAGATTTTTCTTTGAGAGAACTGAGAAACCCTTCTTTTGACCAGGGCTGACTAAATATTTCTTTCTCGATCTGTACAACCTGATCCAGATCTTTTTCTGTCATTTCCCGAACCATCATTTCCAGGGTCATTTTCCTTCCTTCTCTGCCCGTTCTCTTTCAGCCTGAGAAAGTCTGAGATAATCCGGCTGATGTTCTCTGGCCGTCTGTATTTTTCCTTCTTTTGCATAGGAAAATGCTCTCCAGGCCAGGGCACCTGCTCTCTGTCTTGCCATATGAGGCGGTGCAAAAGAATATGCAACAGAAAGTTTTTCTTTCAGCAATTCTTTATAAACCGGAACTCCATCTCCCAGAAAAATAACTTCTCTGTTATAACCATTGATTTTTTCCGCCAGTTCTCCTACCGATACAGCCATCTGATCTTCTATGATTTTTAACGTATCTCCCTCAAATTCATAAAGTCCTGTATATACCTGATTACGCCTTGCATCCATCATGGGACAGATTAATTTATCCGTTCCCCAGAGATTACATGCAATTCCTTCCACCGTCGGTATCGCAATCAAAGGCTTTTGAAGTGCCAGCCCGAGTCCCTTTGCGGTTGCTGATCCAATACGCAGCCCTGTAAATGATCCAGGACCTGCAGCCACCGCAATTGCATCAATCGTATTCAGATCCAGCTCCACCATTTTTGCAATCTCATCCAGCATGGGAAGCAAGGTCTGTGAATGTGTTTTTTTATAATTCACAGTATATTCTGCCACCATTTGTTCTTCTTCTGCCAATGCTACCGAAGCTACCAGTCCTGAACTGTCAATACCCAGAATTTTCATTTTATCCCCTTTCCCGACGCACTTGCTGCGTCAATAATGGTAGATTTGGAAGTTCACTTCCAAACTTTCCTCCATAATCACTGTTTTATCGTGATTTTTCTGTAGTCAAATCCTTTATCCAAATCTTTTTCAATCGTAATCCAGATTGTCTCCTGAGGCATGATCTCTTCAATGAGGTTCGCCCACTCAACCAGGCTCACTCCTTCACCATAAAAACAATCTTCATACCCGATTTCGTCCATTTCTTCTATATCGCCAATTCGGTATACATCAAAATGGTAAAACGGCATTCTGCCCTCTTCGTACATCTGCAGAATAGTAAAGGTAGGGCTACAGACAGACTCTGTGATTCCAAGCCCTTCTGCAAATCCTTTTGTGAGGATTGTTTTTCCAACCCCAAGATCTCCCAAAAGTGCATATACCTGTCCCGGTCTGGCCTTTTCTCCCAGACTCTTTCCCACAAGAAAAGTTTCTTTTTCACTAAAAGTTTCTATCAAAGTTTCTGTTATCATCTTTTCCCCCTTCATGACGCACTTGCTGCGTCAATAATGGTAGATTTGGAAGTTCACTTTCAAACTTATCCTCTGCAACCTTAAATTCCTTTCATGGTTAACTGGATTCTTTTTTTCTGCTGATCCACACTAAGCACTTTCACCTCTACAATATCCCCTACACTTACTACTTCCAGAGGATGTTTTACAAACTTTTTATCTGTCAGCTGTGAAATATGGACCAGTCCATCCTGATGCACTCCTATATCTACAAACACACCAAAATCAATGACATTTCTAACAGTACCCTTTAAAACCATTCCCGGTGTCAGGTCTTTCATTTCCAGCACATCTGAACGCAGAATTGGTTTTGGCATCTCTTCACGGGGATCTCTTGCCGGTTTTTCCAGTTCACTGACAATGTCCCGCAGTGTGATTTCTCCGATGCCAAGTTCCTCTGCCGTCTTCGCATAATTTTTAATCTGGGAAGATATCCCTTTCAGCTTTCCTGCTGCAATATCTTCTGTCTGATATCCCATCTGGCTTAGAAGTTTTGTGGCAGCTTCATAACTCTCCGGATGCACACTTGTGGAATCCAGTGGATTCTTTCCTCCCTGTATCCGCATAAAGCCCGCACACTGTTCAAATGCCTTAGGTCCTAATTTTCCAACCTTCAGAAGCTGCCTTCTGTCCGTAAACCGTCCATTTTCCTCTCTGTATGCCACGATATTTTTCGCGATCGTTTTACTGATTCCTGAGACATACTCCATAAGAGGTGCTGAAGCAGTATTTAAATCCACCCCAACTTTGTTTACACAGTCTTCTACCACACCACTTAAGGTCTGACTCAATTTTTTCTGATTCATGTCATGCTGATACTGTCCTACTCCAATAGATTTTGGATCTATCTTTACCAGCTCCGCCAGAGGATCCTGTGCTCTTCTGGCAATGGAGACTGCGCTTCTTTGCCCCACATCAAAATTAGGGAATTCTTCTGTCGCCAGTTTGCTTGCTGAATAAACAGAAGCTCCTGCCTCGTTGGTGATAAGATACTGTACCGGTGCAGAGATTTCTTTGAGCAGCTCCACAATGATCTGTTCTGATTCTCTTGATGCAGTTCCATTTCCCAGAGAAATCAGCGTTACATGGTATTTACTGATAAACTTCTTTAACACCTCTTTTGCAGCACGGATCTTCTCGGCATTTGTCGGTGCAGTGGGATAAATTACTGCCGTATCCAATACTTTTCCCGTAGGATCTACCACTGCAAGTTTACATCCGGTTCTAAATGCCGGATCCCAGCCTAACACAACCTGTCCCGCAATTGGCGGCTGCATCAGAAGCTGCTGAAGATTCTTGCCAAATACTTTAATAGCCCCATCTTCTGCTTTTTCCGTGAGGGCATTTCTGATTTCTCGTTCAATAGACGGTGCGATGAGTCTCTGGTAACTGTCTGCTATTGTGCTTTGAAGGAGCTCTGTTGTATAGGGATTCTTTCTTATTATCACATTTTTTTCCAGATACTGTATGATTTTTTCTGTCGGTGCCTCAAGTTTCACTGTCAGAATTTTTTCTTTTTCCCCACGGTTCAGGGCCAGAACTCTGTGACCTGCAAGTTTTTTCACCGGCTCCTGGAAATGATAATACATCTCATAGACAGACTGGATTTCTTCATCCTTGGCTTCTGCAGTCAAGATTCCTTCTTTCTCAGTCATCTCTCTGATTCTGGTACGATAATCTGCACTGTCAGAAATATTTTCTGCAATGATGTCCATAGCTCCCTGAATTGCTTCTTCTGTTGTACAGACTTCCTTTTCCTCGTTTATAAATGCCTTCGCCTCTTCTTCCAAAGGTTTGTCCGCCATCTGAAGAAGGATGATATTGGCCAGTCCTTCCAGTCCCTTTTCTTTCGCAATCATGGCACGTGTTCTTCTTTTCGGACGATATGGGCGATATAAATCCTCCACCGCTACCATGGTTTCTGCTTCAAGAATCTGCAGGCGCAGTTCCTCTGTCAGTTTTCCCTGTTCTTCAATGCTTGAGAGAACCTGCTCTTTTTTCTCCTCCAGGTTTCTTAAGTAAGTAAGTCTTTCAAAGAGTTCTCTTAGCTGCTCATCATTTAGTGTTCCTGTCGCTTCCTTGCGGTATCTTGCAATAAAAGGAATGGTATTTCCTTCATCAATGAGTTTGACAGCCGCTTCCACCTGCCATGCTTTCACTCCAATTTCAGCCGCAATTTTCTGGTTGATATCCATCTGTTATACTCCTGTTTTTCTTTTTCGGCAAATCGTTTTTTACCTAGGAAAGACCTTCGGAAATTATGCCGAAGGCCTTCTGTTATTATTCTCTTGCAAGAATTTTTAAGTAATGTATTCCTGCCAGTCCCTCCAATTCGCCAAACATGCTCATTGGATCTTCTCCATTTGGAGATAAATCTATACTCAGTGTCAGGGAAGCCACACCATTTACGGGCACCGTCTGATGTATCGTCAGAATATTGGCATGATACTGTGCAATTATTTTCAGAACATCCGACAAAAGCCCTGGTTTATCATCCATCTGCATCATGAAGGTAACGGTTTTTCCTCTGGTATCTTCATGGAAAGGGAAAATATCCTCTTTATACTTGTAAAATGAGCTTCTGCTGATTCCCACCATTTCAGTGGCTTCCTGAACAGTAGAAACCCGCTCTGTTTCCAGCAGCTTTTTTGCTTCCACTACTTTAATCAATACTTCCGGTAATGCTTTTTCATCTACAACGTAAAGACGTTTCTTTTGTGTCATGTGCCATGCCAGCTCCTTAAACTATAATTTACGGCCATTGCCTCCGCCATATGTATGGCCGCTGCCAGAAGAATGCGTCGTTGTTCTTCCGCTGTCTCCTCTGCCTGAGCTTCCCCCGGGATTTTCCTTCGGTATCCTTCTTTCTGTCACAAACTGATTTACCAGACGATCCTGCTGTCCGGTAATCTTAATATTTGCATTTTGTGAAACAGAATACTTATATTTTTTCACTGTTCCATAACTACGGGATATACTTCCATAAGAAATCAGCGAAACCACCAGGGCCACGCCAAACGCTATCAATATATCCATCCTGGATAAGGACTTATAACGGACAATCCGTCCTGTCTCACTGTCGTATGTATACTGTCCATCCGGCACACCTGCCTCAAGAAATGAATAGGTCTTTTCCAGCATGGCATACATGGCCATTCCATATTCTCCATCTGATGCATATTCATATCCATCGTCGTAGATTTTCTCTTCCCGTTCATCCGTAATATAATAAATCATATCTCCATCTGTTACCAGATTCATTTCTCCATTATCCAGATCGATGATCAGGGCAATTCCACCATGCGCTCCATTGTCTGTATATCCCAGTTTTTCATACTGTTCTTCTATTTTATCCCTTGAAGACTTATTGCTTGACCGATCCGTTGTATAGACCAGTACATTCATCTTATAATCATGGTCGATCTGATCTGCCTTTTCCTGAATCGCAGAAATCTCTGACCGACTGATCAAATCAGCATCATCAATGATCTCTGTTGCCGCATGCACATGCATGGATGCAAGCATGAAGAAAAACAACAGAGACATCATCCCGGATAAGATATGTGTCTTTTTACCTAATCGTCTTACCATATAAAATACCCTCCTATACACAGAAGAATAAAGATCAGGAAAAATATTCTCAGCACATAGAATAATATTCTCTTTTTATCTGTAGGCAGCACTCCGCATACTTTTCCATTCTGGCCATTCATGGCATAGTAATAAATCTTATCATCATTTCCCTTATAGGTCAGCACCCATACCGGGAGCATAAGATACTTCCAATCATCCTGCCTGATCTGAACAGAACTGCTTTGTTCATGAAGAGCCGCATACCCTGTGATGCTGCTTTTCATCATATCTGATCCATGTTCTTTTACTTCCTGTTGAAGTTCTGAAACAATGTCTTTCTTCTCGATATTTCTTTTTTCTGCCTGGAACCCGGAAAGATAACCCATAGAGAAATCCTGTACCGCATCAAGATTAAAAGGCTGCACTGCCTCTACGAGCTGCCTGTTTTCTTTATCCAGAGCATTTCTTGTGAGCTTTTCAAAATCAAGTTCTGCGCTGCGTGACACAGCATAGACCTTTGTTTCTGTCACTTCTTTATCGCCTACGCGGAAAACCCGAACCTGATCGCCTTTTCCATTCCAGTCCCCCTCTGCGTGACAGGAATACATCCAGAACGGGAAATATACTCCGCTGATTTTCTCAATCTGCTCTTTACAGAAAAAGTCCTTTGGGACAAATTTCTTCTTGTGCACATATTTTAAGAAATCAGATTCTGCTTTTTTCCGGTCGATTGCAAAAGGAATGATTTTGTCCGGTCTGTAATCTCCGGATAAATTTCCCTGAAATACAACCGGATTATGGCAATAGAAACAAAAGCTGGCCGCTGTCGTGGCATCTGTCACGATCTCTGCTCCGCAGCTTGGGCAGGAATAAACCACGGCACCGCCTTCCCCCTGATGCATCTGCTCCTGACTTTCCCCTGCAGGGGCAGACTGCCAGCTCTGTTCCTGTGCTTCTTTCGCACCTGGATTAGCTGCTTCTATCTCCTCTTCTGTAAAATCAGAAAAACAGTATTCACATTTAAATTTCTGAGATTTGGGATCAAAACGGAGATCTCCCCCGCAATTGGGACATTTATAACTGATAACTGCCATCGTATTTCTCCTTCCCAGATGTCATCTGTTATGCTGTTATGCTCTTGGTCTTCCGCAATTTGGACAGAATTTTCCTTTATTCACACTGCCGCATGCGCAAGTCCATTCTTCTGCTGGCTTTGGTGAGCCGCACTCCTGGCAGAACTTTCCTGTATTGACAGTCCCACACTGACAAGTCCATGCATTCTGAGACTGTTGAACCGGGCGATTTTGCTGCATATGCTGATTCATCATAGCCTGCTGCATCTGCATCTGCTGCATATTAGTCTGAGAAGCCTGGTTCATGAATCCGCCTGCTGCGTTCATTCCCATTCCCATGCCCATAAATCCTGCCATAGCTCCATTTGGATTAGAGCCTGCCGCATTCATTCCCTGAGCTACAGATGACTGAACAAATCCTTCTCGAATGGTAGGATCACTCATCATAGCTCCCTGGTTACGCATGTTGATCAGTTTCTGAGATTCTTCCGTATAGGAAATACTTGCAATTCCTACAGACTGGATCTCCATGCCTCTGATCTGAGTCCACTCATCATCGAGAACATTTGCCATATATTTTCCAAGTTCTCTTGCCTTGGATGTCACAAAAGAAATTCTGATTCCATCTGCGGACATCTGGTTAATTGCTGCCTGAAGCGCCTCCAGGAACTCAGCCAGATACTGTTCATTGATGTCCTCAATTTCCAGATGTTCTGCATTTCTTGGAACTACTTCTGAGTAGAATTTCAACGGATCTGTAATCTTGATAGAATACGTTCCATGTGCCCGAAGAAATAATTCGGAATTATAGAAATTATCAAAATAATTGATGGCGTTACGTGTACCAAACTTAATACCTTTAATTTCCTGCAGATTAATATAAAATACTTTCTGCGAAGTCGGTGTCACTCCGCCGTATTTCATACGTGAAAATGTTTCCTTCAGAGCATCTTCAAACTGTCCATTGAACATGGAGGGCATAGAAGAATTCTTCACTGTGTAATATCCCGGTTCTGCAGTGTAGTCGATCACCTTGCCGCCGTCTGTCAGGATCATAAACTGGTTATCATATACATGGATGGTAGATCCATCTGATACTGTATTGGATGTTGCTTTTTTATTCGAACCTTTTCTGACAGCAATGCCCTTTGTAAAAACTGTTGTTCCTCCCATGTCAGCCGGTTCGATTACTTCCAGAAACTGATCATTTAGTCCTGATGAAATTGTACCTGTTACTGTTCCGATTGCAGTTCTAATAAGTCCCATAATTCTTTCCTCCCAAATTCATTATCTTTTATGTTACTGTTCACATGCGTTCCAGTAACGATGAAAAAGCCATGCAAAATCACCTTCGGTGATGGCTTTTTCATTGCAGACCTCGGGTTTTGCAAAGCAAAACACCTCGCGGAACAGTGGCACCTGAACTGTAACTATTTTATTCTATGATTTCTTCATCCTCTCCCAATGCAATCCATTTCAGATATGCATTCATAAATAAATCTATATTGCCATCCAGGACACTGTCCACATTTCCCGTCTCAGCTCCCGTTCTGTGGTCTTTTACCATGGTGTATGGCTGCATAACGTAAGATCTGATCTGGTTTCCCCAGCCCATGTCTTTCTTTTCTCCACGGATTCCGGAAACTTTTTCCGCATTTTCCTGCTGCTTGAGCAAATACAGTTTTGCTTTGAGCATCTGCATCGCTTTGTCTTTATTCTGGAACTGAGATCTCTCATTCTGACACTGTACCACAATTCCTGTAGGAATATGGGTAATACGTATCGCAGAAGAGGTCTTGTTGATATGCTGACCACCGGCTCCACTGGAACGGTACGTATCGATTCTGAGATCTTCATCCCTGATCTCTACATCCAGATCTGCTTCAATATCTGGCATTACATCACACTGTACAAAAGAAGTCTGTCTTTTTCCCGCCGCATTAAAAGGAGAAATCCGCACCAGGCGGTGAACTCCTCTCTCTGACTTCAGATAGCCGTAAGCATTTTCTCCGCGGACTTCGAAAGTTACTGTCTTGATTCCGGCTTCATCCCCATCCAGATAGTCGATCACTTCGACCTGAAATCCTTTTTTATCTGCCCATCTGGTAAACATACGATATAACATGGCAGCCCAGTCACAGGCTTCTGTTCCGCCGGCTCCTGCATGAAGTGCCACAATGGCATTTTCCTTGTCATATTCTCCTGACAAAAGCGTCTTGATACGGATGCTATCAAATGTTGTAATAAAAGAGTCCAGAATTTCCTGAATCTCCGGAATCAGGGAAGCATCATTTTCCTCATCTGCCATCTCAATCAGGGTTTCGATTTCCTCGTACTGCTCTCTAAGGGTACGGTATGTGGCCAAATCATTCTTCATAGAGCTTAAGGTCTTCATAGACTCCTGTGATGTTTCCGGATCATCCCAGAAATCTGGTTCTTCCATTTTTCTTTCTAATTCTTCGATTCTCTTTTCCTTGTTAGCCAGGTCAAAGTGAATCCCTCACTTCCAGTAATGGTTTTTCATAAGTTCCAAGCGTCATCTTGAATGAATCAAGTTCGACCATTATCTGTCACCTTCTTTCTATATATTTATAAAATGCCGCAGATTTTACTCATCTGCGGCACTTTCGACACCTTTTATTTTTTTCTGCCGCAGCACTGTTTATACTTCTTACCACTGCCGCATGGGCATGGATCATTCGGATATATTTTCTCCTCGGCGCGTCTCTTTGGTGCTTTTACTATTGTGTCATCTTTGTTCGTTCCGGTAACCTTTGCTACCTCTTCTCTTTCCACTTTTTCTTCTACACGTACATGATAAATCAGACGAAGCGTATCTACTTCAATGTTAAATAGCATCTCATCGAACATCTCAAATCCACTCATCTTATATTCTACCAGCGGATCTTTCTGTCCATAAGCCTGAAGCCCGATACCCTGACGCAACTGATCCATATCATCAATATGATCCATCCACTTACGGTCAATTACCTTTAAGATAACGACACGTTCAAATTCCCTCATCTGCTCAATTGTCGGGAAGATTTTCTCCTTATCTTCATACAGTTTTACTGCCTGCTCTTCCAGTTTCTCTTTCAGCTTCTGTCTGCTTAACCCTGCATCTTCTTCTGTAACTGGCTGTATTGGAATAACTGGCAGTAAAATGGAATTGAGTTCTTTCAGATTACAACCGCCGTCTTCTTCTGTAGCACAGGAATCAACATATTTATCAATCACATCATGGATCATCTTCAGGATAGAGTCACGCATGCTTTCGCCATCGAGCACTCGTCTTCTGTCTTTATAGATGATTTCACGCTGTTCGTTATTTACCTGGTCATATTCCAGCAGGTTCTTACGAATACCGTAGTTATTTCCTTCGATCTTTTCCTGAGCTTTTTCAATTGCAGAAGAAAGCATCTTATGTTCGATCTGTTCATTCTCCTGTACACCAAGAGACTTAAACATATTCATCAGTTTTTCAGATCCGAAAAGTCTCATCAGGTCATCTTCCAGAGAAATGTAAAATCTGGATTCTCCCGGGTCTCCCTGACGTCCGGAACGGCCGCGCAGCTGATTATCAATACGTCTGGACTCATGACGTTCTGTACCGATAATTTTCAGACCGCCCAGTTCCCTTGAAATATCGTCCAGCTTAATATCAGTTCCTCGTCCGGCCATGTTTGTAGCAATGGTTACAGCACCGTGAACACCTGCATCGGCTACAATCTCCGCTTCCAGTTCATGGAACTTCGCATTCAGGACCTTATGAGGAATACCACGTTTCTTAAGCATCGAACTTAAAAGCTCAGAAATATCAATCGTTACCGTACCGACCAGTACCGGCTGTCCCTTTTCATGAGCTTTTTCTACTTCATCGACAATTGCACGGTATTTTTCTTTCTTTGTCATATATACTGCATCATCCAGATCCTTACGGGCAACAGGACGGTTTGTAGGGATCTCCACAACATCCATTCCATAAATATCACGGAATTCTTTTTCTTCTGTCAGAGCAGTACCGGTCATGCCGGCTTTCTTCTTATATTTGTTAAAGAAGTTCTGGTATGTGATCGTTGCCAGAGTCTTGCTTTCACGTTTTACTTTTACATGTTCTTTTGCTTCAATCGCCTGATGAAGACCATCGGAATATCTTCGTCCCGGCATGATACGTCCCGTAAATTCATCAACGATCATTACCTGATCATCTTTTACCACATAATCCTTATCTCGGAACATCAGATAATTTGCTCTCAGAGCAAGATCCACATTATGCTGGATCTCAAGGTTTTCTGCATCTGCAAGGTTTTCGATATTAAAGAACTTCTCAACCTTTTCCACACCTTGCTGTGTCAATGTAACGATCTTATCCTTCTCATTTACAATGAAGTCACCTGTCTCTGTGATTTCTTCTCCCATGATTGCTGACATCTTGGTTACTTCACCGCTGGCTTCCCCCTTCTGGAGCTGTCTTGCCAGAACGTCAGCTACTTCATACAGTCTCGTGGATTTACCACTCTGTCCGGAAATAATCAGAGGTGTTCTTGCCTCATCAATAAGGATGGAATCAATTTCATCAATGATTGCATAGTGAAGGTCTCTCTGTACCAGTTTTTCTTTATAGATGACCATATTATCTCTCAGGTAATCGAAACCAAGCTCGCTGTTTGTAATATAGGTAATATCACAATTATACATTTCACGACGCTGGTCGTTGTCCATCTCGTTTAATACACAGCCAACTGTTAATCCCAGGAACTCGTGTACTTTTCCCATCCATTCTGCATCACGCTTTGCCAGATAGTCATTGACTGTTACAATGTGTACGCCTTTGCCTTCCAGGGCGTTCAGATATGCAGGCAGAGTGGAAACCAGTGTCTTACCTTCACCAGTTTTCATTTCTGCAATACGGCCCTGATGCAGGATAATACCACCAATAAGCTGTACACGATAATGTTCCATTCCGATGGATCTCTTGGCAGCTTCACGCACTGTAGCATATGCTTCAGGGAGAAGGTCGTCCAGAGTCTCGCCATTTGCCAGACGGTTCTTATATTCCTGAGTCTTTCCTCTCAGTTCTTCGTCTGACAGAGCCTGCATGGTTGGACGAAGTGCTTCTATCTTGTCTACCAGCGGCATAATTCTCTTAAGTTCTCGCTCACTATGTGTACCAAATACTTTTTCAAAAAGATTCATTTACGTCTCTCCTGTGTCTTTCTTTTTTGTTGTTACTGTTCACATACGTTCCAGTAACTATGAAAAAGCCATGCAAAATCACCTTCGGTGATGGCTTTTTCATTGCAGGCCTCGGGTTTTGCCATGCAAAACACCTCGCGGAACAGTGGCACCTGAACTGTAACATTTTGTTTCCATCTGCTTGATACTGTATTACAAATAATGACAGAAACCCATAATATACATACTAAAAGTTATTCTACCACTTTTATTACTCTAAAACAATAAATATTTTTTGAAATTAATAAGGGAAAGCTTTTCTGCGCTTTCCCTTATTCTTTCTCATGATCCATATTGTTAAATTTCCGGTTCAATCAAGCCGTATGTGTTTCCTTTTCTTTTGTAAACAACATTAATTTCTTCTGTTTCAGCATTGCGGAACATGTAGAAGTTATGACCTAATAATTCCATCTGGATGCAGGCATCTTCCGGATACATAGGTTTCATCTCCACCTGTTTTGTCCTGGTGATCTTAATCTCTTCCGGTTCTGTGATCTCTTCTTTTTCAATAAATTCTTTTCGGAAATTCGAACCTTCCTGATGCTTTGCTACCAATTTATTCTTATATTTTCTCAACTGTCTCTCTATCACTTCTTCTACGAGATCGATAGAAACATACATATCATTACTGCTCTGTTCTGATCTGATGATTGTTCCTTTTACAGGTATTGTAACTTCGATCTTCTGTCTTTCTTTCTCAACACTCATGGTTACGATCACTTCCGTATCAGAAGTAAAGTAATGTTCCAGCTTGCCAAGCTTGTCAATGACGCTTGCTTTTAGTCCTTCTGTAATCTCAATATTTTTCCCGCTAATGATAAACTTCATGTATATCACTCCTTTCCTGACAGGAAATATAAAGCTTTTTCCTTAAACTTATTATAGCATGTCTTATACTATTTCGCAACGTTGATTGCAGTGTCAAAAGAACAAATCCATGACAATCGTGTTACTGTTCACGTGCGTTCCAGTAACGATGAAAAAACCATGCAAAATCACCTGCGGTGATGGCTTTTTCATTGCAGACCTCGGGTTTTGCCAAGCAAAACACCTCGCGGAACAGTGGCACTTGAACTGTAACACAATCGTTACTGTTCACGTGCGTTCCAGTAACGATGAAAAAGCCATACAAAACACCTTGCGGAACAGTGGCACCTGAACTGTAGCTGACAATCTGTAATCATCAATCATCTTTGATATTTCATCCAATCTTACACTGCTTTAAAACTTCTTTATATTTCATGTTCCCTCCAAAAAGATCCAGAGCGCTGCCTATGGTAACATTTACCTTATTTTTCCCCAGTTCTTTTAATTTTGCCAGATCATCAAAAGAGCTTACTCCACCTGCATATGTTACGGGAATACCTTCCCATTCTCCCAGCATTTTTGCAAGTTCTGTCTCTATGCCCCGGGCTTTTCCCTCCACGTCTACGGCATGAATCAGAAATTCATCGCAGTATCCTTCCAGATGTTTCAAAGTATCTTTGGTCAGCTTCACATCTGTGAATTTCTGCCATCGGTCAGTCACGATATAGTATGCATCTTCTTTTTTTCTGCAGCTGAGATCCAGTACCAAGTGCTCTTTTCCCACAGTTCTGACCATTTTATCTAAATTAGGATAATGGATCTGCCCGTCTTTAAAAACAAAGCTGGTCACAATGACGTGGGAAGCTCCCGCTTCCAGAAAATCTATGGCGTTATCATCCCTGATTCCTCCTCCAATCTGAAAGCCCCCCGGGTAAGTCTGCAATGCCAGAACCGCCTGCTGCCGGGTTGCTTCATAATACTGCGAAGTGACGGGATTAAGCAAAATGATGTGTCCGCCTTTTATTCCATCTTTTTTATAAAAATCAGCATAAAATGCACCGTCCTGTTCTGAAACAAAATTCTCAACAGCCTGATCTCCCTGGTCTTTTAAGGAACCTCCTACGATCTGCTTTACTTTTCCGTTATGTATATCAATACAGGGTCTGAACTGCATCGTTGTATTCCTCCTTTTTCTATGCATCATTGTATCATACAGGTCTTTTCTGTGCAAAGCTATTTTCTTCTTATATAAAACGCTTGCATTTTATATTCTATCGTGGTATTTTATTGCAAGACACCTGTCTTGACATGTGTTATTACAAATATTTTTCAACTAAAAAGGAGTCTACATTATGACAAACGCATCAGACAACCGTTTGACCGCCTTTCTCAAACGGAAAAACATCATTTTTTCTGCCAAACGTTACGGCATTGATGCTCTGGGAGCTATGGCTCAGGGACTTTTTGCCTCTCTGCTGATTGGAACGATCATCTCCACACTGGGGCAGCAGCTGGGTATTGAATTTCTTGTTACTGCCGGTGATTATGCAAAAACGGTCTCCGGACCTGCCATGGCCATTGCCATAGGATATGCCCTCCAGGCTCCACAGCTTGTGCTCTTTTCTCTTCTGGCTGTTGGTCAGGCTGCTAATGCCCTGGGCGGTGCCGGCGGCCCGCTTGCCGTTCTGATTATTGCCATCGTAGCTGCAGAAGCAGGAAAAGCTGTTTCAAAAGAAACCAAAATTGATATTCTTGTTACACCACTTGTTACCATATTAACCGGTGTGATTCTGGCAGTCTTATTTGCGCCTGCTATTGGAGCCGCTGCCAGTGCTGTAGGCCAGCTGATCATGTGGGCGACAGATCTTCAGCCATTCTTTATGGGAATCCTGGTATCTGTGATTGTAGGAGTTGCTCTTACGCTTCCTATCAGCAGCGCTGCCATCTGCGCAGCTCTTAGCCTGACCGGACTTGCCGGAGGAGCAGCCGTTGCCGGATGCTGTGCACAAATGATTGGATTTGCTGTCATGAGTTTTAAGGAAAACCGCTGGGGCGGACTGGTTTCTCAGGGACTTGGTACAAGTATGCTGCAGATGGGTAACATCGTAAAGAATCCAAAAATCTGGATTCCGCCTACACTTGCATCTGCCATCACCGGACCGATTGCGACCTGCATCTTCAAGCTGAAAATGAATGGTCCTGCCGTATCTTCCGGAATGGGAACCTGCGGACTTGTAGGTCAGATCGGGGTTTATACAGGATGGCTTACTGATATTGCAGAGGGAACCAAAGCTGCTATCACTGCCATGGACTGGATCGGACTGATACTGATCTGTTTCATCCTTCCGGCTGTATTAAGCACGGTATTCTGCGAGATCCTTCGTAAGATAGGCTGGATCAAAGAGAATGATCTGAAATTAGACTAAATACATATCAGGAAAGGGGGAAGCTGTTCGCTTCCCCCTTTTCCTATGCTCCGTCAGAATCAGATCAATTCATACTGAAGCATCTCATATTTCAATTTGCTGCCTTCCATAATTTCCATTGGAAGAAGTGCCCGGGCAACCAGTCTTGGTTCATCACTTGGTGCATCCGTTCTCATCAGGTGTGCATAATCTCCATCAATACTTACTACTTCAAAATACATGGTTTCCATCTTACTTTTCTCTCCTCTCGTAATATCTTTTCTTATACCTGCATTTTCTTAATAATAACATTGTTGCTGTTCAGATGCCACTGCCTTTTATATCTTATTTTCTCGACCAAATCTCATATAGATCATCCAATAACTTTTCCAGTTTCATAATCCGTCGGTGCTGATACCAGATCAGACCAGGAAATGCTGCTGCTAAAAAGAGTGAAACACTCACAATCTTTATGGCCTGCCCCTGACTTATTCCCCCATCTGCTCCGAGTCCACATGCAAGACTCACGAATAAAATATAAAAATATCCACAAAATAAACTCAGATCAAAAAAACGCATCAGTACTTTTTGTACCTTCTTCTTCATTCTCCTGTTTCTCCTTCCTATGATTATGAACTAAGTTTAGCGATTTTTTCGCTATTTTTCAATAGTCAATATCTGTCCAGTTTATTATGATGCAAGAGGTGATAAGCATGTACAAAAGAATCCGTGACTTACGTGAGGATCGTGATCTTACGCAAAAGAATATGGGCGAAATCTTAAATTGCAGTCAACGTATTTACAGCAATTATGAGCGTGGTGACGTAGATATTCCCACCCACATTCTGATTGAACTGGCACAATTTCATCATACCAGTGTTGATTACCTTCTGGAGCTTACAGATGAGAAACGTCCATATACGCGGAAAAAGAATAATTCTACTTAAAACAGCACGATTTATTTTCATAAACCGTGCTGTTTTATTTCTGTATCAGTTTCTTAATCATGGCCACTGGGGACAACAAAAAGGTCTGGAATCGTCGTCCTTGTGGTCAACGCTATATTATTCTATACCATATTCTTTCAATAATTGCTCACAGTATTTCTTATCTGCTGCCGCTTTCTTCAAATCGTCCAAACGATTTTCGTTCAATAATCTGGTAGTTAACACAGCCATTCTATCCATGCCTTTTTCCATGCCATCATCATAAATCATCTGACCAAGTCGCGTCATCGATACCACCTCCCTGATTTCCTGCAAATCTATTCCTTTCAAAAATTTGTCTGCTAATGTATAAAGTATTGCGATCGTTTTTTCTGCAGTAACAGTATCTTCCTGTTTTGCAAATAAAATAGCTTCTTTTATCTTTTCTTTCCGACTCTTCTTACCGGACATTAATGGTGCGAGAGCCAAGCCTGCAAAATCCTCTTCAGCCAAAATTTCTTCTCTTTCTACCTTGGATTTTAATTTTTGAAACATTTTATCCGCATCATAATCCATCAGATAAATTGGCTCAACCTTATATGTATGCAGACCACAATCCAACTCTGTCTTAGCATGTGTAATTTCTCCAGAATAAATTACGTAAGTTAATACCTTTTTTCCTGTTTTATGAGCTGTTACCGCCTCATAAGCCTCAAACCGCTGCAAATCTGCACGATCAGTTTCTGTTGTCTGAAACTCAAAATGTACATAAAATCCATTGATTGTCATAAATGTAAAATCCATATACATAGAATGAATTTGCAGTTCAATTAATTCTGTAGGCTCATCTGAAACGAACTCATAATCAATTCCCAGCCTTTTAAGTATACTATCTCGAAAATAACCGAAGCCCATTTTCATAATCGCATCTTCATGTTTTGTATTTGCCATAAGACACTTCCTTTTCTGTATCTGTTCATTTTCTTATCTTCCGTGTCTTATTACGTTTTTCGGCTGTCTTTCAATTTTTATCTTCTGTAAGTGATTATACCATGACCTCCTTGAAATCATTGTATCATGTTTATCGTTGCAGAACAAGAGTTCTGTTTTATTTGAATGTTGCTAATTTGCTAATTCTGATTAAACTGGAAAAATTTTATCATGACCTCCGGGGACAATAAAAATGCCAGCAATCTCCGTCTCTGTGTCTGTCATTCGCACTTGAAAAAACGTCAGGAATGTTATTATATAGAAAAGGTGCTACCGATAGACGACTAGCACCCATTATGTAAAATCTAAAAACGATCGCCCAGTCCTAGGAAAACTATTGGCGGTCGTTTTTGTGTTCTTTATCTCCGTTTTAATCCTTTTACCTTCTGTTCCTCTGGATCATATGTTAATCCATACTTCGCCAGAACTTCCTGTGTTTCTTCTGGATATGTATCGTACTGCCATTTATTTTCTTAAAGACTGGTGTTGCTGTTTCAATTTGAACTTATCAATAAAATCTTTCTGAGAAAGTCTTCCGTCAGAAGTGACGGGACAAAAAGAAACATGAATATGCGGATTTGTTTCATCTTCGTGAATGGAAAAACTGATAATATTGTTTTCTCCGAAAGTGTCACAAACCCAGTCAATCATACAATCATAAGAATACAATTTTTCTTTCTCACTGTAATGTTCTTCATACCATTCTGGGTCAAGCTGAAGAACCATTGACCGAAGAACTACGGCATCTTTTCTCAGTGGTCTTTTTACACATTTAAGTCTTTCATCCAGAGAATCATAAATCTGCTGAACGTCTGTACATTCCTCAAAACATTTTTTCTTCTGGTTATAGAAATATGTACGGTTATTCATTGTTCTGTCACTGTCAATACATTCGTTAGAATGATTCAGATTCATGCCATTTTGCATATCTACCTCCCTTGCATTGTGATGAATCAACCCTTTCACATCCTGCTTTTTACATTTCACACTTGCATCATAGGACATTGTAAATGCGATAATCACTTCCTTTCATATTTGTTATATATATTATAGCACAATAGTAATATATTCTCAATAGACTTTGTTATATTTTTAACATTTTGTTTTCTGCTTATACATAAGTGTAGCCCAGTACACTTTTTGACAAAAGTTCTCTGGGTCAGGGGTTCCCCCTAAAACCCCCAAATACAGTAAACAAGGGATATGAAATAGCTGTGCCATCTCATATCCCTTGAATAAATTTTTCTGTTAATGATCTACGTACGCTCCGTCAAGAACTGCCCTACGGCGTATCGGCTTCGCCTTGTTTCTTGACCTCACTGTGTTTTGATACTCTGTTTATTTTTGTTCTTTACAAATAGAGCAGTACTGATAATCGACGTAAGTCTCAGTAGTGTCGTAAGCTTCTTTTACAAGCTTGTGCTCAGTGTGTGCAGGCGTGATGACGACTTCTTCAGAACGTGAATAGCTGCCACAACCACCACCGTTGGTAGGATTGCCTTCTTCAAGACCTAGTGCAACACGTGTACCATGTAAATCAAGTTCGTCAAGGCTTGTGAAGTATTTACCACAGCCTCCACATGGTACCATCCATTTTGTTACAGCAGGTGTAGTAACATCTTCGTAGACAGCGTCGTGATGTACAGTCTTAGTTGCTGTATGGTCAACCCATTTGTGCTGATGAGAAGATACTGTTACGGTACATTTTGTTGTTCCATAAGCTGTCTTTGCTGTGATAACAGCCTTTCCGTTCCTAAGACCTTTTATGGTTCCATTCTTATTTACAGAAACAATTTTGTTATTGCTTGTCGTCCACTTTACAGAAGTTGCTTTTACCTGTGTTTTATTTGCGTAGGCTTTAAAAGTATAGGTCTTTCCTTTCTGTAATGAAAGTGATTTTTTACTTATATTCAAAGTAGAATTTTTTACCGTGATTTTAAAACGACAGGTCTTATTTTTGTATCTTACTGAAATCGTTGCAGTACCTTTTTTTGAAGCAACAATTTTTCCATTTTTTATGGTTGCAATTTTCTTATTGCTTGTACTGTATTTTATTCCACTTTTCACATTTATATTGTTATATTTCACGGTAATCGGTGTGCTATTATTTTTGCTGTCTCCAACGTACAAAGTAGTTTTTGGGACAGTCACAGCCACTTTACCAGATGTAGCTGTTGCCGCCTGTGCTGGCATACTGATAAACAAAGTCAGAATCAGTGACAGTACAAAAATAAATGATAGATTTCTTCTTGCTGTTTTCATAATCTCGCTCCTTTTATTTTAATGATTTAAGTATATCACAGATTTTCATTCATTAAAATAACTTAATTACACTCACACAGGGGTGGAAGAAATCTCTAACGTGCAACCTCCTTTTTGTCTGGATTTTCTCAGGGTACCAAAGTTGGTACCCTGAGTGGTACCCTGCCCTTTTCGGGCAAAACAAAAGAGCCTGAATGCCTTGATTTTAAAGGCTTTCAGGCTCCTAAGGAGCAGGGGATGAGAGAATCGAACTCCCGCTAAAAGTTTTGGAGACTTCTGTCATACCATTTGACCAATCCCCTATGTCTTGCTGACTAGATATTTATACCATTTTATTTTTCAAATGTCAACAACTTTTTCGAATTTTTTATCTTTTTTAAATCATCTGGTTTTACTAAGAAAGGATGATAAACTTTTGCAGATTTTCAGCTTATCATCCTTTATATTATCTCTGTTGTATCAAGTAGTTTACGGCGTCTCTTACGGTCTCCAGGCCGACTATTTTTATCCCCTGGGTTCCGGTCAGGGATTTCATGGATACTTTCGGCATAAGGATCGTATCAAATCCCAGCTTTTTGGCTTCCTGTACTCTTTGCTGTGCCATGCTGATGGAACGGATTTCTCCGCTTAAGCCTACTTCTCCAAACACAATGGTTTTGGAATCTATGCAGATATCCTTGTAACTGGATACCAGGGCGAGGATTAAGCCCAGATCGATGGCAGGTTCTGTCATGCGGATGCCGCCTGCAATATTGACATAGACATCACAGGATGACAAATGAAGGCCGACGCGTTTTTCTAAGACGGCCAGCAAAAGATTCACCCGATTAAAGTCTGTACCTGCTGTGGTTCTGCGGGGCATTGGAAGGTTTGACTGGCATACGAGGGCTTGGATCTCAATCAGGATCGGTCTTGTTCCTTCCATGGAACAGGCTACCACGGAACCGGAGGCATTTTCAGGCTTTCCATCCAGCATATA
>JBJEMC010000264.1:0-4336 GCA_051879475.1 Muricoprocola sp. | reverse complement strand
ATCACTGTTCAATTATCAAGGTTCTTATGTTTGTTGTCTCGCGACAGCTTATTTAATATATCACAGTCGTTATCACTTGTCAACAACTTTTTTATTTATTTTGCTGTGTGATTCCTCACCACTCAGCGACAGCTTTTATAAGTTACCACTTTGTATTATGTTTGTCAACAACTTTTTTTATTTTTTATACATTGTTTAACACAACTATGAGAAGCTTGCTTTGCAAGCTTCTCAAGTTAGATTTTATTCCATGTAAGCACCTTTCATGGAACTTACCGCATGCTGTGCATACAATTTCAAAAGTCCACTCTTATATTTGCTTTCAAAGCCTTTCCAGTTTGCCTTTCTATTTGCAAGGATGGTCTCCATCTCTTCCGGGTTTTTCTTTTCGCCTTTGACGCCTATAATAGCTATGCTGCGTTTTTCTACATCCAGTTCAATGAGATCACCTTCCTCTACAAGAGCAATCGGCCCTCCTGTTGCTGCTTCCGGTGACACATGCCCAATCACCGGACCTCTGGATGCCCCGGAAAATCTTCCATCTGTAATCAATGCTACACTTGATGCCAGAGTAGGATCTGCACAGATAGCTTCTCCTGTATAGAACATTTCTGGCATACCGCTACCTCTTGGTCCTTCATAACGGATAAAAATTGCATCTCCCGGTTTCACTTCGCCATGAAGCACCGCCGCGATACATTCCTCTTCGCTGTCATACGGCTTTGCTTTTAGTACTGCCTTAAACATATTCTTAGGACAGGCTATATGTTTGATAACGCATCCTTCCGGAGCCAGGTTGCCTTTTAAAATGGCAATGCTTCCATTTGTTCCTTTTGCATTGTCAAAAGAATGGATAATATCTTCTCTTTCTATTTTCTTTCCAATCACTTTAGATTTTGCACGAAGGATTTCGTCGCAGTGTTCATAAAATCCACTTTTCTTAAGTTCTTCTAAGTTCTCCCCAAGAGTTTTTCCTGTGACCGTCATTACATCCAGATGAAGCATACTCTTGATCTCTTCCATGACGCGCGGTACTCCTCCGGCATAATAAAAATACTGTGCAGGCCAGTCTCCGGATGGACGAATGTTTAACAGATAATGTGCTCCCCTATGCATACGGTCAAAAGTATCTGCATCAATTTCAAAACCAAATTCATGAGCAATGGCAGGAATATGCATGGTTGCATTTGTGGAACCTGAAATTGCCGCATGAACCATAATCGCATTTTCAAAACTCTTCATAGTTACAATATCTGATGCTTTGCTTCCTTTGGATATCAATTCCATCAGCTGTTTTCCCGCATTATAGGCAGCTTCTTTTAATTCAGGTGCGGTAGATGGCATTAAGGCTGTCCCCGGAAGCATCAGTCCAAGAGCTTCTGCCATGATCTGCATCGTGGAAGCTGTTCCCATAAAGGAACATGCCCCACAACTTGGACAGGCATTATGCTTATAGTAATCCAACTGTTCATTTGAAATCACACCGGTCTTTTCCCATGCGTCGAATTTTCCAATCTGCTCTAATGTTAAAAGTTCATTAATCTTGCAAGCTGGGTCATCTACAATATATTTTTGCGGAAGTTCATGAGCTTCCATTACACCACCAGATACCACAATGGCACTCATTTCTTTTAACCGTCCGATGCTCATTAACATGGCAGGCATGGATTTATCGCAACTTGCTATAAATACACCGCCATCAAAT
Source organism: Muricoprocola sp. (assembly GCA_051879475.1). GTDB lineage: Bacteria > Bacillota > Clostridia > Lachnospirales > Lachnospiraceae > Marvinbryantia. Next base: position 2,631 of record JBJEMC010000264.1, on the reverse strand, counting down.
ACTGTCGCATTTGCCTGTGCCTCCACAAGATTTACAATTGCATCTCTGTGAGCCAGAGAATAATTGATTCCATCATGTCCCTGGGCAATACCATCACACATATCTGTAGCAAAATATCTGGCCGCCTTTCCACCATGATCATTTACCCCTTTTACAGCTTCTTCTACAAATAGATTCAAATGTGCTGACCCCGGATGACTATCACCATAAGAACTCTCCACCATAACCTGTGGTTTAGACAAATCTGAAACTTTCCATCCCATTCCCATACGAAGTGGATCCATTTCTGGAGCAAGCTTTCGTACTTTTTCACTTCTAAGCATATTAGCCCTCCCTGTTTTTAACACGTATTTTTATATAAAGCATGAAATGAAAAATGCAACAATAAAACATGTATCTTAATATAAGCATATCTTTCGGTAATTCAATTATCAAGTTGTTTCAAATCTGCAACTCACTTCTGCTTAATGCACAAAAAATCCAGCCTTATCCATAAAAATAAGCCTGGATTTCGTGTAATGTATCCAAATTTCATAATTTTTTGCAGAAAAACTTGTCTGACAACTTTTCTATTTTTCTTCCATCATTTTAAGTAACATCTGACGATTATAAGTAAGATGCATGATCATGGCACATTTTGCCCCCGTACTATCTCCTCGAAGAATCGCATTTGTTACTTCCCGATGTGTTTCAATGGTCTCTCTCTGTAATTTTCTGTTCGTCAAATTTGCAAAGGTAGTCACTGCCGTATGGATCACAGGTACCAACACTTCAACGACACGATTTCCGCTGTACTTCGCAATACAGGCATGAAATTCCATGTCCTTTTGAATATGATTTTTGCCCTCCAGATACAGTTTTTCCACCTCATCACACAGTTCCTTAATGTGAAGTTTTTCTTCCTCTGTCGCACTTTGACTGGTAAGAGCTGCCACCTCCGGTTCCAGAAGGATACGGACATCAAAAAGTTCCATTGCCAGTCGATATTTATCCTCAAATTGGGCTAATCCCAATGGATCATGCATAACCACCTCTGTACTTTTTACAAAGGTTCCCGCACCTCTTCGTACCTCTAAAATTCCTTTCGATACCAGGCTTTTTATAGCTTCCCTGATCGTGCTTCTTCCAACACCAAATATTTCTGCTAATTTATATTCACTTGGGAGCTTAGAACCAATTATGAGTTTCTCATGATTCATATACATCATCAATTGGTCTTCAATCTGCGGCACTAACAACTTCTGATTTACCTTTTCATAGTTATATGCCATATTTCTCCTCCTCTTACACTTAATCAGAAGATATCAGGCTGCCTACAAAATCCCCACATATCCTGCTGCCACGCCGACAACAGCAGAAACTGCAATAAATACGATTGGGTGAAGCTTTTTCGTGGGCTTCACATAATTTGTGAAGATAAATAAGATCACCGCCAACAGAAGTCCCGGCCAGCGAATCAGGCCAGCGCCTCCCTCCAAGGCAAAATGATTCAAAAGACTTCCCTGCGGTGCCTGAACAGAAATATTTGTCAGCACTTCCAGCACTACTGCTACACATGCAGCGCCGATCAGACCGGTAGATGCCGGTCTTAGACCATAAAATGCATTGTTGACCAGTTTGCTGTCACGGAATTTCTTCAGCATAGCTGCAACGATCAGGATTACAATGATAGATGGCGTAATTTCACCTAAGGTTGAAATGATTGCTCCCGGAATACCGCCTACGGTAAATCCCACATAAGTAGCCATATTAATTCCAATTGGTCCCGGAGTAGACTCGGAGACTGCCAGCATGTTCATCAGATCCGTATACGTATACCATCCGGTACTGCTTCCGATATCCTGAAGAAATGGCAGCGTAGCCATACCACCGCCTACAGCAAAGAGACCTGTCTTAAAAAATTCCCAGAATAATCTGATATAAACACTCATTTGCTTTTTACCTCCAGATTCTTAAGAATGATTCCTGCAGCTGCTGCCAGTACAACAAACCAAACCGGAGAAAGATCAAGAAAAATTCCTCCCGCCAGTACCAGAATAAAAATTCCAGCTGTCCATTTATCCACCACGGATTTTTTCAGAAGTTTGATTACGGCGTTAAAAATCAGCACACAGACACACACCTGGATACCGGCGAAGGCATCCTGTACCCATTTCAGATGGGAAAAATTCGTAATCAGACCTGCCAGAATCGAAATAATGATCAGGGACGGGAAAACCACTCCCAGAGTAGCTGCAATCCCTCCTGCTGCTCCCCTCTTTTTCTGCCCGATAAAGGTAGCCGTATTCACCGCAATGATACCCGGTGTACATTGTCCTATTGCAAAATAATCCATAATCTCTTCTTCTGTCGCCCATCGTTTATTTTCAACGACTTCACGCTGTAAAATAGGAAGCATGGCATAACCACCGCCAAAGGTCATCACACCCATTTTGGCAAAAGTTAAAAATAATGAACCCAATGATACTTTTTTCTCACTCAAATATCTTTTCTCCTCTCTTAATAACATTTCACCCTATTTTAACGCAAACATTATGATTTTTCCAGTCCGGAATTATTTTCTCCCAGAATCGTTACTGTTCACGTACGTTCCAGTAACGATGAAAAAGCCATGCAAAATCACCTGCGGTG
>JBJEMC010000263.1:0-22972 GCA_051879475.1 Muricoprocola sp. | reverse complement strand
TCATTGCAGACCTCGGGTTTTGCAAAGCAAAACACCTCGCGGAACAGTGGCACCTAAACTGTAACCTAAATTTTCTATTTCATCTTCTGTGAAGCCATTTTACCCCTTTTTCTTCTTTTTTTCAACAGCTTTATCCAAATCTTCCGAAAAATCCACTCTGTCAGACAGATACTCCCGACTCCCAGCAGGATTCCAAGAAATGCATATCCGCGAAACTCCCCATGGTTTTTTTCATACGTCATCTTACAGATTACAAAGGCTGCCGCCATCCAATAGAACATGTCTTCCAGATTTACCGCCAGCTTTCCATGCCTGATGATCTTCCGAAGCACTCTGAGCATATCATAGGACAGTGCCAACAGTATACCGGTATAGATACTTGATGTAAAAAAAAGCATTTCCTGTCTGATTGTTTCACTCATTTACTGAAATAATCTCCTTGCCAGCGATCCTTCTTTTTTCTTTTTATGCCCTCTCTGGGAATACAAAAGGCTGTCGATCTCACCTTCCATGTCCACCTCTCCCAGTTCCAGGCTCAATCTTCCAATGTGAAGATTCTTCCCTTTTATGGTCAGCAACCCCAGTTCCGTATCCAGCAATATTTCATTTTCATCAAAAGAGAGCACATCTGAAATTCCGCTGACAGTGCCAGATTTCCGGCCAATCACGGATATCCTGTGTGCTCTTTGCATCTGCTTCTCTTCCATGGATTTCCCCATCTTATATCTTTATTTAAACTTATGCTGCTCATGGGGAAAAAGACCTGCTTTCCATCGCAAATCCCTGCCTAAACTCCCAGAATATACGATACAAAGGAGTTATCTGTTCACGTGCGTTCCAGTACAGTGGCACCTGAACAGTAACATAAAGGATCTCCTACAGATATTTAAACATATTCTGCGCTTCTTCTTTCTTTATCGTTTCCTGAACGCTTAATACTTCTACTTTCACGCTCCTGGTTCCGAACTGAATCTCAATGATATCTCCCGGCTTTACATTCACAGATGCCTTGGCTGGCTTGTCATTTACAAGAACTCGTCCTGCATCACAGGCTTCATTGGCTACCGTTCTTCTCTTGATAAGTCTGGATACCTTTAAAAATTTATCTAATCTCATTTTCCCTTCTCCTGACATTATATATAAGAATGTGCCTTGGCACATTCTCGCGCCAAGCGCGGTTGCTCCGGCAACACCTTCCCATCGCGCGAGTGCGCAATCACGCTTTTCTTGCGATGCATATCACAAGAAAAGCAGGACTAAGGTCCTGCTTACTATGGTCATTCTGTTCTATTATGCGTTGATCGCATCCTTCAGCGCTTTACCTGCTTTAAATTTTGGTGTATTGGAAGCTTCGATTGTCATCGATTCACCTGTCTGAGGATTTCTTCCTTCTCTTGCAGCTCTCTTAGAAACTTCGAAAGTACCAAATCCTACCAGCTGGATCTTTTCACCTTTCTTTAATTCTTCTTCTACAACTTCAGTAAAAGCCTTCAGTGCTTTCTCTGCATCCTTCTTAGATAATTCTGTCTTTTCAGCGATTGCTGCGATCAATTCTGTTTTGTTCATAGAACAATTCCTCCTCTAAATACTTCTTGTTTTGCCGATCTTCTATAGACAATTTTCTTAGATTCTAAACGCCTCTGTTCACAACCTATTGTTATTTATACTCTGTAGCCCTTTTTTTGTCAAGCATTATTGAATGCTTCTAAGGAACTTCGCCTTCTGTTTTTCCTGCTGAATCAGGATTTTCAGCTTATCTGCATTCTTCCAGGGAATGCAGGATTTTCCACAATTATAGTACTGATTGGCAAGCTTCCAGAACTTTTCCGGATAGGAGAGCCTTACCGTCAGATAAGCCATCTCCTCCTCTCCCAGATGATTTTCCCGGTCATATATCTCCAGCAGACGATATCCCACTGATTTGGACCATTCCTGCTTTTCCATCACCTTTCTGAGGAATTGATACAGATCTGCCACATGATTGTTAAAAAAGCAATGATCAAAGTTTGTGATAAAGATCTCCCTTTTTCCATAAAACAGGATATTGTGATGATTATAATTGCCATGGCAGATTTCTCCTGCCTTCTGCCCTTTTTCATAAAATTCCTGATAGGACGACTTCTTAAGCCATTCTTCTGCTTCCAGCGCCTGATCATAGAACTGTTGAAAATTCGCCAGGAAAAGTACTTCAAATTCATTCTTCTGTTTTCTTTTTTTCACATACGTATAAACTTTTCGAAGTTCTCTGTTGTGCCGCTCCCATTCGATCTGAAGATTTCCTTTTGTATATGCCTGTTTTACTTCCTGATCATCCGTCTTCAGATACATCTTTTTATGAAGCCTCGCCAGGCTCTCTACTGCCTGTTCAATATCTGCCATGCTCCTGATATCACATTCCCGTCCCTCCTGCCAGTCTTTTAGCAGATAAGCATTTTCTTCCCAGTCATAAGAAACCAGATTTCCTTCTTTATTCGCAATAGCCATATCCGTAGGAGCATACCCCTGTTCTTTCAGATGTTCCAGGACCTGATTTACAAACCGGATTTTTTTCTCCGATCCGGAATAATCCGTCAACAGCTTTTTTCCGTCACCGGTCTCACAGATATAGGAGCCTCTTCCTCTTCTGGTTCCGGTTACCTCTATCTCATATTGTTCTAATACTTTCAGGCTTTTCTCGTTCACAAATACCCCTCCCCCTATATCACTCCTTCTATCCTATGCAGAAAAGGGGGGAATTATGTGAAGGGCGCTCAGGAAAGGTTCACATGTTTTAACAAATATTCTTTTGTATTTTTCTCAGGATTTTCTATCACTTCATCGAGCATGCTCTGAAGCACTGCACCGAGCTCTTTTCCCGGTTTCATGCCAGCCTGTATAAGGTCCTTCCCTGTCACAGCCAATTCTTTTAAGGACACACATTCGCCTTTTTCCAGAATGCCTTCATAGATTTCTGTAACACGACTTAAGGTAGTAAGTTTATCCAGGCGTTTATACTCGCTCTGAGCCAGGGTATCCGCTCCCATGACCTGAAGAAGATCTGCAAAATAGTCTTTTCCCACTTTCCTCATCAGCCTGCGGACACTTTTCTCATTTGCTTCCGGCCTGGCATCATGATAGAGTACCAGACGTTTCACCTGGTCAATCGTATCGTTATCAAATTTCAGACGACGAAGGACTGCTTCCGCCTTATCCCTGCTCACTTCCGCATGTCCATAAAAATGATCCACGCCATCTTTGGTCTGACGTACATCCGGTTTGCCAAAATCATGGAACAGTACCGCCAGACGCAGCACTTTTTCAGGTTCCACAAACTCCAATGCTTTCAGAGTATGCTCACCCACAGAGTACATATGATGAGGGTTGTTCTGCTCTGTTTCCATAAGCATATCAAACTCCGGAAGAAACACGGCTGTCAGCCCCATTTCCCAGGCATCCCGAAGCATCTTAGGGTGGGGGGAAACCAGGAGTTTTACCAGTTCTGTCTGAATTCTTTCTGCACTGATCTGTCTTAAATTACCGGCCAGTTCTGACGCAGCTTTTCTCGTATCGTCATGGATCTCAAAACCCAGCTGCGCTGCAAAACGCACTGCCCGCAAAATACGAAGTGCATCTTCCCCAAACCGTTCCTTTGCATCTCCGACACAGCGGATCATTTTTCGCTCCAGGTCTCCTGCTCCGTCAAATACATCTACCAGCCCGGATCTGTCATTATATGCCATGGCATTAATGGTAAAATCCCGCCGTTTCAGATCCTCTGTCAGATTCGACGTAAAATTCACTTCTACGGGATGTCTTCCATCCTGATATTCTCCATCAATGCGGTACGTTGTGACTTCGTATCCAGTCTTATCTATCATAACCGTTACTGTTCCATGCTCAATTCCGGTATCTATCGTCCTGGAAAACAGGGTCTTTACCTGCTCTGGTTTGGCAGATGTGGTAATATCCCAGTCTGCCGGGATTCTCCCCAGAATCGAGTCCCTTACGCAGCCTCCCACCGCATATGCCTCATACCCTGCTGATTCCAACACATCAATAATCTTTTTTACCTGTTCCGGCATCTTGATTTGCATTATCTAATCTCCTCTTAATCAAGAAGTGGACCAGGTAACACGCGGTCCACTTCTTTTATGTTATTTCATCCAGAAATATGCCAACACCGCAATACCAAGAACGATCCGGTACCAGCCAAATACTACAAAGCTATGTTTACGGATATAGCCCAATAACATTTTAATTACAATGACAGATACCACAAAGGCCACGATCATTCCCACCAGCAGAAGAATCAGTTCCGTCTGAGTAAATGCAAACCCAAACTTCAGGATTTTCAGAAGGCTTGCCCCCAGCATTACAGGAACTGCCAGGAAAAACGTAAACTCCGCCGCTACAGTTCTGGAGATTCCAATCATGATTGCACCTAAGATTGTTGCACCGGAACGGGAAGTTCCCGGAAATACTGCCGCGATCAGCTGAAATGCCCCAATCCAGATTGCCATGGGATACGTAAGCTCTGCTATGGAATTTACTTTGATTTTCATGCCCCTGTTCTGGTATTCAATCACAATAAACAGAATACCAAATACAATGAGTGCCATGGCAACGGTCTGATAATTATAGAACAATTCATCCAGCTTTTCATCAAACAAAATTCCCACTACTGCCGCCGGCACACAGGCAACCAGAATCTTAAACCACATGGAAAAAGTGTCTTTTTTTATAAAATACTTTTCCTTTAGTGAAAATGGCCACAGCCGCGAAAAGTATAATAATACAACCGCAAGAATCGCACCTAACTGAATCACCACCAGGAACATGGACATAAATTCTTCAGAAACATTCAATTTTACAAATTCATCCAGAAGAATCATGTGTCCCGTACTGCTGATTGGCAGCCATTCTGTAATTCCTTCTACGATACCAAACAGTACCGCCTTTAAAATTTCTATGATACTCATATTCTACTCCTTATATTTATCCAAGAATCCAATAAAAATATTACCTGATTTTTCAAACAGTTCCAGAGAATCTTCATCACTGAGAAGATACGTATCTTCTGCGCCAGGCTCATAATACCTGATATTTCCCCACTGGTCATACTCAATGAGCACTCTGACGCCGTCCACCGTATCCGCGATCACAGGATTTCCCGCACTGATAAAATATAATATCTGGTCCATGGTACATCCTGCAAGGTTCAGAACCATCTTGTCCGGCAGCTGTGCCTGAAGTTCCTCGATATTCATATTTCCCTGACGGATACATTCCGGGATTGATGACAGGCTGATGGCACTGGCGGTCTTTTTGTTTCCTCTCTCCCAGATATACTGCTGGTTCTGGTCCACCACCACACCAAGAAGTTCATCTGCCTTTACAATGGCAGTATTGGCATTTTGGTAAATACTGTCTAACTTACCTTTCGCATATACATAATACCGTTCTTCCTCATGCTCTTTTGCACTGATGGTGACTCTTCGCATTTCCTCGGTAACGACCATATTGCTTCTGACAACCTGAGGCGTCTTTGGCGTCGCATCTCCCAGCAGCAAAAGCATCTGTGTCTGCTTTCTGTCTGTAAGGGTTGTGGTCAGGCCTACAGGTGATTCCCCTACTTCATTGTCAATGATATGTTCCTCACTGATTTCCTTCCATCCATCTCCGGTTTTCTTCACACGGGTCATGGTAAGAAGCTTATCTTCAATCTGTCCGGAAGTGACATAGACACCGACTTCTGCATATTCCTTGATCCGTTCTCCGTCTTCATTTACAATGATGACCTCACTCATAGGGAAGAACTCATCCCCTTCATTGCTGGAATCTATATCTGATACTTCTGCCACACCGTATACCAGGGATTCATTGATAAATCCCAACATCTGCAGCCTCTGATTTTCCCCACAGGTAATCTCAGTTTCCTTATTGGTGTCCAGATCCAGTATCCGGATGGTTCTGGAATCATACTTCTCATTTTCCCCGAGATATGCAATTCTGCGTCCCGAACCTGACCCCACAGAGCATCCCGGGTTGATGCCCTCCACCAGTTTCGTCTTTTCAAGAGTAGTCAGATTGATTCGATAGACATCCCCATCTAAGAGCATACAATAGTTTTCCCGGTCACTGGTCACATAAGAAAGTTCTTTCACATCATCTTTGAGCAGGTCATAGGAATACTCTGTATTTACAAAGAGCTTTTCTTCATTGTTTCCGGAGGATGCATCATAGTAGTACAGGGCAATTCCTGATTCTCCCTCATGCTTTCCTCTGTTCATATAACCGGCTACTACATAGTACATATTACCGGAGCTGCTCAGATCAATGATCTTGATTTCATGCTGTCCATAGATATCCCGGTAATCTGTATTTTTCTTCTGACGGAAAGTAAATACCTGTGCCATCTTTCCACTGGAAAGATGATAACTCCAGAGTTCTCCACCCAGTACAAATGCAAAATACTGATTCGTTTCATCCGTCGTAAAGGAAATATCCTTCGTTGTAATTCCCAGATTGATTCCATTTGAAGTGATCACGCCATTATCCGGATTGAAGATCTCATTTGTAGTTCTTTCAAAATCCAGAAGCATAATTGCCTCATCCGCATAACGCAGACGATAATACTCATCCACCGTATACAGTTCCATATTTCCCTGCTCGTCCAGAGCGCTGATGAGATACTCCTGCACAATAGTCGCTGTCGTTTCATTCAGTTCTTTGATTGCAGGGATGGATTTGTAATAAATCTGGGGATTTAATTCCTTCCAGGCAAGTGTATCTGTATCAGAATGGATATCCACAAAGGAAAGATTATTCTGCTCCACATCATACTCCGGCTCCAGATAGACTGCCAGGGAATCCGCCGTTTCACTGTTCAGGCTCTTTTCTGAAAACATATTTACGAAATCCAGGTATTCCTTGGTATGGAGGCTGTCCTGCTCCACAATTCTCGTATAATAATAAATATCTCTGTTATCCGATTTCAGCTGTATTTTTAATACATATTCCTGATTCATGCGAAGCTTGCTCTGTAAAGTAAAATCAGCTGTCACATAATCATCCTGTTCTTTTATGCTGGTTACCTTTGTATTTTCCAGAGACGTCTTTCCATCCGCTGTAAACACTTCAAAGTAAATATCTGACACCTTGCTTCCAAAACGCTGCACTTTTATGGAAACATCTCGCTGCGTAGAAATTGGTGTCAATGTATCCCTCACTTCCGTTACCGGCATATAATTTGTATACCCATGAAGCGGATTCATGTCAATTCCCTTATAAACCATATATACCAGTGGAAGGGATGCTGCCGACATCTCTTCTGTCCTGATATTGTTTTCATCATACATCAGATAAGAAAAGACAGCTGTTGAGCCGCAAAAAACCAACAGCAACACTAAGATCCTGACTAATATCTTTTTCATTGGTTCCTCCCCATTAATAATTGATACAGCATAGGGGATGCCTTCCAGGCATCCATACAATGCTGCAGAGCTTCCTGTTTTTCTGTATGATCTGACATCCTGCCTTTAGAAGGCTGCTTTCCTTTCACTGCACGAATCAGGATATTCTTCGGAGTATGTTCCATATCAATAAACTCCAGTATCTGTACCTGATATCCCATCAGTTCCAGAATATCTCCCCTGAATGCATCGGTGAGCAGTGCTGCCATTCTCTCCCGGATCAGCCCATATTTCAGAACCGGTTCCATCACTTCACTTTGTATCTGGCTGTTCAGTTCATGCTGACAGCAGGGCACAGACAGGATTACTTTCGCTCCCCAGTTCACAGCCTTCTCAAGGGCATAATCGGTAGCCGTGTCGCAGGCATGCAGCGTCACTACCATATCCACCTGATCCACCCCGTCAAAGGAGGCAATATCCCCCATGAGAAACTGCAGTTTATCATAGCCATACTTATCTGCCAGTTCCTGACAATGAAGAATCACGTCTTCTTTCAAGTCAAGACCAATCATACGGATATTAAGCCCTTGCCGGATTTTCAGAAAATAATACATGGCAAAAGTAAGATACGACTTTCCACATCCAAAATCAATCAAAGTCAGCTCTCGGTTCTTATCCAGCTCCGGAAGAATATCTTCTACAAATTCCAGGAAACGGTTGATCTGACGGAATTTATCATACCTTGCATGCACGATCTTTCCCTCTTCTGTCATAACCCCCAGATCCACCAGAAAAGGTACCGGTGTTCCTTCTTCTATTATGTAGCGTTTCTTTCTGTTATGCTCTAAGACCCTTGCTTTCCTTTTTTGTACAGCCATTTTTTTCTTGATCGTTGCTTTTCCTTTTTTATTTACCATTGCCTGGATACTCTGTGTTGTGGTATCCAGCTGCAGCTGCTTATAATCTTTCAAAAGCCATTCTTCGATCTGGACAAGTAATTCTTCTTTCTGGTAATTTTTGTGATATTCTCTCTTCCCATCAGAAACTGCTGTCTGAAAATAAAGATTTTCCTTTAACATGACCGGGCGGATCTTTACTTTTTCAGAAATATCTCCATGTTTCTTTCCACTGATGGTTGCTCTCAAAAAGTTTTCATCCAGAACCTTGTCCAATAACTGTCGTAATTTTTCCATTTTTTTCATCCTAATCATGATGTTCTGTTTTTTATAGATACCTGCGGATTGTTCCGTGCGCTGCACTTTTACATCTACGCTCCGCTTCGGTCGGTGCTAAACGGATGTCCCCCCGGACATCCAGCACCCGCCCTGGTATCTATTATCTTAATCGTTTTTTGTAAAAAGCTCAACTACATTTTACCATCTTCTGCAATTCCGGTTTCTGCACCTTCTGTGAAACATTTCCTGATGAAGTAGACTCTTGATCAGATCTTCCAGTAATCTGCCTGAGTCAGGACGGCGGTGCGGGCCATGGTTTGGTTCCGGTCGGCGCATATCCGGGCGATCCTGTTCTCCCTGCATTTCCGGCTCCCAGTCCGCCATAATCCTGTCCCGGATTCCATCTGCAATCTCCTGGATATTTCTTTTATCCAGACCCTCATCAAACATCATGCTTCCTTTATATTCCAGAGCATCACATGCCTTTTCTACTTCCGTCATGATCATTTTCACATCATCAGAAGCCATTTCTTTAAACCGGTTAAAATCTCTTTCATTTTCCTCTGCCAGTTTCCGAAACTCTACTTTATCTCCATCCTGACTAGAAAGCTCCACAGAACCCATGCGTGGCTCCTTCTGTACCGGCTTTGTCTCCCACTGCTCCATCATTTCATCACATCTGGGATAACAGGGGCATCCTTTGATACAATTACATGTATTGGAATTTTTCATATGATACCTTTCCATCATCTGCTCTTTACAAATTATGCACTTCATCCTCAGATGTTTCCATTTCCTTCCATATCTCCAGGATCAGGAACAGACTGACAGGTCCTAATAATACTCCGCTTACCCCATACACATAGATTCCAATATATACTGCTGCGATCATCAGCAGGGGATGCACTCCCATTTTTTTCCCCACCAGTTTGGGTTCCAGATATTCTCTGATGATATAGGTGGCAAAAAAGATAGCCAACAGGCTGATTCCATACCCTATTTTCCCAGTCAGAACTTTATAAATCCCCCAGGGGATAAAAATACTTCCTGTTCCGATAAAAGGCAGGGCATCCATCAGTCCCACCACGATTCCCATCAAAAGAGCATAGGGAAATTGCAGCAACATCAACCCGATCACGCAGACTGCCATTACAATGAGTAAAATAATGACCTGGGCTCTAAACCAGGCTCCTCCCAATGTTTCCAAAGAAGCATAAATTCTCCTGATCCTGATATAGATTTCTTTATCCTGTATCTTCTCTTTGATCCCCTCGTAGTCCTTCACCAAAAGGATTACAGAAATATAGATCACCAGAACCACGCCTACCCATTTCCCCATGACCATCAAATATCCCAGGGAATTTTTCAGCAATTCCGGGATCGTATGTGTCTGAATATTTTTCTCTATCATATCCATGTTCTGGTATACAAAATTTTCTACCTGTGTCGCATGGATACCTGTATACTTCTCAATAGATCTACAGCAGTTATTCAGTACCCCTTCTGCCTGCATCAGATAAATATCCGCATTCGCTGCAAGGCTCCCCAGCTGATTCAGAAGTTTTCCTCCCAGAAGGTAAACTACAGCCCCCACTATCACCGTCAAAAATAACAGAATCAGAAAACCCGCCACTTCCCTTTTCAGGTGAAAATATTTCTTTAGCCACTTTGTCCAGGGAAGAATCATGCGTGCCAGCAGCAGCGCAATAAAAAAAGGAATCCATACTGGCAGTGTATATTTTAATGCAATAAATACTGCCAAACTGATTCCTGATAATTTTATTACTTTCCAGTAAGTATTCTGCATCAGTATCCCCCTGCTTTCTTTTCTCTTACACGATTTTCTGCACTGGGGTTAGTTTTTCCTGAGGCTGTAACTTTTATTCAAAATGAAATTCCGGTTCGCAGGTAAACTCCATCTGTTTTCCAGTTACGGGATGCTGCAGGACAAGACGAGAAGCACAAAGAGCAAGCTGCTCTCCTTTTTTTGCTCCTGCATGATACTTCTGGTCACCATAGATTGGAAAGCCAGATGCCGATAACTGCGCACGAATCTGATGATACCTTCCGGTAAACAGTTCAATTTCCAACAGAGACAGATTTTCCTTTCCTTCCGGGATCAGAGATGCTGCTTCCTGCTCCTCTGCCACCTTATAATGCAGCACCGCCTTTTTCGCATCTTTTTCTTTCTCGGAAACCACTGCCGAAAGATTCTTTCTGCCATCTTTTTTCAGATAATGAACCAGGGTTTCTTCCTTTTTTGATGGTTTTCCACACACTACTGCCTGATAATATTTTTTCATCCGTCCATCTGTAACCTGAGCACTTAAAGAGGCTGCACTTTTCTTATTCTTCGCAAATACCACCAGTCCCTGTACCGGCTGATCCAGTCTGTGGATAATTCCAAGATACGGATTTGCCTGACCTGTCTTTTCATATAAATATGTCTTTACCATACTTTCCAGATCCTTTTTTCCAAAAGAGGCATTCTGAACGGCAATTCCTGCAGGCTTATGTATTACCATCAGAGACTGATCTTCATAAATAACAGTTAACATGATTTTCCTTTCCATACGTTCAAAGATGAAAAAAGAGTCGCTGCTGTCAACGACCCTTTTACGCCTATTAGATTATCTCGTTATTTATAATTTAACTACGTTAGCAGCCTGCATTCCGCGAGCGCCTTCTGTTAAATCGTAGGAAACAGCCTGACCTTCTTCCAGAGACTTGAATCCTTCACCCTGGATAGCTGAGAAATGTACAAATACATCTCTTCCGTCTTCGCCTGTGATAAATCCATAACCTTTTTCTGCGTTGAACCACTTAACTGTACCTTTGTTCATCTTGGTACCTCCATGAAAAAAATGTCAGCAATGCACATGATACATTGCCTGAATGATAACTACATTTGCCATTATATGCGACGGATTTTCAATTGTCAAGCCAGAATTTCGTTCCTGTTGTGTTACTGATTTGTTCACATGCGCTCCAGTAACGATGAAAAAGCCATGCAAAACACCTCGCGGAACAGTGGCACCTGAACTGTAATCCAGTAACAACAGTAATCTCTTTATTCCGGTGTAACAGCTCCATAGATTTCCATAGGGACATAGGCTTTCACATAAATTCCCTCTCCCCGGTACTCTTCTTCCAGAAGCTGTCCGTGTTTTCTGATCAGGGAAATCACCCCGGCATCTTTGTAATCGTAAATTCTCTCGATCAGTACATTTCTATCGTTTACAATCTCTTCCAGTATCGTTTTTAATTCTTCCATGCCTTCACTGTTTCTTGCAGAAATGGACAGCGTCTTATCTGCTTTCAGATCTCTTAAAGTCTCCTGTGTTTCCACCTTATCCTGTTTATTAAAAAGGGTGACGATCGTCTTATCTGTCACTCCCAGATTTTTCAGGGTATCATAGACCACGTACATATGCTGCTCCATCTGGGGGTTGGAAGCATCTACCACATGAAGAATTACATCCGCATACTTTGCTTCTTCCAGGGTACTTCTGAAGGCATCAATCAGGTGATGCGGCAGTTTACGGATGAACCCTACCGTATCTGTCAGAAGCATTTCCTGTCCGGAAGGAAGTTCCACAATCCTGGTAGTCGGATCCAGCGTTGCAAACAGCTTATCCTCTTCCAGAACTCCAGCTCCTGTCAGAGTGTTCAGAAGAGTAGATTTTCCTGCATTGGTATAGCCCACAATAGCTGCCACCGGGGCAGACTTACGGCTTCTCTTATTTCTGGCCACTTCCCTGTGGCGTTTTACCTCTTCCAGTTCCTTGTTAAGCTGCGCAATCCTGTTGTTGATAAGCCTTCTGTCCATTTCCAGCTTCTTTTCTCCCGGTCCTCTGGTTCCGATTCCTCCCCCCAGTCTGGAAAGTGACTTTCCAAGGCCAACCAATCTTGCCTGACGATACTTCAGCTGTGCCAGTTCTACCTGTATTTTTCCCTCCCTGGTGGATGCCCTGGCTGCAAAAATATCCAGAATGATCAGGGTTCTGTCCATAATCTTCAGATCCAGTTCCTGCTCCAGATTACGAAGCTGTGCCGGGGACAATTCATCATCACAGATAATTCCTGTAGCTTCCAGTTCATATGCCAGCTGCTTTACTTCTTCGATTTTTCCCTTACCAATATAAGTGCCCGGATGGATCTGCTCCCGGTTCTGGACCACCATTCCAACCGTAACTGCCCCCGCAGTATCTGCCAGTTCTTTCAGTTCCTGTAAAGAATACAGCGTATCGTCATCCTCTCTGGTGCTGACTCCCACCAGAATTACACGTTCCACAATCTCTTCTATCTCAAACCCTGTCATATACTCTCCTCATTTATCTCTGTTATGGCTTTTTCTTATTAACGGGTGCGAAGGAAATCATATTCCTTTTTGCCCGCTTCATCTTCCGGATATTCTTCCACAAATTGTTCTGCAATCTGTTTTGCCATTTCAAAATTATTCTGTTTCTCATATACTACGATCTCATTGTACATGAGTTCTTTGATCACATCTTTTGAGGTCGCCAGTTCCAGGCCTTTCTGGATATCCGTAAGAGCCGCTTCATAGTTTTCATCTGCAATCTCGCAGAGTGCCATACCATTGTATGCCTGGGCATTTTCCCCATAAGCCTCTATATACTGAGAAAATACATTACGGGCCTGAGCATTCTCTCCCAGTTCCAGATAAACCTGTCCCATCATCAGAATCGCACCTTCATGCTGTTCTTCCACTGGTTTTGCAAGAGCCTCCTGTGCCTTCTGATAATCCTTCAGATAAAAATAAATACAAGCCTTCTGATAGTCATCTTCTACGGTTTCCCCCGGATTATTCAAAGCCACCTGAAGATAGTCATCTCCCAGTGCAGACTGATTCAGCGCTTCATATTCCTGATAGATATTTAAGAAAACAGCATACTGCTCCGGCACCAGCTCACTGACACGGTCAAAGTCCGCTCTTGCCATCTCACTTTCCCCGGTTCTTAAAAATGCAGTTCCTCTCATATAGTGTGCGTCTGCATTCTCATTTAATTCAAGAATTTTACTGCAGGTCTCTTCCACTGCAGTATAATCTTCCATCTTCATCTGACATGCAGCTTCGTATAATAAGATATCCGTCTTTGTCTCCGGCATTTTTTCATCACAAAGCACATACGCCGACTCAAAGGAATCTATCGCCTCCTGATAAGCACTCTGCTGCATATATTCCATGCCCTGGCTTCTGGCTGTTTCAATCTTTTCCACCACTTTGCCACGGCAACCTGTAAGCGTTACCGTCATGGCTGCAAGTAAACCGAATTTCCAAATCTTTTTCATAGCAATCTCCTGTTTTTTAATATAGAGTTCTGGTCACAAAACTCTTGCGCCGAGCGCGGTTGCAATAATAAAAGAGTACCAGATTTCTCCGATACTCTTTATCATACCATATAGTCCATACCAGTGTCAAAAACAAGTTACTTTCCGGCTACCTGGTCAAATTCTTTCAGGATGGATTTGTCCGGCGCCGGTGTTGCCAGGCTGACAACCACGATTGCCACGCAGGCTACAATAAATGCCGGAAGCAGTTCATAGATATTCCAGATACCACCAAGTGGACGAACCAGATACTTCCATACAAAAATCATAACTCCACCGCAGATCATACCGGCCAGTGCTCCATAACGGTTTGTTCTTCTCCAGAACAGAGAGAACAGCATAACAGGTCCAAATGCAGCGCCAAATCCGGCCCAGGCAAAAGATACAATCTGGAATACAGAGCTTCCCGGATCTCTAGCAAGGATGACTGCAAAGATAGCAATCAATACCAATGTTACTCTTGCAGCGAAGATTCCGCCCTTGCCATTGTTATCCAAGATATCAGAAGATACTGCTGAAGACGCTGCCAGAAGCTGTGAATCGGCTGTTGACATCGTAGAAGCCAAAATTCCTGCCAGAATCACACCGGCAAGAAGTGCCGGTAAAATACCATACTTGCTTAACAGATCTGCAATCTTGACAATGACTGTTTCTGAATCAGAACCTGTCAGCATATCAATTGCACCAACTTTACTCATAGTATAACCAATGACACCGATAAATACTGCTACTGCCATGGAAATCACAACCCATACACTTGCAATACGGCGGGACATCTTTAATTTTTCTTCATCTTCAATTGCCATAAAACGAAGCAGGATATGAGGCATACCAAAATATCCAAGCCCCCAGGCCAGTGTAGAAATAATGGTCAAAAGGGAATAGGGTGCAGCTTCTCCTGATGCCGCATTATACATATGCGTCATAGACAAATATCCAGGCAATGCTTTTGCATTTTCCACAACGGCTCCGAATCCCCCCGCGGTAGAAACACCAAATACCAATACAATGACCAGTGCAATTGTCATGACAATACTCTGCATAAAGTCTGTTGTAGAAGCTGCCAGAAAGCCTCCCAGGGTGGTATATCCCACAATAACCACTGCACTGATTATCATAGCTGTCATATATTTTACTCCAAACAAACTGGAGAACAGTTTTCCACATGCTGCAAAACCGGAAGCAGTATACGGAATAAAGAAGATTACGATGATAACAGCAGAAATCAAAAGTAAAGATTTGCTTTCATCATGATATCTGTTTTTAAAAAACTGCGGCAATGTAATGGAGTTCCCGGCCACCTGTGAATAACGGCGAAGCCTCTTTGCCACAATTAAAAAGTTCAAATATGTACCAATAGCAAGACCTATTGCTGTCCAGCCCGCATCAGAAATACCACTGATATAGGCAACTCCCGGTAATCCCATCAAAAGCCAGCTGCTCATATCAGATGCTTCTGCACTCATGGCAGTTACAAAGGGTCCTAATTTTCTTCCTCCCAGATAAAAATCATCTGTACTTGCATTCTGTTTCGAACAACGATATCCAATGTATAGCACGATACCAAGATAAGCAATGATCGCAATCAGAATACAGATCTGTGATGTTGTCATAATCTTTCCTCCTCTTTCCTCTTTTGGCATAAAAATACGCTCTACCATTGTATCATGATAAAGCGTATTCTTCAACCTTTATTTAATATAAACCTGTTTTCCTGCGCATTCTGTTGTATTTTTATGCATAATTATGCAATTATGCGCATAATCGTTATCTGTTCACGTACGTTCCAGTAACGATGAAAAAGCCATGCAAAATCACCTGCGGTGATGGCTTTTTCATTGCAGACCTCGGGTTTTGCAAAGCAAAACACCTCGCAGCACAGTGACACCTGAACTGTAACGCATAATCCTAACGTCTCTTCCAAGTGCTTCTGGAAAACAGAATCAGGATTGGGAATATCTCCAAACGTCCTGCCAGCATGTCTGCAATGAGAACCAGCTTCGATAAAATACTGAAAGAACTAAAGTTACAGGTAGGACCAACCTGTTCAAAACCAGGTCCGATATTATTAAAACAAGCTACTACCGCTGACAGATTCGTAGTAATAGAGAATCCATCCAGAGATACGATCAGGAAACTTACTCCAATGATCAGGACATAAGCTGCCAGATAAGCATTTACATTGTCCAGAATTTTTTCATTCATCATCTGTCCGTTGTTTCGCACTACCTGCACTCTGTTCGGATTGATCATCTGACGGATATTTCTTCTTAATCCCTTCAGAACCAGAAGGAGTCTTCCTACTTTAAATCCGCCTCCGGTACTTCCGGCACTCGCTCCCACCAGCATCAACACAAACAAGATGCCTTTGGAAAAACTAGGCCATAAATCAAAGTCCGTCGTAGCAAATCCCGTTGTGGTGATCACTGTTGCAACCTGAAAAGCCGCATGTCTTATGGTTTCTCCCAAAGTATCATAAAATCCATGAAGATTTAATACAATCAGGACGATACTTCCCAGAACGATTCCCAGATAAGCCCGTAATTCTTCATCTTTAAATACACTGGCAAACTGTCTCATCATTAACATATAGTAACAGCTGAAGTTGATACCAAACAGTAGCATGAACACCGTACATACATTCTGAATGTAAGGACTGTAACTTGCAATACTGTCATTTTTGATACCAAATCCTCCGGTACCTGCCGTACCAAATGCAGTACAGACTGCATCAAACAAAGGCATTTTTCCAATCAGAAGAAATACCATATTCAAAACAGTCAGAGCCATGTATAACAAATACAGAATCATGGCTGTCTGTTTCATCCTCGGAACCAGTTTTCCAACGTTTGGCCCCGGGCTCTCTGCCCTTAAGATATGCATGGTATAACCACTGTTCTCGCTTTTGCCGGTGATTGCCAAAAGTAAGACCAATACACCCATACCTCCAACCCAGTGGCTGAAGCTTCTCCAATACAAAATACCCTTGGATAAGCTTTCTACTTCCGGAAGAATAGAGGAACCTGTTGTAGTAAAACCGGATACGATTTCAAAAACCGCATCAATAAACAGTGGAATTTCCCGGGAAAAATAAAACGGAAGTCCTCCTGTCAGTCCTAAAATGATCCAGGCACCGCCTACACAGACCAAGCCTTCTCTTGCATAGAATCCTTTTGGTGCTTTCTTTCCATAAAAATTCAGCACCAAAGCCAGAACTCCAATAATCACCAGACTGATCAGAAATCCTCTGACTGCCATTTTTTCCCCGCAATAAAGGGAAATTGCCAAAGCCGGAAGCATAAATACCCATTCTATCATCAATATTCGGGAGAGAAAACGTCCCATCATCTTATAATTCATAGTTTCCTCCCATTTATGCGAAAATATCGTTTAACTGATGCAGTACCACTCCCCGGCTTGTTACAACAACGACCGTATCGCCTAGGGTGTAACAGGAATCACCGTTTGGTATCTCGATCTGCCCTGCATGCGTAATACTTGCAATCAGGACATTGTCCCGGAGTTTGATATTTTTCAGAGTTTCGTTACAATGTAAGGTCTTTTCTGTTACAACAAATTCCATGGCTTCTGCCTGTCCGTCTGCGATGGAATGCACCGTCACCACCTCACCCATCTGTCCTTCCATAGCACGCACATAACGAGTAATGGTATTACAGCAAAGTTCCTTCGGACTGATCACGCTTCCAATATCCAGACGATTCAGAAGAGAATTGTTTTTAATTCTTGCAATCTTAGTGATCAGCTGCGGAACATGGTAACTGCTTCCATACATGGCAATTACCATATTTAGTTCATCCAGTCCCGTCAGGCTGACCAGAGCGTCACATCTCTCAATGCCCTCACTCTCTAACAATTCCTGATTGCTGGCATCCCCTTCAATGATCATTATGTTTGGAAGAAGCTCTGCCAGATGTACACAAACCGTATGATCTTTCTCGATCAGCTGTACCTCTATTCCCGTTTTCTGCAGACACTGTGCAAGATAATACGCCACTCTGCTTCCGCCGCAGATCATGACTCTCTTTGCCTTGCGTCTGGTAATGCCCAGATTCTCCAGCATCTTAGATAAATTATTGGTAGGTGCAGTAACAAAAATACGGTCTCCCTCTTTGAGAATGAAATTGCCGTCCGGTGCAACCGCCTGCCCGCCTCTTAAAACTGCGCAGACCAGTACGCGGCATTTCGCCACAGTACTCATATTCTTCAACGGAATATTGCAAAGCTTATTGTGTTCATCCACCTTTAATTCTACAATCTCTACTCTTCCCTTTGCGAAAGAATCTCTTTTCAGAAATCCCGGGAATCTGATCAGTCTGTCAATCTCTATGGCAGCCTGCTTCTCAGGATTTACCAGCATGGACAAACCAAACACGTCCCTCATTCTGTAAACCTGGTCTGCATACTCCGGGTTTCGCACTCTGGCAATCGTATGCAAATTAGGATTCATGCTATGGGCTGTCATACAGCACAGTAAATTCACTTCATCCGAACTGGTTGCCGCGATCAGCAGATTTGCCTCTCTGACGCCTGCCTGATACAGTGTCTCCATAGTTGCGCAGTTTCCCTGGATCGCCATTACATCATATCTCTCTATGCTGGCTTCCAGTACCTTGGGGTTTGAATCCACTAATGTCAGATCATGTCCCTCTGAAGACAGCTGACTCGTCAGCAGTGAACCTACTTTTCCATCTCCGGCTATGATTATCTTCAACGACCTTTCCTCCCAAAAACATATATGCTATATTATGATACCATGGTTCCCATTTTAAAAGAAATGATTGCCAGCTCCAGTGCCTGAGGATTGCATTCTCTATACTTAAAATAATAGAGCAACTGATTAATATAATCATCCAGTTTTTCCTGGCATTCTTTACCAACAAATTTCTTTTCTCCACAGAGCAGGCACTCATTCAGCAGTAAATAAACTGCAAATCTTTCATTTACAAAAATGTCTTTTTCGTCTTCTGAATAACACTGGAACTGCAAAGGCTTTCTTTTCACGATCCAATAGATCAAATACGCAAAGCTCTTCTCTGTGCGTACCCATTCCACGCCATGAAAATCCCTGAACCTGGAAAGATCTGCATAATAATCCAGCAGCAGGCTCAGAAGAATTCTCTCATTACATTCCACA
Organism: Muricoprocola sp.; assembly: GCA_051879475.1. GTDB lineage: Bacteria > Bacillota > Clostridia > Lachnospirales > Lachnospiraceae > Marvinbryantia. The sequence continues at coordinate 3,899 of JBJEMC010000263.1, read as the reverse complement.
TATTCCAGATAACCTGCTTCTTCGATAAATTTATTTGCAGATGACAGTACCTCTGTATACTTCTCCTGCAGATTTTTTTCACCAATCTCATTGATGAGCTGATTATAATCATGCTCTTTTGGTCTGTTTATTGTCATACTTTCTCATTCCATTTCTTTATGATACTCAATTCATCCAGCTGCTGATGATGCTCCATGACAAAATGTGCCATGTCCGACTCCATATTACGGCGCATGTTCGAGTAATACATAGCCTGTCTTTCCTCTTCAAAAGGATAGGTAGGGCTTGGCTGTGTCTCAAATTCATACTCTCCTCTGCGGATTTCTCTGATCAGATCATAGATCCTGTCTTTCTTTTCCTGTTCTTTTTTTAAATCATGCATGGTCTCTGCCCTTTCTCAGTATCAAAGAGTTCACATAAGAAATCGCATCTACTTCTTCGTCCCGCTGCGTCTTTTCCTGCCCCGGCAAATCTTTCATATCATTCTGTGCAATATTTCTCCAGTCTACGTATGTATCCTTTTCATAATACTGGTCACAGCTTTCCCATCCCTTTTCTCCCATTCCAAAACAGGTGGAAATAATCTCATCAATGGAATCTGTCAGCTGAGACACCGTATTGGTATAACGCTTCAGAAAATGGTTATCATTACGATAAGGATATTTTACCTTATGGTCAAATTCACCGTATACCTCTTCCGCCAGAGTACGCACCTGGATCTCGCAGAAATACTCTTTAAACCGGACCACATAATGCTGTGAACGATATCCTCGCTCTGTATGTTCCCGGTAGATCTTATTTCCGAAAATATCTCTGTCCCCATATCTGGTATAGGCAACCGGAGGTTCTGCCAGATAACATTCCTCCGTGGCATTTGTCATAAACTTATCCATGGTCCAGTCAAAAACACCTTCCCACTGTTCCTTTGCCAGAATCAGGATCCTTGCTCCCATCAGGTCATGGATAATATCCATATAATTATCCACACTGATATTCTCATATTTTCTGCTCTGATACCTTCCTCGCTTTCGAATGATCTTCTCGATCAAATGCTTCGGATCCTTTGTTCTGGTGCGGATAGAATGGATCTCTATCTGCATCCCATCGGTATAATAATCTACAAATTCATTGCATCTGGCTTCAAGGTCCTTTTTACGGCTGCAGAAATCATCATATATCTCTTCTAACACTTCCCATTTCAGACCGGAGATTTCAAATTCATGTTCTACTTTATATTCCTGAAAAAATTTTTGTCTATCTAGCATTCTTCATCATCTCTTTTTTTCAAGTGTACCTCTTCCATTTTTCAGAGGCACAGCATTCCATGTTACTGTTCACGTGTGTTCCAGTATGGAAATGTTACATTTATTGTAACACATGCCCGGTAAAATTACCATCATTTTACGATCATAGTTACTATTCAGTTACAATTCAGGTGCCACTGTTCCGCGAGGTGTTTTGCTTGGCAAAACCCGAGGTCTGCAATGAAAAAGCCATCACCGAAGGTGATTTTGCATGGCTTTTTCACCGTTACTGGAACGTACGTGAACAGTAACACTATTCACGTGATCCTCAAACAATAATCGAAAAGATACTGGTTTTTCACCTAAAAGTATACTATAATATGACAGATTAAGCAATCATATAAAAGGAGAAGTATACTACTATGTTAGCTGTTTTGACCCGTGCCGGATGCTTCATCAGCATCATTATCATTGGATATACCTTGCGGAGAATTGGTTTCTTTAAACCGGATGACTTTCACATTCTTGCAAAAATCGTGTTAAAGATCACCCTTCCCGCAGCCATTATTGCAAATTTTGAAGGAATGGAAATCTCACCTTCTCTGCTCACCATCAGTTTACTTGGTCTGGGCGGCGGTGTTCTCTATATCCTGCTTGCTTTTCTGTTAAATATGCGTTCCACCGGAAAACAGAAAGCCTTTGATGTACTGAATATGTCCGGTTATAACATTGGCAACTTTACCATGCCTTTCGCCCAGAGTTTCCTTGGCGCAGCCGGTGTTATTACCACAAGCCTGTTTGATGTGGGAAATGCCATCGTCTGTCTTGGAGGTGCCTATGCAGTTGCAAACTCCGTGCAAAACGGAGAGACCAAGATTTCCCCTGTTTCCATCCTGAAAACAGCCTCCAAATCCATCGCCTTTGATACGTATATCATTATGACAGTAATCTGTCTTTTGCATATTCCATTGCCAAAGCCCGTATATCAGCTCGCCGACATCATCAGCGGTGCCAATGCATTCCTGGCGATGTTAATGATTGGAGTAGGATTCAAATTATCAGGGGACAGAACGCAGCTTCGAAGCATTATCCGCATCCTGGGAACAAGATATGCCGTCTCTCTTGTACTGGCACTTGTTTTCTACAATCTGCTTCCATTTGGTATTGAATATCGGAGAGCACTGGCAGTCCTCTGCTTCGCACCGATTGCCTCCGCAGCACCGGCATTTACAGCAGATTTGGAAAATGATATCGGACTTTCCAGCGCGATCAACTCCATGTCTATTATTATCAGTATCATCAGCATTGTGACGGTGTTGTTGATTGTTTTATAATTCTTGCAGAACAAAATCAGGGGAGCGTTCGCTCCCCTTTTATGCACTAACTGGTTACATTTTACTTTGAAACTCTTCGATGGAGTCCGACTTTAATGCTGCCTTGAACCATCTTGTAAGTACATCAATATTCTTTTCATTTGAGATTTTAGCACTTAATTCTTCTGAAATCTGTCCCAGCTCTTTCAAAACTTCCAGAATGCATTCTGCTTTTCCATCTGCTTTTCCATCGGCTTTTCCAATTTCTTCGGCCTTTTTTATTAATTTGTCCGATTCCAGTTCCAGTATCTGTCCACCCATGATTCCTTTCATTCCTTTCCTGATTCTTTCTGATTTCGAGAAAATATAGTCAGCTATCCGGCTGATCAATTCTTTGATATCTCGGAATTCTTTTTCCTTTCCTTCTTCCAGGAGTTTCTTTTCCAGATACTTTTCAATCTTTTCATACTCTTGAAACATCTTTTCTCTCAATGCTTCATCGGTTTCCAACTGCTGTTCTATTGTTTCATACCGTACAATATAAAACGGAAGCAACATCAGCAAATCTTTTTCGAGTATTTCTTCTATTGAATACCATTTCATCCTTATAATAGGCACCTGATATTGTACTTCCTGTCCATCGGGAAGCAGCAGCGTCATTCCCATTGTCTTCTTCTGGTCATCTCCTCGTAAATATAATATGCAGGAATGTGGAAACCATATTTTATATGCACCCTCTATTTTTTCTGCATTTTCCAGTGCGATTGCAAAATCATACTCAATCATTCGCAAGATCATCATACCGTCTTCCGTACTTTGACATTCCAAATGATATCTTCTGTTCTGGATCATTATGTAAGAATCTGTTATTCATTTTCCATTTGGCGTCAGATGCTCATTCCGCCCCTGTAAGATTTCCTCGTCCTGCACATACTCTGTCCCAAACACTTCATTGATCAACGGTATTGCCAGCTCAGGCATTTTCTCTATCGTCGTCCGAAAAACATCATCAAATATCGTACTATCTGCCATGAGATTTCTCCTTTTCTTTTTTGCTATCTCATGTACTTTTCTTTTGTTTATCGGATGTATATTTAGTTCTGCTAATTCAGAATGTTATCTTTTGTAAAGAATATTTTCCTCCTTTGACTCATCTTAACACAAGGAATTTTCAAAATCTATAATTATCTTTTATACGAGCAGTGTTTATTACACACAAGTTTGTTTTCTCCTTATTCTTTTTTGTCGATCATTAGGTATCTATTGGTGACTGGCGCCAAAAAGTTTCCTAGTACATCATTCAATAAATAACTAGCCAAATATCATGCGTAGTGTTATACTG
>JBJEMC010000262.1:0-23001 GCA_051879475.1 Muricoprocola sp. | reverse complement strand
GTCTGTTTATTATCTTTCATCTATTGGCAGAAAAGAGACTGCATTAAACAATCTCTTTTCTTCTCTCTTAATGGAAGGGGATTTCCTCATCTTCTGGGACATTCATAAATCCATCTGAGTCACTTCCGTCTCCTTTTTCCGTTTCCGAAGAAGGATTACTTTCCTTATTCTGTGCAAATTCATGTTCTTCCACAATGACATCGGTTGTATAGATTGTTTTCCCATCCTTGTCCTTATAGTTTCCGGTGCTGATACGCCCACTGATCACGATGCGAATTCCCTTCCGGAGATATTTCTGTGCAAATTCTGCACTCTTACCAAACGTAACACAGGAAATAAAATCTGCCTCCTGTTCCCCTTCACGTCTGTATCTTCTGTTCACAGCCAGTGTATATCTTGCCACTGCCATATTATTCTCTTTACCGGCATATTTGATCTCCGGATTTTTGGTCAGTCTTCCCATTAAAATAACTCTGTTCATAATCATCGTCCTTTCCGCAGCTATGCTGCCATACAATCATCTTTTGGTACCATCAATGCACTGCTTCCCGGCGGTCTGGTTCCGTCATCGGGCGAAAATACTTCGCAGATATGAAAATATATCGCTGAATAATGTTCCGCCACACTTCTTCTGTCCAACTTCCTGCATAACCTGATAATTATTCTTTTCATACCGTTATCTGTCGCAAGCAAGGCAACAGATCGGAGTCTTTCTTTTGTGTTCTTCCGGTTCGGACAGCCAAACCAATATAATAGCTGCATTTCTTCTACTTTCAGTTCTCTCACTTTACCACCTCCTTTCAGGCATACACCTTTATTTTTTATAATCGGATTCGGTTTTCCACCCTGACTGGCTGTGGATCTTGCAAACCACCTCTGCCTGCACACAGGCAACTGCTCTAAGGCTCTGAGCAGCCCGCCCATCTCCGGGAGTGTCATTATTTCTTCGCTCGGTTTCCATTGGAAACGTTATGGCGCAAGTCTGTTCACCAGTCAGGAAACTCATGAAATTGTCAAGGTACACCGAAGGATTAAAAAATGCCCTCATATACTAAATTCAAGTGACTTTATCCATTGCAAAATTAAAGTGAGATTTTCTTGCATTTTTGTAATTCCTTCTACTAATACAGGACTGGGAGCTGCAAATGTTGCCATGTTTTTGGAAATTTTATTGTTTTTTTAGAAATACAAAAAACAGACACTGACCAGATTATAGTCAGTGCCCATTTGGGGTTAAAAAAAGGCACCAACTTTTTACGGTTGATGCCCTTTGGGTTAATCACTCTTTACTTTCTATAAGCTGGAATTTATGCCTTTGATTTTTTGCCGTTTAAAAATATAAAAAGGGCAATCAACACAACATTCACAGCCAATACAAAAATACTTCCTTCAATTTTGCAAACTCCGCCAGATAAAATTTTATTTCCAGTAAAAGTCGTAATAATCAGATTTGGATAATCATCAGCAAGTGACACACCACCTAAAATCAATGCACCAATTCCATTCCATAAAAAGTGCATGATAATCGGTGTTATAATAGAACCACTGTATTCAAGGACTATTGTCATAAGCAAACTCATAGTTAATACATTTAATACAGGAATAACCCCCGCTTCAAATGCTCCGCCATGCAATGCTGTAAAAAGTACAGTTGTAATAAGCGTAGCCACAACTATATTATATTTTTGCTTGAGTATTTGATACAAATAACCTCGAACAAGAAGTTCCTGCATAATTACATTTAGAAATGCCGCTAACACCCAGACAGGAAATAATTTAATAGCATTCATTCCGTCAAAATGAATACTCTTTGTCATATACATTATCAAAACAGGAATTGCAAGCCATACAAGTCCTGTAATTGTTCCTAATATTGCTCCTTGAACCGGGTTATCAATCAAATGTAATTTCACTTTTTTCTTTTCAAGTAGCCAGAAAACAAGAGTAAAAGCTATTATTGCTAATAATGGTATAATTTCTGCCCATAATCTCCAAATAGCAGGTTCTTCCGAAGATGGTAGCGGCAATACAGAAGCTAATATTGCCCACCCCATGAAAAAGCCTATGCACTTTATAAGTGTAATTCCTATTTTTTTCATAATAGACACCTCACAAATTCCGAATTTTTCTTCTTAACAAATATACCATAAAAAAGATTTTTTTCAATATTACTACTCAAATTATGACCCCCTCTTCCACATATTCAGATCTTATGACAATTCTTTAAGGATTTTTTTTATGGTCTTATGCAACCGTATCCCATCCCTCAGTCCCAACCGGTAAAAGAATTGCTCGTCATCTGCCCCGCTGTCAAAAATAGCATCACAGTATGCCCGGACTGCCTGTTGTTTATCCTTTGGAAGCAGTGACACCGCTTCCTCATATTTCTGCTCAACATCATCTGCATCCGATTTTTTTCCGGCTTTCATTTCGCCGAATGCACTCTGCATCCGTTCCTGAATGACATTATCCACAAATTCCATCAATGCTTTATCTTTCATCTTCACACATCCCTCTCAATCTCGCATACCAGACGTTCATAATCCAGAAATCCCCGGATATACATTTCCCGACTGATATAGGCTTCTACTGCGTGTCTTGCTGATATGATCTGGTCAATTTTTATCCAGAACTCATGTCCGTATAATTCTATATAGGGTTTCAATTCTTCCATTGTTTCTTGACATTCCCGTTCCAGCTCGATCAGCTGTGTATCAATCCGTAAATATGCTTCCAGCCTGATCTCATTCCAGTCAAAGTAGCTTTCCACCAATTCTCTTCTCATAATCGTGTATCCTTTCTGCTCTCTTCCTATGTAAGAAAGCGAATCCATTCTTCTAAAAATATGATTACAGCTATCACAATTTCAATCATGCATGGCAGAAGATAGAACAGGAATCCAGCCAATACCATTCTCAGACACTCCGCAGAACCTTCCAATCCTAATCCGTAACTTAGTAGAGCTGTCAGAAGAAAAACACCTGCTATCACCCGGAAAATAACCGCTGATATTCCGGCAAGGAACTCCGCAAACAATCTTGTTAATGCCAGGGAAATCATTACCGGCAATAAAATAAAACGTATGGCTTTCATCCTGTCTGCTCCTTCCTATCAGTCATTTTTATTCACATAGCCCCGATATTTTTCAAATACAGAATCTGTTACACCATTTTTGTAGATTTTACGAATGTCAGTGATTTCTTCATCCTTTAAAAGTTTCAGCCAATCCAGAAGGTCTTTCCGGCTGTTGGCAAAATTACAGCACCGCCCATCTGCATATTCAATTCGATATCTCATGTTCACTCCCCCTTAGACATAAATCAGTTCGTTCAGAATAATTTCATCTACCCGGTTACGAATGTTATTACAAAGCCGCACCCATTCCATGGGGTTTTCCGCTTTCAATTCTTCCGTCACACCTTCTGCGTCCTTCAGATGCCTTTCCACACGGTCAGCCAGCTCCCATGCCTCTTCATTCAGATCAGCAAGATAACTGTCTAACTTCCCAGTCAGAACCAGATAATTGTATCTGCCGGTTTTGTATTCTCTCATATATGTCTTTCGCAGCATCCCCCATCGTCCAATTTCCCTTTTTTCTTCCGGAAGTGCAAGATTTGGTAAAAAATAGTCCCCAACTTTTATATACTCGATTTTCATATGAATTTTCCTTTCATCATGTGCAATTTTCAGGTTATCTACGTAGGATGTGCTGATTTTCCTGTTTTTTTGTTTCTCATAGAGGGCATTAAATGCTTCATTCCTGTGTTTTCGTGATATTTTCTCCCATTAAGCTGCTGGTACACTTCTTTAAACTTTTCTCGAATAACGTTCTCCAGGCTTCTCTGCAATTCAGATGTCACCATTCCAAATAATGAGCTGTAACTTCCGTCCTTATTTCGATTTGCAGGCGGAAAAATCTGTATCTTTCCATCACTCCCCTGTGTAATACGTACTTTCTTCAAGCAAAGGATATCTCTATAATGAACTTCTGCATATCCCAGTGTCGGTGCCATGGAAGGTGAACAAAGGTTGATTTTTATGTCACAATACTCTCCTGGATCGTGGATACTTGATCCGAATTTGCCATTCAAATCCATGACAATCGCCTTTTCCATTTCCTTTCTCTGTTCTTTTGTAAGCTGAACCACATAATCCCAGGACTCTGTTTTTTTATTATAATGACGTGGCAGACACACCGTCAGCTGCTTTTCATCAAATCCCTCTTTATCAAGATAGATCACCTTAACATCCCTGATTAACGACCTCTTCCTTTTTCATGTGTTGCTCCTTCTCTGTCCTCGATTTCTTCCTGGTTTTCCACCGTCTCTTCCTTTGACAATTTCTCCTGAAGAATTTCCACCTGTTCACTTTCCGTTACGTCCTCATCTACTTCTTCCTGTGTATTAGCAATCACTCTCTCCGGAAGCATTTCATAACGAACGTACTCTGTCAATCCCTCCATCCGTGAAATCAACATAGCTGCCTGAATGCTGTCTAATGTCCGATCCGAAAGAAAACCAGAACGAACCGGATGCCACTGCTGATCAAACAACTGGTACTGCAGCTGATCTCCCTCCTCAGGAATCAGCAGATAATAACCTGTTGCCACAGCATCCTGCGGAAACTTATGCCTGAAATAAAACGATGCAGGATATCGTTCCTGCGTGGGTACTGCCTGCTCCTCTTTTTCTGATAGACCATTACCTTCTGTCAACTTCCTATTGTCTGTTCTTCCATCCGTAATCCGTCCAATGATCTCCTCGATCCGGCTAATTGACTGGCGCATATATTCTGTATCCTCTTTGATTGCATTGCCAAGAGCATCCAAAAACTGGATATCCGTTGCACTCCACTGCTGATTAGCCTTCATATTCTCCTGGACCAGTCGCATCAACAAGATATTTAAGTCTTCATTCATCAGATTCTCCCTTCTTCTGTCCATTTTCATGTATTCTCATATTTCCCATATAAAACAAATGGAGCAGAATCCAAAAGACTCTGCCCCTGAAAGGAGGGTTATACGGCCTGGTGCCGTCTGCTGACCACCCCGTCAGCAGTATGAAAAACAAGAAATTGGTCGCTATATTTATCGCTTTGATTGTGACTTTGCATCTCATCACACTCATAGTATACCATGTTTTTTCCTGACTAAATTTCCCAGCCGTTCCCGGTTATTCCCATCCATTCCCCAGATTTTCCCGCCCCTTCAATAGTGGCGGTATACTCTCACATGAAATAAGAAAAAAGCTTAACAAGAACATTGCTGATATTTTTGAAACGAAATATGAAGAGCTGAAACAGGAGTGAGCTTATCAGCATATGCTATCATAAAAAAGATTGCTATTTTTTAAAAAATCGGCTATACTGACACTGTAAGAACTTGAAGGGAGTGAAGCACATGGCAACACAGAGTATCAAAAAAAATATTGTAATCCATGACAAAGACTCCGCTGCCACATTTGTAGAAGCATTGGAAAAGGCTGCTGCTATTGCGACAAAGCCCATTTCTCTTAGCTGTAATGTGAAAGAATTAAAAGGCACACAAAATATCAAAGCGTTTTTTGGAGATAAATTGTAATGGATTATATTGAGCTGAATCTTTTAGAAATGCTCGACACATACGGAGAGGATAAGCTGACAGCCTTCCTCTCTCGTTTTATGTGTCCGCAAAATACAGACGTTGAAAACTTCATCCAGACAAAAGCGATTGGATTTGCCCAGCAAAAAATCGCCATGACTTACCTGGTTTTCTCTGATAATGAACAGCCAGAATTGGTTGGATATTTTACTCTTGCAAACAAGTTCGTTTCTATTACCGGGAACGCATTAAGTAAAACGCTTCAAAAGCGCATATTAAAGTTTTCCCAGTTTGACAGAGAACTTGACCGCTATCTGGTTTCTATGCCGCTGATCGCACAGTTGGGTAGAAATTTTAGTCCAGCTTTGTCCGATTCAATTTCCGGAAAAGAACTGCTGGCACTTGCCTGCCGCAAAGTACAGGAAGCGCAGTTTATCATTGGAGGAAAAACCGTTTACATAGAATGTGCCAGCAATCCAAAATTATATGACTTTTATTCTGCCTCCCAATTTGTCCAGTTCGGTCAGCGTGACAGAGACACTGATGAAGAAGCAGAAAGTCCTATACTGGTACAAATGCTGAAATATTTTCGAGATTAAAAAGGGAAAAGTAGCAAAGCAAAGATGACATCGGGGCACTTCCCAAACCCCATATTTACCCATTAAAACTTATGCCTTTTTACTTCCCTTCACTTATATATCCGTTGGAAAATGAAAAATATGACGGATAAATTTTTTTATGTATATGGAGTAGTTGAGTTAATTCTCTTCTACTCCATTTTTTTTGCATTATTTAAAATGCGTAACTGTTAACATAAAAATAAGACCACAGCATAAGCCGCAGTCTTATTTGTCTTAGTATTATATACATGTATAAGCCGATCTGTAAAATTTACTGAATTTGCGTCAAATCATTCAAACTTGCGTAAACTTCGCCGAAGATTGGCGATTTTAATTTTACGCATTTTGGTACGCAAATCCTACGCAAAAACTTACGATAAATTACGATAGTTTATGATACTTTACACTGATTTACTCACATATATTAAACTGTACAAAACCTTTGAGAAAGCCTGTAAATAAGCCATTTATCAGCTTTCAAAATAATAACTTTGCAGAGGTGCTTACATATTCATCTGAGCAGCCACTTCTGCTGCAAAGTCTTCGTTCTTCTTTTCCATACCTTCGCCTGTCTCGTAACGAACAAACTTCTTGATGGAAATCTTAGCGCCGTTTGCTTTTGCTACAGAGTCAACGTAAGCCTGAACGGACTGTTTTCCATCTTCTGCTTTTACGTAAACCTGGTCAAGCAGACAGATTTCTTTCAGTTCTTTGTTGATACGTCCATTGATCATACCAGCGATAACCTTTTCCGGTTTCTGGGATTCTTTCGGATCATTCATGATCTGAGCCATAAGGATTTCTTTTTCATGAGCAATGTAGTCTTCGCTTACTTCGTTTCTGTTTGTAAACTGTGGATGCATAGCTGCAACCTGCATACCCAGGTTTTTAGCCATATCTCTGATTTCATCGTTTACAACATCTGTAACAACGTCGATGAGAACACCGATCTTTCCACCGGCATGTGTATAAGATGCAACAAAGCCATCATCTTCAACAACTTTTTCATATCTTCTGATGTTCATGTTTTCGCCAATAACTGCGATCTGTCCTGCCAGAGCTTCTTTTACAGTCTTTGTTGTATCGGAAAGCCATGCTTCTGCCATGAATGCATCCATGTCAGCTGCTTCACTTACCATAGCCTGTGCTGCAACTTCTCCAACATAGTTCTGGAATTTTTCATTCTTAGCAACGAAGTCTGTCTCAGCATTTACTTCAACAACGACTGCTTTCTTTTCATCATCAGAAACAAGTACTCTACAGATACCTTCTGCTGCAATTCTGCTGGCTTTCTTCTGAGCTGTAGCAAGTCCTTTTTCTCTTAAGAACTCTACTGCTTTGTCCATATCGCCTTCTGTAGCTGTAAGAGCTTTCTTACAGTCCATCATACCAGCGCCAGTCATTTCTCTTAATTCTTTTACCATTCCTGCTGTGATAGCCATTTAATTATTCCTCCGTCTCTGCTACAACTTCTTCAATATCTGTTGGTTCTGCAACTTCGCCTTCGAATTCAACTGCTGGTTCAGCACCCTGATTTGCTTCGATAACAGCGTCAGCCATCTTGGAAACGATCAGTTTTACGGCTCTGATAGCATCATCATTACCTGGGATTACATAATCCAGTTCTTCTGGGTCACAGTTTGTATCACAGATACCGATCAGTGGAATACCTAAAGTATGTGCTTCCTGAACGCAGATTCTTTCTTTCTTAGGGTCAACAACGAAGATTGCATCCGGAATCTTCTTCATTTCTTTGATACCGCCAAGGTTCTTTGTAAGCTTTTCCATTTCTTTCTTTAATGCAATAACTTCTTTCTTTGGCAGAACATCAAATGTTCCATCAGCTTCCATTGCTTCGATTTCTTTCAGACGTGCAATTCTGCTCTGGATGGTCTTGAAGTTTGTAAGCATACCACCTAACCATCTTTCATTTACGTAGAACATTCCACATCTCTCAGCTTCTGTCTTAACAGCATCCTGAGCCTGTTTCTTTGTACCTACGAAAAGAATTGTACCACCATTCGCAACGATATCACCTACTGCATTGTAAGCATCGTCTACCATTCCTACGGATTTCTGAAGGTCGATAATGTAGATGCCATTTCTTTCTGTGTAGATGTATGGTGCCATCTTAGGGTTCCATCTTCTTGTCTGATGTCCGAAATGAACACCTGCTTCCAGTAACTGTTTCATTGAAATAACGCTCATTTTATTTTCTCCTTTTGGTTTTTTTCTTCCGCACATCCTTCCCTCTTGGAAACCCCCATGACCGTTTAGCCATCTGCCGTAAGCAGCACTACCTGCCAAAGGGCACCCTCCTTGAAGTAGACATACGTGTTTTTTGCGACTTTATTAGTCTATCATATAGATTTTTTATATGCAAGCCTAAATATACAAAAATCTGCAGAATATTCTGCAGATTTTTGTATTCAGGACTCTCTATTCATGCCGCAATGCATCAATTGGATTCAGATTTGCTGCCTTTACAGAGGGAACAAACCCAAATATGATTCCAATAATCATAGAGAAGATCACAGATCCTATGATTGCCGGTACATTGATTCCCACCGGAACCTGGGCAATTCTGGAAATTGCCTGTGCCATTCCGATTCCCGTGATTACTCCTATGATTCCTCCCATGCTGGTAAGAACTGCTGCTTCCGTGAGGAACTGCGCCAGGATCGCTTTCTTTCTCGCCCCAATCGCTTTTTTCAAACCAATCTCACTGGTACGTTCTGTGACAGATACCAGCATGATATTCATAACACCGATGCCCCCTACCAGAAGGGAAATACTGGCGATCCAGATCAGCTGCTGGTTCGTGGATTCATTGATCTGCTGCTGCTGTTCCACAGTTTCCATGGTATTCTTTGCACGATACTTAATAGAAGTATCTGTTGGATAGATCGCTGCATTTAAAATTTCCGCACAGGGTTTTCCCACCGTTGTCATTGCTGCTACATCCGCGGCTTTCACAGCTACATTCTGAGGCTCATCATACTGATAAATGATCGGCCACACCGTCGAAGGGAGAAATACGTATCCGGAGGAAGTATCATCTCCCATATACAGGTAATACTCATCAATAGAGTTCATCGTTGGTTCAAACTGTGAAGCGAGCTGTGCCACCCCAACAATCACAAAAGGTTCTCCGTTTATTTCGATGGTTTTTCCCAGGGCATTTTCTTCCTGAAACAGGGCACTGGCTGCTGTCTGATCCAGGATTACCACCTTATGATATTCCGTATAATCACTTTCAACAAACCGTCTGCCGGTTCTTACCGTGTAGCCATTGACGTTAAAATAGTGATCATCGATTCCCAGGATATTTGCTCCCTGAAGAGATTTTTTCAGATAATAAATTCCATCTGCATAACTTCTGCTTCGGTAAAATGTGACATCTTCCACATTTTCCACCTCCAGAAGCTCTTCCCGGATACTTTCATCCAATACCGGGATTCCATAGGGAACACTGTCATAATCAAAGCTCAGGGTATTATCTGCGCTCCCCTTGCTTAATGTGATCTCAACTGCATTCGTTCCGGATCCTACTACATTTTTCATCAACTGTTCATTGGTTCCCTGAATCGTGGAAACAATTGCAATAATCGATGCAATACCAATGATAATACCCAGCATGGTCAAAAAAGAACGCATCTTATGGGACCAGATTCCCTGAAACGAGAGTCGGATATTCTCAAGCATTCCTTTCACCTCCTGCCGTTATCTTTTTACCATTCAACATCTTCTTCATCAGCGCTGTGTTTTACCGCTGCTCCTTCTTTGACATTTTTTCCATATGGGAAAGCAATTTTGTCAGTATTCTTCAAGCCTTCTTTGATTTCCACATAACCATAAGAATTGCCTCCTGTACGAATATACTGTTTTTTCAGCTTCCCATCTTCTCCAACGATATACACATAACTCTGTCCGTTCTCAGACCGTATATACGCTTTTTCAATATAAATGCTTCCGCTTGTGCTTGTCTGCGTCGGATATATTACATTGACATATTCGTATTCGCTCAGCTCAGGTGCATCATGAATAACAGCCAGGACAGGATAATTCGAAGAATTACTGTTCGTTCCCCAGGAGTACATATTGTCATCCCCTGACTGTGGGAAGGAATCTACCTGAGTGACCGTTGCCGTAAAAGTTGCCCCTGATTCCCAGGACTGACAGGTAATCTCCATGCCCGTATATACAGTGTCAAGATCCAGCTCACTGACGGAAGTTTTCAGATATAATCCCTCTTCACTGGCGATTACCATATAGCAGTCTGTGCCGCCCAGGGACTGTACATATCCATTTACCGCACTTACTACTGTAGATTCTTCTAACTCTTTATTATACTGCTTCAGTTTTAATTCCGCTTCTTTTTTATCCAGATTAAGCTTACGGATCTCTCTTTCTTTCTCTGCAATTGCTTCTGCCAGTTCCTCTGCTGTGTAGGTAATATCATCTGACCATCCGGGATCATAATCTCCTCCTGGGAAATCATCATCTCCCGAATCATCCGGCAATTCCTCTTCATATCTCACAATTCCGCTGTCACTGGTGAATATCCAGTATATATTCGGAGCATATCCGGTTTCCTTCAGGATCGTTCCATCCAGTCCAATCTTTCTGATAAATGCACCTGCAAAAGAGTCTGATTCGCGGATTTCCAGCATCACACAGTATCCTGAACCGACTCGTTCTGTCCCTTCTGCATTAAAGCCCAATACCCAGTTTACAAAGCTGCTCTTGATGGTAACTCCGTCTGTTACAAAAAACAGATAAGGGGACTCTGCCGTTCCCTCTCCTTTGTAATAAGAACCATTCTCGCCGCTTTCATAAGTTAAAACAGAAAGTGGTTCATATTTGGAAAGTGGAGACTCCTCTGGTTCTTTGTAAGTCATCTCGATCTTGCAGATTTCATTTCCGTTTTCATCTAAAGTCCAGTGAACTACCGGCTGATAGTGTACCACTTCCAGGCTCCAGTATATTTCCATCCATTTATCCGGTTCATCTTCCGTGCTGACATACTGGTATTCACTTGGCGATTCTCCCCATTGGGAATCCCAGTCGATCATCAGGTTCGTCCACTCTTCTATCGCAGGATAAGGGTCGTCCACGTCAACAATCACGGAATCGGTATCTTCCTGAGATGCATCTGCATCATCCCCTTCTGTTTCCGGTTCTGCATCACCAGTTTCATATCCTGCTGATGTTTCATCAGAAGTTCCTGTGACTGCATCCTCTGTCATCTCTGTCTCTGGGTCATCAGACGCTCCATTTACTTTTGCCTGCTGCTGATCAAGGTCTACGGTAAATAAAGGCTCTTCACTGCCTTTTCCCTGATAAAATCTAAGTTGCAAAGACTTCGGCCACTGGGACTTCTGGTTCGTTCCATGGTTCCAGGTCACCTGGAATCTGGCTTTCTGCTCTCCCGTTTCATCTGGCTGTGTATCCTCAGAAGAATCCGTCTCCTCTTCCAGCTCCCAGTTTTCCTCTGTTTCCGGTTCTGTATCAGGCTGTATTTCCGTTTCAAACTCGATTTCTTCTTCCTGAGAATCCTCCTGATACGATTCTCCCTGGCTCTCTGTGATATCTTCATACAGGATATCTTCTTTGTTCATCACAATCTGTATCTTACTGCTTATGGTTTCCTCATCCGGAAGAAGAATCAGATTGCCTGCCTGAACTTCTTTCGCATCCAGAGGCAGTTCCACATACATATCCTGTAGCAGGGCATCTCCTTCATGCTGTTCGTCCAAGCCATCATGGAATGCAAAGATCACCTGTACGGTATTTTCTTCTTCCCCCGTTATCTTGGACGCCATAAAGCCACCGATTTCCGGATAATCATTGCCATCTATACAGGAAGTTCCATAAATCTTTCCAGACAATTCTTTCTCAAGCTTTACTCCCTTTATTACCATGCGATAGGTCTTGTCTTTTTCAAATACATAATCCGGCTTTTCAGAAAAATGAGGGACTAATTTAAGGCCAAACTCTGTAACTTCCATCTCCAGAGGCTCTTCCCCGGTCTGATTTCGTGTATCCGCCAGAAGAGATTCTTCGGTTCCCACCACTTCTTTCACTCTCAGGAAATCCAGGAATCCTTCCAGGGAAATATCCTTCTGTTCTTTTTCTTCTTTTTTGCTGTCTTTTTCCCCCTGATCACTGACATATTCCGGGACCTGATCCAGATCATCCGGAGTCATCATCTGCACATCTTCTGTCAGAATCTCTTCTCCAGCCTCTGTCTCATAATCCGTTTCTACTTCAACGCTGTGAATCTCCGCATTTTCCGTCTCTGTGCTTTCCGTTTCCGGTGTTTCATGATCTTCGGCACTTGCCAGCATCGTTCTGTCTGTCTGATACATCTGTGCAGCTGAACTATAGAGTTCTCCCTGCTCCAGCATATCCAAAAGGCTGGAATCGCCATCCTCATAATCACTGGAACTTTTTGCCACAGGAGTGGTGTTTCTTAATTTCTGTAGATCTGCCTCTGCGGATTTCAGTTCAAGTTCTAATTCCTGAACCACAATTTCCTGTAATTCCTGATCCAGTTCTAATATGGTGGTGTCATAGTGCATCAGCTTGTCACCAATCTTTACCTTATCCCCCTCTGCCACATAGACTTCATCCACCACTTTATCGTCTGTCAGATAAATATTCTGGTTCACATCTGAAGTAACCATACCAGATGAACCTTCCATATCGTTCATCCCAATCCAGTCCCCGGCATTGAGCATGCCTACAGATACAACCTCTACTGCTTTGCCACCTCTGGATTTCAAATAGCGTACTCCAAAAATTCCTCCTGCAGCAACTATCCCAGTCAAAACCAGAGCTCCAGGAATCACTTTCCAGATTTTCTTTTTCTTCATTGAATGCCTCCCACTCACTTGTTATAGTTCAAATGAATGTTCCTTTTTTTCTTCTGATAATTCCCCATCAAAAATATATACTGTTCTCTTTGCATGTTTTGCCACGTTAGGATCATGGGTGATCATGACAATAGTAACTCCTTCCTCATTCAGTTTCTGAAACAGCTCCAGAACCTGAACACTGGATTTGGAATCCAGGGCACCTGTAGGCTCATCCGCCAACAAAATCTTTGGATTATTTACCATTGCTCTGGCAATCGCCACTCTTTGCTTCTGTCCACCGGATAACTGAGTAGGCAAAAACGATATTCTGTCCGCCAGACCAACTCTTTCCAGTGACTGCGCCGCCCTTATTTTTCTTTCCTTTTTGGATACGCCTGCATAAACCAGGGGAAGTGCCACATTTTCCAGGGCCGTCTGGTGGGGAAGCAGCTGAAAGGTCTGAAAGACAAATCCAATATTATTCAGCCTTTCATCTGCCACCTGATTGTCACTTAATCCCAGCACGTTTCTTCCATTCAATAGGAAGGTTCCGCTGGTTGGCTCATCCAGGCACCCAATAATATTCATCAGCGTGGACTTTCCTGAACCGGATGGTCCCATAATTGCCACGTATTCTCCTTCTTCTACATGGAGGGTTACATCCTTTAACACAGGAACCACCATTTTTTCTGTATTATAATCTTTATAGATATGATCCAGTTTCAAAATCATTTCTTATCGTTTCCTTATTCCAGTTCTATAAAATCGCCGTCTGAAAAATCATCCTCTGCAAAATCGTCCTCTGAGAAATCATATTCATCAAAATACTCTTCTTCATAATCCCCTTCATCATAATATTCATCATCACCGAAGTAATAATTATCATCCATCATGAGGTCACTATCCAGCTGTTCCAGATTCTTCGTAACCGGCATTCCCTCCTTCAGATCTTCTGTCGGGAACGCGATGTAATCATCCACCGTCAGTCCATCCAGGATCTGATACCGATAGGAATCTTCATCAAAATCACCCAGGGTCACCTTACGCTTCTCCAGTCTGTCTTTGGAATCGGCCGCCCACACATATTCTGTAAACATGCCATTCTCATCTGTAATAAAATAATAGTCTTCCAGCCACATACCGTCTTTTTCATCTTCCTGCCCCATATCCAACACAAGATATACATGCTGTCCTAACATCAGGCCATCAGAGGAATCCATATCCACATAAAAAGTATAGTTACTGGAAGTCGTCTCTGAGGTATCACTGCTGTCATAATAATAGGAGGAACTCTGATTGGTCTTTGGATTCTCTCTGTCAATAGAAGTAATGGTTCCTCTCCAGATAATGCTCTCATCCACTCTGGAATGTACAATGACCGGATCTCCTTCTGAAAGCTGAGAGATATTCTGTTCATTTACCGTTCCCTTGATCCGGTAATCTCCTGTTGCCATGATGGTCATGTAGGCAGAGGAATCGGTATCAGAAGAATAATCCATTCCACTTGTGGAAGAAGGATCCGTACTGGTGATGGTTTTCACCACACCCTGAATCGGGCTGGTCACAACAGAATTGGCAATCTGCTTTTTGAGTCCCTCCATCTCTGCCTGCTTACTCTTTTTCTCATATTCTGTACGCTTGATTGAGTTCTCTGCGGTCATAATCTGGGTGGTATAGGATAACTTCTCGTCATCACTTACCTTGTCCCTTTCCTTCTCCAACTGCTCAATCTGCGCTTTCGTAGACTCAATGGTAATATCTGCATTCTCGATATCGATCTCCAGCTGGGTGATACTGTCCTGTGCTTCATCCGTATCATATTCAAAAAGCTTTGTTCCTACCTGAACTTCATCTCCGACAGAAACATAATTCTTCTTTACCTTTAAACCGCTGGCAGCTTCAATCTTTTCTGTTTTCTGCGGTTCCACAACACCAACAAACTGGTTCAGCCTTCCCCCCGCATTGGTAAGACCTGTGATCATTCCAACGGAGTCCACAAAAACAGCATCCTCCGTCACGGCTTCAGAATCCTGATTTATATAATACCAATAGCCACCCCCGGCACCTGCCGCAAGAACCAGAAGGGTGATTCCAACTACGACTTTCTTTTTCATAGACTATTCACCTTAGCATTTTTCTTTTACTACTAGGTATCTTATCACACTCCCCCATTTAATGCTACTTACAACTCTATTTTTTCACAAAAATTTCAATAATCCACATATCCTGTCGAAAAATGTAAAATTTGACAATTGTTGCATTTTCCTATAAAATGAGTAAAACGATTCTCGTTATTGAACATTTAAGGAGTAACTATATGAAACACTATGCTGGTTTGATATTATCTGCCGGATTATCTGCTGCCCTTTTCACAGGCTGTGGTTATGCCGGGCCTGAAAATGCCGTTAAGCAGGAATTAGATCTGATTCAGGATCTGGATATGGACACCATCCAGGCCCTGGTATCCTATAAAGATCTTCAAGTTTCTGAAAATACCTCTGCAACGGCCGAGGAGACTGCCCTGGAAGCTATCCGGCTGTTTTTCGAAAATTTTCGTTATAAAATTCGTTCTTCTTCACAGGATAATAAGTCCCATACTGCTGAAGTAAATGTTGATATTACGAATCTGGATGCCCAGATGCTGGCAAAGGATCTGTGCCGTTCCATGGTTCGGGCATCTATGGACTATAAAAACAGTAATACCGGGCAAAGAGATCTGACGTCTTCCTTTACGCTTCTGAAAGAATGTCTGGAAAACAATACGTATCCGGAAAAAACTACCTCCGCAGTCATACAGTTAACAGAGGAAGATAGCGTATGGAGTATCCAGGAAGACTCACAGCTGGAAGATGACCTGGTAGGGGGGTTTGTAAGTTATCTGTCAGATCCGTATCTTCTGACTCCCGAGGATGTTCTTTCCTGTGCCCTGGATCCATTTATCAATTTCAGTGCAGAGGATTGGATACAATATCTTGAAATTGATGACATTTTTCAGGTAAACAATGAGCTGGCAGACTCCTTAGACCAATTGCTGGCAGAACAGTTAGAATCCTGTTTCGACTATGAGATTCTGAATGTCACTCAGGATAATAACCATGCTTTTGCAGAAGTAAACCTTACAAGTCTGGATATGGACTATATCACTCAATCCTGTGTAGAGCCGCTGCTTGACTATGCGAATTCTACGGAATCGGTTCGCGCCACGGAGGAAGAGATCAACAGAAAAACCGCCGAGATCATTATGAGCGCTCTGGAAAGCAGTACCTCAAGCCGCTCCACAGTGATTACCATGGAACTGTGGAATACCGGGCAGATGTGGGAACTCAGTCTGGACGACTCTTTTTCAGATGCCCTGCTGGGAGGCATGGATGATGCTCTGGAAGCATTAACCCTGGAATAATCCCGCGCAAACAAAAAGACTATGATATCTTTTCCTTTCGATATCATAGTCCTTTTTATTATTCTTCTGTTTTCGGTTTACTTACTTCAATTCCAAGTTCCTGTAACTGTTTTTCTTCTACACATTCCGGTGCGTTTGTCATCAGACAGGAAGCATCTTTTACCTTCGGGAATGCAATGACATCACGGATACTATCCTGTTTTGCCATAAGCATAACCAGACGGTCCAGACCATAAGCAAGTCCTGCGTGAGGTGGTACTCCATACTTGAAAGCATCAAGGAGGAAACCAAACTGTTCATGGGCTCTTTCCTTTGTGAATCCCAGGACTTCAAACATCTTCTCCTGAATGTCATTCTGGTGGATACGTACACTTCCGCCGCCAATCTCATTGCCATTTAATACAATATCATAGGCTTTTGCACGTACTCTTCCCGGATCTGTATCAAGAAATTCCAGGTCTTCTTCCATTGGCATTGTAAATGGATGATGCATTGCTGTATATCTCTGTTCTTCTTCAGACCACTCCAGCAGAGGGAACTCTGTGATCCATACAAAACGATACTCATTTTTGTCAAGAAGTCCCATCTGTTCTGCCAGTTCCAGACGAAGAGCACCAAGTACATCCCATACCAGTTTTGTCTTATCTGCTGCAATAAGGAGAAGGTCACCATTCTGTCCATCCATGGCTTTGATGAGAGCGCTCATCTGTTCCTCTGTCATGAACTTCGCAAAGGAAGATTTCACTGTTCCATCTTCCTGGATGGCAACGTATGCCAGTCCCTTCGCTCCGTAGCCTTTTACAAATTCCACTAACTTGTCAATCTTCTTACGAGGCATTCCGCCCTGACCCTTGGCATTGATACCACGAACCGTTCCACCGGCTTCCAGAGCATTCTTAAATACAGCAAAATCAACGTCTTTTACTACCTCAGAAACGTCTACCAGTTCCATGCCAAAACGAAGATCCGGCTTGTCAGAACCAAAACGGTTCATCGCTTCTTTCCATGTCATTCTCTGAATCGGAAGCTGCACATCTACATCCAGTACTTCTTTGAAAAGGTAAGCCAGAAGTCTTTCATTGACATCAATAACATCATCTACATCTACGAAGGAAAGTTCCATATCGATCTGTGTAAATTCCGGCTGACGGTCAGCACGAAGGTCTTCATCTCTGTAGCATCTTGCAATCTGAATATATCTGTCATATCCGGAACACATCAGGAGCTGCTTATACAGCTGTGGAGACTGTGGCAGTGCATAAAATGCACCCGGATGAACACGGCTTGGTACCAGATAATCTCTTGCACCTTCCGGTGTGCTCTTACAGAGAGTAGGTGTCTCGATTTCCAAAAATCCTTCCTTTGCCATAAAGGAACGAACCAATGTTGTAACCTGGGAACGCATCATAAGGTTTCTCTGGATATCCGGTCTTCTTAAATCCAGATAACGGTATTTCAGGCGAAGGTCTTCTCTGGTCTTACTGCCTTCTTCAATGGGGAAAGGAGGCGTCTCGGCTTCTGAAAGTATTCTCAGTGAGTTTACACGTACCTCGATTTCTCCTGTTTTCAGATTTGGGTTCACTGCTCCGGAACGTGCCTCTACGACACCTGTTACAGCAATTACAAATTCACTTCTGAGCTTTCCTGCTTTTTCAAATCCTGTCTCATCAATACCATTTTCACAGCCCATTTCAAAAATCAGCTGCATAATTCCGGAACGGTCACGAAGATCCACAAATATGATACCACCTTTGTTACGGGATTTCTGAACCCATCCCATCAGGGTAACTTCACTGCCGATCATGTCCTTTGTGACTTCTGTACATCTATGGGATCTATGTAATCCCTTCATTGACTCTGCCATTTTCTCTTTCCTCCTATCGTGCAAAGAATTCTATAATTTCCGTATATCCTTCTGCTGTCAGCTGGTCTTTCTGGAACTTCTTATTCTTCTTCATCATATTCATGCTGACACAGCTTCCGTCTTTTCTTCTTTCTTCTGCCTGTTTAAATACCTCTAACAGTTTTTCCTTTGGCATCCCCTTTTCAATCAGGAACGCAGTTTTTCCTGCTTTATTCGGCACCTGGAAGTCTTTTTCCAGAAGCAGCATGACAATTCTCTCAAATCCAATAGAGAATCCACATGCCGGAGTCGGATTGCCGGTAAATCGCCCGATCATTTCATCGTATCTTCCGCCGCCGCCGACAGAACCGCTGAATCCGTCAATGCTGATTTCAAAAATCGGACCTGTATAATAGGACATTCCGCGAACCAGAGTAGGATCAAATACAATCTTGAAATTAGCAGTCTTTACCGCTTCCACGCTTTCAATAATGGTTGCAAGATCATCTGCCGTAGATGCATCCAGGAAACCTTCCAGCTTATCCTTCAGATATTTTACACCTTCCAGATCCGGTGTCACCTGTGCAAAGAGCTCCAGATATTTCTTTACAGATTCTTCCGGGAATCCTTCTTTCTTTAATTCTTCTTCTACACCTTCCAGGCCAATCTTGTCCATCTTATCCAGCGTAATAAATACATTATCATAGCTTTCCGGGGCAAAACCGCTGTATGCTGCCATAGCCTTTAAAATTTTGCGGTCATTGATACGGATCGTGAAGTTTTCAAAATCCAGTTTTCCCACCAAAGTAGAAGTAGCAAGAATCAGCTCAATCTCTGCAAGAATCGTAGGCTCTCCCAGGATATCAATATCGCACTGCATAAACTGGCGGTATCTTCCTCTCTGAGGTCTGTCTGCACGCCATACATTTCCCATCTGAAGTGCCTTAAAAGGCGCCGGCAGATTGTTGGCATTATTAGAATAATATCTGGAAAGAGGAACTGTCAGGTCATAGCGCAGACCTCCGTCCACCAGATCCATTTCAGTCTGTGCCTCATCCAGTTTCAGCTTTTCTCCTCTTTTGAGAATCTTAAAGATCAGTTTCTCGTTTTCTCCACCCTGTTTGCTGGAAAGATTCTCAATATGTTCTACACAGGGAGTTTCAATGGAGCAAAATCCAAACTGACCATAGGTTTCTTTAATCAGTCCAATTACATAATCGCGGATCTCCATCTCCTTCGGAGTGATATCCTTCATACCAGTTACCGGTTTCTTTTTCAAACTCATAATTTCCTCCTCTATTCATTCACTACTTGCATCAGTGCCAGAAATACCTTTATATCAAAATACTTTACTTCTTCTATCATCAGCTTTAAAGCTTCATCACTGGAATACGCTTTCCTGTAAGTTCTTTCCGTAGTCAATGCACAATACACATCGCAGACCCGCAGGATCCTTGCTCCCAGGGGAATATCCTCTCCTGCCTTATTCGCCGGATAGCCCGTACCATCATAATTTTCATGATGATACAAAACCCATTTTGCCAGTTCCTCCGGGTATCCCTGATCTTTCAGAATCATATATCCCAGTGCAGGATGGGTACGGATGTATTTCATCTCTTCCACCCGAAGTGTCTCTTTTTCCTCTTTTCTGTTCATATTCCGTATCATTTCCTGCTTGCCTACATCATGAACCATACCAGCAACAGCAAGATTATAACACACATCCTCAGGTAAAGCCAATTGTTTTGCAACCTTATATGCCAGATTACTGACATTGATCCCATGGGATACTTCTTTTATAAGATTATCTTCTATGAGATGATAGTCTTTTTTTGTCTCTGTATTCATTCCCAAACCGCTTCCATTAACGCTTTTTTACGCGCGATCATTTCGTCAATGCGTTCAATATAGTTTTTAATATCTTTTACATTTTCGGAACGTTCAATGCGATCTTTATATACCCGCTTTGTAGTAGCTCCTGCACCCAGGGCAAGAATACTCTGTTTTTCCTCCATGATCAGAATATTATAGATTCCTGCAGCTTCCGGTTTTGCATAACCAACATTTTCAAAATTACCCGCCATATTTTTCTGCCTGTAGAGATAATAAGGGGATTGACCTGCAAGGTAGGCATATCTTTCCGTCATATTCATAATCTTCTGATTATTTGTAAAGGTCATTTCCTTATACTGATCCTTAAACATATTCAGTCTGGCTGCTCTTTTCACCGCCAGTGAATGTACGGTGATGCTGTCTGGATCCAGGGCTGTCACTTCCTGCATCGTATGCTCAACCTGCTCATATTCTTCCCCGGGAAGTCCTACGATCAGATCCATATTAATGTTGTCAAATCCCATCTCCCTGGCCAGACAAAAAGCCTCTTTTGTCTGCTCAACGGTATGTTTTCTTCCAATGATATCCAGAGTCTCCTGGTTCATTGTCTGAGGATTAATAGAAATCCTGCTGATATTATGATTTCGCAGTACCTGCAGCTTTTCTCTGGTGATACTGTCTGGGCGCCCTGCCTCTACGGTAAATTCCTGCAAATATTTATAATCAAAACATTCTTCCAGTTTCGTCAGCAGCCTGTCCAGCTGGTACGGTTCCAGAGTAGTTGGTGTACCGCCTCCAATATAGATGGTATCCAGTTCCCTGTCTGCATAGATCTTCGAACATTCTTCTATTTCTTTGCACAGAGCATCCAGGTACTCATCTACCCTGCTTCTCCAGACTGAAATCGGACTTGAACTGAAGGAGCAATACAGACAGATACTGGGGCAAAATGGAATTCCCACATACAGGCTATAGCCGTTTTCATAATGAATATCTTTCAAAATATGTCTTTCTCTGTTGGCAATCATAATTGCCAGAGCCGTTTTCTCATTGCTGGTATAATACGTATTTCGCATATATTCCGCAATTTCTGTATTCTTCCATCCCGCTTCCAGAAGTGCCATCGGTATCTTGGTGGGACGGATCCCGGTAAGATTTCCCCAGGGCAGAGACTGTCCTGTCACATCTCTTAGCATTTCATACAGCATGCTCTTTAACACATTTTTTGTTTCTTTTCTATCTGCATAGTAGTCTACCTGACGGCTGCATGTTCCCAGAATATCTCCCTCCCGGGATCTAAATTCCATGGAAATGTGGTCATCTGCATACTCTACTTTTAATATTTTTTCATAGTCCTGTGGGATATCTTCTCCATCCTGACACACAGGAACATCCATCCCCGGATAGAATGCTCTGATCAGAGAATGGATATCATATTCAAAATCTTTTTTATTCAACTGTACAACAATCATATAAGCCCTCTATATTATAACCTTTTTCAGATATATGGGTTATATCTCTTTTCATCTCCAATGGTAGTAGATGATTCATGTCCCGGAAAAACCACCGTATTTTCAGGAAGAAGTTCTACCATTCTTTTTAAAGATGTTACCAGTTCCCGCATATTCCCTGTAGGGAAATCTGTTCTCCCGATACTTCTGCAAAAAATCGTATCTCCGGAAAACAAAACCTCTTCTTCCGGAAGGTAATAACAGGCTCCGCCTTTCGTATGGCCCGGTGTATGATAAGCAATGATTTTAAAACCTGCCAGTTCAAATTCTTCTTCATCTTTTAGAAGAATATCACATTTTGCTGTAAAAGCGCCTGTCCAGTTTGTGGAAAGATTCAATACAGAATCTTCCAGAACCGCTTTTTCACTCTCATGGCAGTATACCGGAACCTGATATTTCTTTCTCAGTTCCCCTACTGCCCCTATATGGTCAAAATGACCATGTGTAAGCAAGATTCCCTTTAAAGTACACTTGTTCTGCTGTATCCAGGCATCTATCGCATCAGCTCTGTCAGCAGGATCTACCAGAAAACACTCTGATGTTTCTTTATTGATGGCAAGATATACATTGGTAGATACCATGCCGATCACACGCTGTTCTAATTTTAATTTTGACATACAGACTCCTTAACCTGTGGTTCTCTCAATATCTAAAACGCTCTCAACCTGTCTGAGTTTTCCAATCAGATAATCCAGTTCTGCCCGGTTTTCCACTTCAAAAGACATGGAAATCGTGGCGGTTCCCTGTTTGCTTGTTCTGGAATTTACTCCCAGAACATCAATCTTACGTTCCGTAAAGATCTTCGTAATATCCACCAGAAGCCCGGTTCTGTTATTTCCGAAAATCTTAATCTCTGCCAGGAATCTTCCGGATACCTTGCTTGCATCTGCCTGCCACTCTGCATCAATCAAACGTTCTCTGTCTTCCCCGGAAAGATTAATCATATTGACACAATCTGTACGGTGAATCGTGATTCCTCTTCCTCTTGTGACATATCCGATGATCTCGTCTCCCGGCACCGGGCTGCAGCATTTGCCAAATCGCACTGCCACATCATCAATTCCCTTAACCACGATACCACTCTTATTTTTGGAAGAATGTGGTTTTTCTTTGGAAGCATTTGCAGAATTTTCAATGGCTTCCAGCACCTTGGCATCTGTCATTTCTTTCTGCTGCTTCTTCTTATATTCTTCCAGCAGACGGTTTGCCACCTGTCCTTCCTTCAGTCCGCCATGGCCAATGGCAGCCATTACAGAATCCCAGTCCCTGAATCCATATTTCGCCATGACAGACTGGATGAACTCCGGCTTTGTAATCTCACTCTGGACAATGCCTCTCGCTTTGCAATAAGCAGAA
>JBJEMC010000261.1:4411-23049 GCA_051879475.1 Muricoprocola sp. | reverse complement strand
TTCTGAAATCTCTCTTTGAGGAAACCTATATTTCGGATATTGTCGGAAGGCACAACATCCGAAACAAGGCGGAGCTGGAAGAGCTTCTGAATATTCTTTCCTCTGCAATCGGTTCGCTGACAAACCCTGAAAAACTGGCTGCAACCTTCCGGTCAGTCAAAAACAAGAAAATAAGCAGCAGTACAATCAAGAAGTATATTGATTATCTCTGCGATTCTTTCCTGATCGACAGAGCCGTCCGATATGATGTGAAAGGCAAAAAATACATTGATACCCCGGTGAAATACTACTTCACCGATATGGGGCTGCGGAATGCCCGTCTGAATTTCAGGCAGCTGGAAGAAACGCACAGCATGGAAAACATCATCTTCAATGAGCTGAAAATCCGTGGCTTCAATGTGGATGTGGGCGTTATCATGCAGTATGATACCAACGAAAAGGGAAACAGCATCCGCAAGCAGTTGGAGATTGACTTCGTCTGCAATAAAGGCTTCAAACGCTATTATATCCAGTCGGCTTACGCGATTCCGGATCAGGCGAAGATGGAGCAGGAACAGCGTTCTTTGATGCTGACCGGAGATTTCTTCAAGCGGATTATTATCACCAAGGATACTCCAGCGCCGCATTACAATGAGAATGGTGTCCTGATTATGGGTGTCTATGATTTCCTGCTGAACGAAAACAGTCTGGATATCTAAGGCAATGGGAAAGAGCAAGAAAACCAGCGGGGATGGAGTTTCCTGGCATTTTTATTGTCCCCCATGGCTCAACAGCATATTTTCCACCTGAAAAGTGTAAACTTATTACATTTTTTCCGACGTAAAAATGTTGACTGAGAAAAAAGGAAAGAATACAATATAAAAAATGGAATAAGTTATAATGGGGTGGTGGAAAATGGACAGAGTTGCGTTAGAAAAATTAAAGCAGTGGAAAGAGAAGAAAAACAGAAAACCACTGATTATACGTGGAGCCAGACAGGTTGGAAAAACATGGCTTATGAAAGAATTTGGAAAAACCTGTTTTCAAAAGACGGCATATGTTAATTTTGACAGTAATACAAGAATGCAGCAGGTATTTGAGGGAGATATCAATATTGAACGTATGATACTGGCAATCAGTGCAGAGACGGGTGTATCTATAGACAGCCAGGATACGTTACTGATATTTGATGAGATCCAAGAGGTTCCAAATGCTTTGAAAGCATTAAAATATTTTTGTGAAGAGGCTCCGGAGTATGCCATTGTGGCAGCTGGGTCACTGCTTGGGGTAGCAATGCATAAAGGAACCTCTTTTCCAGTTGGAAAAGTAGATTTTATGGATCTATATCCTTTGAGTTTTAAGGAATTTTTATGTGCATTAGGAGAAGAACGTTTTGTAAAATTACTAAATGATTCAGACATGGATATGATTACCATGTTTAAAACAAAATATATAGATCGTTTAAGAGAGTACTATTATGTTGGTGGGATGCCAGAAGTTGTTCAGACATACGTTCAGACCAAGGATTTTAATCTGGTACGTGAAATTCAGAAAAATCTGCTGAACTATTACCAGCAAGATTTTTCTAAACACGCAGAAGCATCCTTGGTTCCACGATTAAATTTGGTGTGGAATTCGATTCCTATGCAGTTGGCGAAAGAAAATAAAAAGTATATATATGGACAGGTGAGGGCAGGGGCACGTGCGAAAGACTTTGAACTTGCTATACAGTGGCTGATGGATTGTGGATTGATCCACAAAGTGCAGAGAATCAAAAAGCCGTACCTGCCGCTAAAAGCATATCTTGATTTTGATGCTTTTAAAATATACCTGTTAGACATTGGACTGCTTATGGCAATGGTGGATCTGGATGCCAGAGTGATTATAGATGGAAATCGTATTTTTACAGAATTTAAAGGTGCGTTAACAGAACAATATGTACTTCAACAGTTGATTACGGAACTTGGCATAGATGTTTACTATTATTCAGCAGAAAATTCCAGTGGAGAAATAGATTTCCTGCTGCAGGGAAAAAGTTCTGTTTTGCCCGTGGAGGTAAAAGCGGAAGAAAACTTAAAAGCTAAGAGCCTGAAGGCATTTTGTGAAAAATATCATCCGGCAAATGCAGTTCGAACATCCATGTCAGATTACAGGGAACAGGAGTGGATGACAAATATTCCACTTTATAATATTTGCTGCATAGAACGGTATTTAAATTAAAACCAGTGGGACGTAGTTTCTTGGCATATCAAATGTACCGCCCTCAAGAGTTAGGTTTTGGGTCTAACTTTTGGGGACGGTACACTTTTACTGTCCTGTCGGTTCTAGGTTTTGGCTTAAATGCTCAGCAATTCAGCAATAGCAGAAAAATCAATGACTAAATCGTCATAGATATTAACTTTTATTGTAGAATAGAAGGAATATTGGATATTGAGAAGATTTCCATCGAAATAATTAACAGTTACGGTTTTTCGACGAGGATCTACGATCCAGTATTCCCGTACACCGAAATTCTTGTAATAGTACAGCTTGCGAATATAATCATCTGACGGATTACCAGGGGAAACAATCTCGATAATGAAATCTGGAGCACCATTGCATCGTTTTCCGTCCAGCTTATTTTTATCGCATATTACCATGAGGTCGGGCTGTACAATAGTAAGCGGTGAATCATTCAGTTTCACATCGAATGGCGCAGGGAATACAGAGCAGTTGCCAGCTTTTTTGCGGATGTAATTGCGAAATACTACAAGTAACTCGGTGAGAATTGTCTGGTGTTCTTGTGATGGACTTGCCATATCGTAAACTGTACCGTCAAAGACTTCTACTCGGATACTTTCGGGCAGAGCTTCGTACTGCTCTAAGGTAATGAGTTCGGTTTCAGTCTGTAATGCTAGCATAAACAACACCTCTTTCTACTATAAATAGTTTATTTGATTACATAGTAACATAAAAAATAAGATAAACAAAATAATTTTTGCAGATACTTTTGCTGAACCTTTTCCAAAGTTATGACATTATATAAGTGAAGGGCAAAATCGTTACTGGAACGTACGTGAACAGCAACACAAAATCCTTTCGACGTCGATATTACAGGAGAGTTACATGACAACAGAAGAAATAAAAAGTGGTATCCACCTATATGGCAAAGACATCTATAGTTTCTGCTGTTATCTGGCAAAGAATAAAACAGAAGCGGATGACCTCTATCAGGATGTTTTTCTAAAGGCATTGGAGCTGAAAGACAGGATTTTACATGAAGAAAATCTGAAGAATTACCTGCTTTCCATAGCCATAAAGCTTTGGAAAAATCATTGCAGAAAGAGCTGGTGGAGACAGAAAATAGCACCGGAAGAATCCATAGAGGCAAATGACACACTGGAAGTAAAAGATACTGTTTCAGGACCGGAGGAGCAGCTTTTACAAGAAGAACAAAGGCAGGTTCTGCTAAAAAGCCTGAATGCTTTAAGTGACCCATACAGGATTCCGATCTATCTGTATTATCTCAACGGGTTATCACAGGCAGAGATAGCAGAATGTATGAATTTGCCGATTGGAACTATTAAAAGCAGAATTTATAAAGCAAAAAGATTACTCAAGGAAGAATTGGAGGCCCAGGGATATGACAGATGACAGATTTGATCAGATAATGAGGCAGGCTCTTTCTCCACGAATTCCAGATGAAGAACTAAATGCAGAACTTATAAGGAAAATGGAGGGTAAGCAAGTGAAGAAAAGAAATGTGTTTGGAACGGTGATTGTCGTTGCAGCGAGTGTTGCAGTTCTTGGAACATGCGGATTTGCCGCAAATCTGGCATATCATACATTTGTGGAACGGACTGCAGAATATCAATATGAAGTAAATATTGGTGGAGAGAGTGAGGAGATCATCAGCAGTGCTGTACCGATGGAACTGAAACTTAACTATGTTCCGGAGGATCTTCATTATAATGAAGATGGACCCTATGCAGGGAAATACAAAACAGACCCACCTACAGAAGACAGAGGTTTAACGGCTGTTTTTATGAAGGCACCGGAAGGCGGAATAAACGAGGATATCACTTATGCAGTAGACAGCCAGACATGGGTCACCAAAGATGGCAATTCTGCAATCTTCTTTGAAAGGGACGCAGGATATGATCAGGTGTGGATCGCATTTACAGGTACAGAATATGTGGCACAGCTTTATGTAAATGGATTTACCATGGAGGAAATTAAGGCACTGGCAGATGGAGCTGAGCTTGTAGAAACTGATACGGAAACGGCTTATGAATGGTCGCAGCCGGAAGTGGGGGAAGATTATATAGAAGAAACATCAACACTGGGAGATGTTGTATCAGTTGATGATACAATTCCATGGGGAAGTTATCAAGGCATAGAAGTAACGATTGATAGTCTGACAGTTCAGGATGATTTTGAAGGTATTACTACAGACAGTATTGGACATGATGCGGATTATTCACAGTTCCTTTCTTCTGACGGAACGATCCAGGCAGATTGTAAATATATCAAAAACGGAGATGGAATAAATGAACTGGATACCGTCGTAAAGGAAGAAACCATTACTTATAAAATAGTAGTAATGAACCTGACAGTAACAAATACTGGTGATACGGATGAAGAGGTTTGTTTCTGTCCGCGAATCATAAATGCGGCAGATGGTACCATCCGGTTGATCGATGAAAGTGAAGACTATGATACTGTATCGACAGATGGATTTTGTAACATGTCCGGTGAAATGTTCAGCTTTAAAACAGAACATTCCCACAGAAAAAACAATCTTGAGTCCTTCATGCCGGGAGAATCCACAACTGTTCAGATTGCCTTTGCACTGGGAGAAAAACAGTTCGAAGATGCGTATATTCAGTTGACACCATATGATGGTGAAACGACAGAGCAGTCGTTCCTGTTTATTGGCGATATAAAGTAAGAAACCCAAAGTAGATGCATAGAAAACCCCCTCAGGAGAGTGAATCCTGAGGGGGTTCTTGTCATTAAAAAATCATTTACTTCAGATTCCCGGGACCAAAGCCCAGGGGAAGAAGTTTTTTGAGGGTAAACTCTGTATAATGCGCCTCATCTGTTGCCAGAATGATTTTAAAGGTTTCCGGGTCGCAGAATTCCATCATGACCTGCCTGCACACACCACAGGGAGAGGTATATTCTTCCAGTTTGCCGTCCTTTCCACCTACGATGCAGATGGCATCAAATTCCATTTCCCCTTCGCTGACAGCTTTAAAAAATGCGGTGCGTTCTGCGCAGTTGGTTGGCGTATATGCGGCGTTTTCTATATTGCAGCCGCGGTATATTTTGCCACTTTTGGAAAGCAGTGCGGCACCTACGCGGAAGTGGGAGTAAGGGGTATAGGAATACTGCATGGCTGCAATGGCTTCCCGGATCAATTGAGTCGTGTTGAAGTTTTCTGTCATGAAAGAGAATGCTCCTTTCTATTTGGACTTTTCCTGACGAATCATAATACGGATCGCTTCTATTGCAGTGCGGATCGCCATGTCTGTGTCATGGACAACGGGATTTTCAAGCCCCTGTTTTGCTCTTTCCTGATTGGCCATAACCACAAGGACGGAACCTACTTTTACGCCGAGCGCAGCACCTACGATGAATAACGCAGCGGATTCCATTTCAGAAGCCTTGCAGCCAAGTTTGCACCAGGCATCCCATTTATTTATCAGTTCGTAGCCGACAGGCTTTGTCTGTGGAGAGTGCTGTCCATAGAAGGAATCCTTGCATTGTACAACTCCTACATGATGTGGATAACCCAGGTTTTCTGCAGCCTGTACAAGAGAGGATGTTACATGGAAATCCGGTACAGCAGGAAACTCAATAGGAGCATATTCCTTGGAAGTTCCTTCCATACGGATGGCGCCGTTGGCAATGACCAGGTCACCGCTTTTTACGTTGATATCCATGCCGCCGCTGGTTCCCACACGGATAAAGGTGTCTGCACCGCACTGTACGAGCTCTTCCATCGCGATGGAAGCAGATGGCCCGCCGATACCTGTGGAAGTGACACTTACTTTTTCTTCTTCCAGATATCCTGTATAGGTGATGTATTCTCTGCTGTCTGCTATAAGTTTGGGCTTATCAAAATATTTTGCAATTTTTTCACATCGTTTCGGATCGCCGGGAAGAATCACATATTTTCCTACGTCTCCCTTTCCCACCTGGATATGGTAAAGCTTATCATTTTCGGAATAATTTATCATAGTGTTCTCCTTTCTTTATATATAAGTGAATGTTGTTTATTTTATACAAAAACAAAAGAATCATTCTTGATGAAATTATACGATATGTCTATTTTACAGTCAATGGTAATTCGCATACCGGAATTTCCCAATTCTTCGATTTTGCATTGATTTCTTTGCTTACAAGTAGTATATTTAAAGTAATAGCCTTGGCAGCAATGCTTTGAGGAATATGTGATCGTAGTAAAGAATGAGATGAACAGGGGGAAATACACTTATGTATGCAATATTTGATGACAGCTTAATTACAGGAAATAAGTTAATTGACGGACATCATCAGGAGTTAATTGATAAGATCAATAAACTGTTAACCTGTTGTGAAGCAGGCGGCGGAAAAGAGGAAGCCGTCAAGATGCTGGATTATCTGGCAGACTATACAGATTTTCA
Source organism: Muricoprocola sp. (assembly GCA_051879475.1). Classification (GTDB taxonomy): domain Bacteria; phylum Bacillota; class Clostridia; order Lachnospirales; family Lachnospiraceae; genus Marvinbryantia. The sequence goes on along the minus strand of JBJEMC010000261.1, from coordinate 16,420 downwards.
TTTTAAAGCAGAAGAAAAGCTGCAGGAGGAAGTTGGATATCCGGGTATCACAGAGCATAAGAAAAAACATGAAGAATTCAAGAAAACCGTTGCTCAACTTTATGATATGCTGGAAAAACAGAATGGTCCAACAGATGAGTTTGTAGCAGCTGTAAATGAAAATGTAACAGAATGGCTGTATGGACATATCAAAGGATTTGACTGTTCTGTAGCTACATATATCAATCTCAGTAATATTCCAGAATTAATGTAAAAAAAACAGGTCTCTCTATGGTATCATGATCCATGTGAGAGACTTGTTTTTTACGTGACAGGATTAGCAGGGCAGAAAGGAAAACGATATGAAAATAGTAATTGCAATGGATTCCTTTAAGGGAAGTCTGTCTTCTATGGAGGCCGGGGCTGCAGTGAAGGAAGGAATATTGCGGGTGGTTCCGGATGCAAAGATCTGCGTAAAACCTCTGGCGGATGGAGGTGAGGGCACCACACAGGCTCTGGTCGAGGGATTAGGCGGCACTTTTGAGAAGGTAAATGTAACCGGTCCCATGGGAAAAAAGCATGAGGCAACCTATGGAATTTTAAAGGATGGAAAAACAGCGGTTATTGAGATGGCAGAGGCGGCGGGAATCATTCTTGTGCCGCGGGCAGAACTGGATCCCTGGAAGGCTTCTACCACAGGAATTGGAGAGATGATTCTGGATGCGATTCGGAAAGGATGCAGAGAATTTATCGTTGGCATTGGAGGGAGCGCCACAACAGAAGGTGGGATTGGTATGCTGACAGCACTGGGATATGAATTTCTGGATGCGGAGGGAAATACATTGCCGCCTTTATTTGAGAGCCTTGGAAAGATAGAAAAGATCTGTGACAGAAATGTAGAGCCTGCACTGAAAGAATGTCATTTTCAGGTGGCCTGCGATGTAAGAAATCCATTGTGCGGAGAAAATGGGGCGGTGTATGTATACGGCCCGCAGAAAGGTGTCAAGCCGGAAGAAAGAGCCACGATGGATGCACAGATGTACCACTACGCAGAAAAGACAGCACAGTATAAGGAAAAAGATGTAAGCCTTATGGAGGGAACCGGGGCAGCAGGAGGTCTTGGCTTTGCCTTTCAGGCATTTATTCCTAACGTGGAATTAAAATCAGGCATTTCGATTGTTCTTGATGCAATAGGCTTAGAGAAGGAATTGAAAGATGCGGATATTTGTATCACCGGGGAAGGCAGACTCGATGGACAGACCGCCAATGGAAAGGTTCCTGTTGGGGTTGCAAAGCTGGCGAAGAAGTATGGCGCAAAGGTCATTGCATTTGCCGGTGGAGTAACGGAAGATGCGTTGGCCTGCAACAGGGAAGGAATCGATGCATTTTTCTCAATTGTACGTGGAGTATGTACTTTAGAAGAGGCGATGCTTACAGAAAATGCCAGAAAAAATTTAATGTATACGGCAGAACAGGTATTTCGACTGATGAACATGTGAACCATTGGGACAGACAAAAAGCCAGAAAACACCGTCCCTAATGGTTGCAGGATTTGATTTGTTGTGAGATAATAGGTACAAATTTCTGATATCCGAAAAAACAGTGGGGAGATGAAGTTATGGAAAGCCGTTATCAATTTCAGCAAAGAGTAAAAGAAGCACTGGATGTGATTGGACCTGAGGTCCTTTCTTATGATGAGAGTGAATTCTGGATGATTCGTTCTCTTTATGAATACCTGGAATATTATGCTGCTCAGAACAGATTGTTCAATATGGCAGTGGCGTTGCCCCTGGCCAGAGGCGTTCACGATGGAGAGCATAGAAAGGCAAAGCTTACAAGAGATGGGAAAGAGTACCCGTTGCCCTATGTGATCCATTGTCTGAGTGGATGCCGGATGCTGGCGGATCTTCAGCCTGATATTTCAAAAGATGAGGAAGATATTCTGCTGGCAGCTGCCTTGTGTCATGACATGATTGAAGATATTCCATTTCCGGAGCACGGAATGGAACTGATCACAAAGTTTCATCTGGATCCGCGTATCTATGAGATCGTTAAGCTGGTTTCAAAACGCAAAGATTATACGAAGGAAGAAGAAATCGCACATTTTCACGGAATAGAACAGAATAAGTTAGCCTTGCTGGTCAAGCTTTCAGACCGTGGGAATAATGTGGAGGATCTTTATAACAGAAGCTGCTGGAAGGTGCATGAATATGTGGGAGAAACCAGAACGTATTTCCTGCCAATGATTTCGTATGGTCTGGCTCATTATCCGGATATCGTGAGACCGCTGGAGGTCTTAAGTGATAAGATCCATACATTGATATATGTTGCGGAGGACCTGGTTGACCGTTATGAGCAGAGGGAAAGAGAATTAGAACAGCAGCTGAAAGAGCTGCAGGAAGAAAACGAAAGATTACGCAAAGAGTGGAAAGCACTTTGGGCTGAATAGGGGTTGGTGATACGATGGAAGAGAAAAAGAAAATTTGTGCAGAAATGTATGATTTTATTGAACAGTACGCAAGAGAGAATAATCTGAAGTATACGACAGAGTCACTTCCCCTGGTGCGTGACCTGATGAGCGAAGTGGCTGAAGTACAGTGCATGGATATTAATGGAGTCACCAGGTATCGTGGTTTTTATCAGCATGGTCTGGAAGTGAGCAAGCTTTTGATTGGTCTGGTACTGCCAATTGATAAAGAGGAAGAGGATATCGTGCTGGCAGCTGCCTTATGCCATGTAATTGTAAATAAAATATCTTATGAAGAAATGTATAAAGAGTTATTTGAAAAGCGGCAGATGGATTTGCGTATTGAAGAAATCATTTCTTTGATCACCAACGATATGGATCTGTCCCTGGCCGGGCAGACAGAGTATTACCATAGGATTCAAGAAAATAAACTGGCAATGATTGTTTTTCTTACTGACCGTGCGAATCTGATGAGCCAGGTTTATACCATGTCTTTCTGGAGCGCCAACGAATATATTTTTGAGACAAGGACTCATTTATTTCCCATGTGTGTCTATGCCAAGGAAAGATATCCGGAACTGATTCCTGTAATTAATATTTTGATGGAAAAAGCACGTACCGTGGTAGATGCCTGTGCAATTTTGATCAACCGTTTTGAAAAACGGGAAATGGAACTGACAGAAGATATCCTGTCATATCAGGAAGAAAACTCAAGGATACGAGGAATTATCAAGACTTTGAAGCAGAATAAAACGAAATAGGATGCTGAATTTTATAACCCTGGGGATTTTCCCCGGGGTATTTTTTGTTATGGCGACGAGGAAAGTATCCATCGTGCTTGCACGAATGGATATTTGACGACCGCTAATCAGAGCGAGATTCGCAAAGCGTATCTCGTCTCTGTGATATAGGGAACTCTGTTTCCTATATCGCAAAAACCTTTGGCATGCTCAGAAAACTTTTACGATGATTTTACAAAATTTTACGTTGGAATGGTAGAGAATTTTACATTGGATTTTTTATACTCTTTTTGTAATCACACAGAAGATGTGAAAAGAAAAGGAGATAAATGATTATGAAGAAAACAATTGCAGGAGTAATGACAGCTATGATGCTTACAGGAACAATGATGAGCAGTGCATTCGCAGCAGCTCAGGGTGATATCACAATCTGTTCCAGAGAAGATGGATCCGGCACAAGAGGAGCTTTCATTGAACTGTTTGGAGTAGAAGAAAAAGATGCCGATGGCAATAAAGTAGATAATACCACAGAAGCAGCAAAGATCACAAACAGTACATCCGTTATGCTCAGCACTGTAGAAGGTGATGTAAACGCAATCGGTTATGTTTCTCTTGGATCTTTAAATGATTCTGTAACAGCAGTAAAGATCGACGGAGCAGAAGCAACTGCAGAGAGCATCCTTGCAGGAGATTATAAGATCGTTCGTCCATTTAACATTGCAACAAAAGAAGAAGTCAGCGAAGCAGCACAGGAATTCATTGATTTCATTATGAGCGAAGAAGGTCAGGCAGTTGTCACAGACAATGGATATATTTCCGTTGGAGAACCAGAAAGCTTTGCTGGTGGTGATGCAGAAGGAAAAGTAGTTGTTGCAGGATCTTCTTCTGTAACACCTGTTATGGAAAAACTGGCAGAAGCTTATGCAGAAGTAAATGATAAAGTAGAAATCGAAGTTCAGCAGAGTGATTCTACAACTGGTATGACATCTGCCATCGACGGTCTTTGCGATATCGGTATGGCATCCCGTGAACTGAAAGACAGTGAACTGGAAGCAGGACTTACTCCTACTGTGATTGCACAGGACGGAATCGCAGTCATCGTAAATAACGAAAGTGGAATTACAGATTTAACTGCAGAGCAGGTTAAGGCTATCTACACAGGTGAGATCACAACCTGGGAAGGACTTCAGTAAATGAAAGATAAAGTAATGAAATATGTGTTCTTGGTTTCGGCTTTTACTTCTGTACTGGCAGTTGCCCTGATCTGCATCTTCTTGTTTGCAAATGGCATTCCTGCCATCATGGAGATCGGGCCTCTGAAATTCCTGTTTGGTACGAAGTGGAAACCATCCAATAACTTATATGGAATTTTTCCCTTTATCGTAGGCAGTATCTATGTGACCGGAGGAGCAATTGCGGTTGGAGTTCCAACCGCTCTCCTTACGGCAATCTTTCTGGCATTTTATTGTCCTCAAAAACTGTATCCGGTTTTGAAATCTGCCGTAAGCCTGATGGCAGGAATCCCTTCCGTAGTTTACGGATTCTTTGGACTGGTAGTGATTGTACCTCTTATGCGTCAGCTGACAGGAAAAGACGGAAGTACGATGCTTACCGCATCGATTCTTCTGGGAGTCATGATCATGCCGACAGTGGTTGGTGTTGTGGAACCGGCACTTAAGGGAGTTCCGGTAAGTTTTTATGAAGGAGCACTGGCACTGGGAGCAACTCATGAGAGAAGTGTATTTTGTACAGTGGTTCCTGCAGCAAAATCTGGACTGATGGCCGGAATCGTATTAGGAATCGGCCGTGCCATCGGTGAAACAATGGCAGTCATTATGGTAGCCGGAAATCAGACCTGGATGCCCCAGGGATTGCTGAAAGGTCTTAGGACCATGACAGCGAATATCGTCATAGAAATGGGCTATGCAACAGATCTTCACAGAGAGGCACTGATTGCTACCGGAGTAGTTTTGTTTGTGTTCATTCTGATCATTAACTTAAGTGTATCTGCAATAAAACGGAGGTCTGACTATGCGTAATCTGATTCGAAACCATAAAGGGGCGGCGCTGGTTCGGTGTGTGGTATGGGTAGCTGCCGGGCTGACTATGGCGGTGATGCTTTTTCTGGTTGGCTTTATTACGGTAAAAGGAATCGGGCATATTACCCCGGACCTGTTTGCCCTGGAATATAATTCAGAGAATGTATCCTTGCTGCCGGCACTGATCAATACACTGATCATTACATTTCTGTCTCTTCTGATTGCTGTTCCTTTAGGAATATTTTCAGCGATTTATCTGGTGGAATACGCCAAAAAAGGAAGTCGTCTGGTGAATGTAATACGTATTACAGCAGAGACACTGCAGGGAATACCATCTATTATCTATGGACTTTTCGGAATGCTTTTCTTTAGTACGAAGCTGCATTTTGGCTTATCACTCCTTTCCGGTTCTCTGACACTGGCGATTATGATTCTTCCTCTTGTAATCAGAACTACAGAAGAGGCATTGATCAGTGTTCCGGATATGTATCGGGAAGCTTCCTTTGGATTAGGGGCAGGAAAGATTCGCACTATTTTCCATGTCGTACTGCCTGCGGCAATTCCGGGAATTTTCTCAGGAATCGTTCTGGCAACGGGACGAATCGTAGGAGAAACGGCAGCACTTTTGTACACTGCCGGATCTGTGGCAAAGGTGCCGGGATCTCTTCTTGGTTCCGGACGAAGCCTGGCAGTTCATATGTATGTCTTGTCCAGTGAAGGTCTGTATATGGATCAGGCTTATGCAACGGCGGTAGTCCTTCTTGTATTTGTACTGGTATTGAATGGATTATCCGATTTACTGGCAAAGAGATTAAGGAAAGGACAATAGAAAAAGAAATGGCAAAAATAAATGTAAAACATATGGATCTGTATTATGGTGATTTCCATGCTCTAAAGGATATCAATCTGAGTATTCCCGAAAATCAGATCACAGCTTTTATAGGCCCCAGCGGATGTGGTAAATCCACACTTCTGAAATCCTTAAACAGAATGAATGACCTGGTGGAAGGATGTAAGATCACAGGTGAACTGACACTGGATGGGGAAGATATTTACGGGGATATGGATGTAAATATGCTGAGAAAGCGTGTTGGAATGGTATTCCAGAAACCAAATCCCTTTCCTATGAGTATATATGACAATATCGCGTATGGACCAAGGACACATGGAATCCGTTCAAAAGCTCAACTGGATGAAATTGTGGAAAAAGTGCTGCGGGAAGCTGCCATCTGGGATGAAGTAAAGGATCGATTAAAAAAGAGTGCATTGGGAATGTCCGGCGGACAGCAGCAGAGACTCTGTATAGCCAGGGCGCTGGCAGTGGAACCGGAAGTTCTTCTGATGGATGAACCAACTTCTGCACTGGATCCGATTTCTACATCCAGAATCGAAGATCTGGCTATGGAACTGAAAAAGAATTATACCATCGTTATGGTAACTCACAATATGCAGCAGGCAGCGAGAATCTCGGATAAAACAGCATTCTTCCTGTTGGGAGAAGTGATTGAGTATGGAAATACAGGACAGATCTTCTCATGTCCGAAGAATAAGAAGACAGAAGAATATATTACAGGAAGGTTTGGTTGATATGAGGGATATGTATCAGAAAAAACTAAAACAGCTGACCAGTGAAGTATTGGAAATGGGAATACTCTGTGGGCAGGCAGTCGTGAAGACGTATCAGCTTTTGCTTACAACAAAAGAAAACAGACAGCCGTTGATTGATGAGATCGTAAAGCTGGAAAGAGACATCGATGAAAAAGATGGCGCTGTGGAAGCGATTACTGTACAGCTTCTTCTGAAACAGCAGCCTGTGGCGGGAGATCTGCGAAAGATCACAGCCTCCTTAAAACTGATATCTGACCTGGAGAGAATTGGAGATCAGGCAGTAGATATCGCAGAAATCATACAGACCGGAAGCCTTCAGCTCCCAATTCAGCAGCTGGAACTTCTGGAGATGGCAAAGCAGGCAATCATGATGGTAAGCAACTGTATTACAGCATATGAGGAACAGGATGCAAAGAAAGCAGAAGATGTGATCAAAAGCGACGATACTATGGATGAGATGTTTGCAGGCATGCATAAACTTCTGAATGAAAACAGAGGAGAGCAGGGCAATGCACAGATTCTGGATATGCTTATGATCGCCAAGTATTATGAAAGAATTGCAGATCATGCCACCAATGTAGCAGAGTGGGCGCTGTTTTCTGTGACTGGCATACATAAAAATGGAGATGAAAATTGTTACGACATATTCGGATTGGGAAAGGAGTAAAGACAGTATGGAAACAATTACAAAAAGACAAAAACTGTTTCTGACAAAATGGACAGTCATAGCGGGACTTGTCTGTGGACTGCTTACCGTTCTGGTATTGTTATTAAAAGGAACCTGCACAGCAGGAGAAAGCGTATTCTGGTTTTATTTCATGATCATGGCAGCAGGCGGCGGAATCCTTTTTGGCCTGATTCCTGCTACGTTGGTGGAATATAACCGTCAGGAAAGAGAATGAGAGTGTTTTATGAAGAAAAAAAGAAGTAGTATAGGATGTTATTTTTACCTGCTTCCATGCATGACTGTATTTACAGTATTTCTGTTTTATCCGTTTTTTAAGACAATCTATCTGAGCTTGTTTAAAACAGACAAAATGGGACAGGCAAAGTTGTTTGTCGGACTTGGAAATTATTTAGATTTATTTCACTCAGCCAGCTTTTATAACAGTATAAAAGTTACAGTGGTGTTTGTAGTGATCGTTGTTCTGGGCGGTATGGCATTAGGTCTTTTAGGTGCATTGCTTTGTAATCAGAAATTCCCCGGAATCCGTTTTTTCAGTACGGCGTATGCACTGCCCATGGCCATTGCTTCCAGCTCCGCAGCTATGATATTTAAGATTATCTTACACCCATCCATTGGTATTTTAAATAAAGTGCTGGGATTAAGCATTAACTGGGTGGGAGATCCAAAGTATGCGCTGGTTTGCGTCGCAATATTAACAGCATGGTTAAACAGTGGAATCAATTTTCTGTATTTTTCAGCAGGTCTTGGAAATATTCCAGAGAGTTTATATGAATCTGCCTCCGTTGATGGGGCAAATGCAATAGATAAATTTTTCCACATTACACTGCCGGGATTAAGCCCCATCATGTTCTACACTCTGGTAGTAAATATTATCCAGGCATTTCAGTCCTTTGGACAGGTTAAGATCCTGACTCAGGGAGGCCCCGGTGAATCAACCAACCTTCTGGTATATTCCATTTATCGTGATGCCTTTTTTAACTATCGTTTTGGAAGCGCAGCAGCACAGTCAGTTGTTCTGTTTCTGATCATTATGGTACTGACGCTGATCATGTTCAAGATCGAGAAAAAAGGAGTGAGCTACTAATGGAAAGTATACAGAAAAAACGGAAAAGAAGAATCAGAGAATCACTGTTGTTTCTGGTAAATCTTGTTGTTGCATTGATTATTCTGCTGCCGCTTCTTTACGCAGTCAGTGTGGCATTTATGCCATCCAGTGAGCTTTTTACATTGAATTTGAATATTTTGCCTTCGCATCCGACTTTTGAAAACTTTATACAGGCAGTACGCAATGTGCCTCTGTTCCGGTTTGTGGGAAACTCCTTTCTGGTTGCAGGACTCATTACTCTTGGACAGATTATGACCTGTTCTCTGGCAGCTTTTGCCTTTGCATTTCTGGAGTTTAGGGGAAAAAATATTCTGTTCATGCTTGTTATGGCAACCATGATGGTTCCGGGTGAAGCGACGATCATATCCAATTACCTTACGGTAAGCGGATGGGGATGGCTGGATACCTATCCTGTTTTGATTGTTCCATATTTAAGTTCTGCCATGGGAATTTTCTTATTCAGACAGTTTTATCTGGCATTTCCAAATGAACTGTATGAAGCTGCAAAACTGGATGGATGTGGGAACTTCAAGTTTATCTTTCAGATTTTGATGCCCCTTACCAAATCCGCAATCGGAGCCATGGCAGTTTATACCTTTATCAATGCCTGGAACATGTATATGTGGCCGCTTCTTGTTACCGGCTCTGAAACAAAGAGAACGGTACAGATCGGTATCAGTATGTTAAACAGTGTAGATGCACAGTCGATCACTCTGATGATCGCAGGGGTAGTAATCATTATTATTCCATCTATTTCAATTTTTATCTTAGGACAGAAACAGTTAGTAAAAGGAATGTTTTCGGGAGCTGTAAAAGGATAGCTCTCTGGACATAATTAAAAAGAGGAGATGAATCAAATGAGAAAAAAAGTAGTATCAGCAGTATTGGCAGCAGCAATGATCTGTGGAGGCATGATGACAACAGTGCCGGTTATGGCAGAAGACCAGGAAGGAATCACGATTGATTTCTGGCATTCCATGGGCGGAGTCAATGGAGAAGCCATGAATTATCTGGTTCAGAAATTCAACGAAGAAAATGAATATGGAATTACTGTAAATGCAGAATATCAGGGTGAATATGATGACACCATTAATAAACTGAAAAGTGCCCAGATTGGTAATATGGGTGCAGACCTGGTACAGATCTATGACATTGGTACCCGTTTTATGATCGATTCCGGATGGGTTGTTCCTATGCAGGAACTGATTGACCGTGCAGGTTATGATGTTTCTCAGATTGAACCCAATATTGCAGCATATTATACCGTAGATGATCAGCTTTATTCTATGCCATTTAACTCTTCTACACCGCTTCTGTATTACAACAAAGATATGTTTGCAGCAGCCGGTATTGAAGAAGTACCAACAAGCCTGGAAGGAATTGCAGAGATTGCAGAGCAGCTGACTAATGAAGGCGGCGCAGGAGAAGCAATTTCTCTTGGAATCTATGGATGGTTCTTCGAACAGTTCTTATGCAAACAGGGACTTGAGTATGTAAATAATGGAAACGGACGAGAAGGTGTGGCAGAAAACGTAGTATTTGATGAAAACGGAGGCGCACTGAACATCCTTACAGAATGGAAAGCACTTTATGATGCAGGATACGCTCCAAATGTTGGACGTGGCGGAGATTCCGGACTGACAGATTTCTCAGCAGGCAAATCTGCAATCACTTTAGGATCCACAGCATCTCTGAAACAGATCCTTCAGGACGTAAATGGAAAATTTGAAGTGGGAACAGCATATTTCCCAAGTGTTACAGATGCAGATGAAGGCGGTGTTTCTATCGGTGGTGCTTCACTTTGGGCTCTGAATAATGAAGATGAGGCAAGACAGGATGCTACATGGAAATTTGTGGAATTCCTGGTTTCTCCAGAATCTCAGGCATATTGGAATTCCCAGACAGGATACTTCCCAATTACAACTGCAGCTCATGAAGAGCAGGTATTCTTAGATAATATCGCACAGTATCCACAGTTCCAGACAGCTATTGATCAGCTTCATGATTCAGCACCGGAATATGCAGGAGCACTGATGAGCATTTTCCCGGAAGCAAGACAGACAGTAGAATCTAACATTGAAAATATGTTAAATGGTTCCCTGACACCGGAAGAAGCGGTTGCTGCAATGGCAGATTCCATCAATGCTTCACTGGAAGATTACAATTTGCTTAACAGCTAATGAAAATTGTTTTGTCATAAGATAAACAGCAGATACCGCCGCAGTCAGATGACTTTTGGCGGTATCCTTATGTCTGAAAAAAATACATATATTATTAGAAGAGGAGTATGTCATGGAGAAACAAATCTATATGAACAGGGAATTATCCTGGCTGAAGTTTAATGAACGTGTGCTAGAAGAAGCTGAATCAGATGAGACTCCTTTATGTGAGAGACTTACCTTTGCGTTTATTTATCAGAGTAATCTGGATGAATTTTTTATGGTAAGAGTTGGAGCCCTGATTGATCAGATGATGCTGCCGAAAGAGATAAAAGACAATAAAACGAACATGACATCCAAAGAGCAGATCAACGAAATTCTGACACAGGTTGCCAAATTAAATTATCGAAAAGATATTGTCTATGAGAATTTAATGAAAATGGTAGAGGAACATGGTATCAGACTGGTAAATTTCAGGAAGATCGATAAAGAAAAGGGAGAGTATCTGGAACGTTATTTTGATGCAGAGATTTTGCCAATGCTTTCCGCCACGATCGTAGGAAAAAGACAGCCATTTCCATTTTTAAGAAATAAGGAAATATATGCGGCAGCTGTGCTGACACGTAAAAACGGAAAAGAAAAAATCGGTCTGATCCCATGTACTTCCGGTGTTTTCCGCAGATTGATCCCGGTTCCGGGAAGTGAAGGGACATTTATGCTTTCCGAAGAACTGATCTTACATTTTATGGCAAAAGCATTTCCCGGCTATACGATCAAAGAAAAATCTCTGATCCGTGTAACCAGAAATGCCGATATTGATGCGGATGCACTTTATGATGAAGATCTGGACTATCGCGATTTTATGGCAGATCTGATCAAGAGGAGAAAGCATCTGGCACCGGTAAAAATGGAACTTTCCAGGGAATTTGACGGAGAAGTAGTGAAACAGCTTTGTGAGTATCTGGATATGAAGCCGGAGTATGTATTCCGCAGTAATACCCCGCTTGATCTGTCTTTCTTTTTCCAGATACAGGATATGCTGCGTCAGAATACAGGATTATTTTATAATCGAAGAGTTCCGCAGAAATCTTCCAGCTTTGAAAAAGAAACAGACGTTTTAGCACAGATCAAGGAGAAGGACAGACTTCTTTCCTATCCGTATGAGAGTATCAAACCATTTTTACAGATGCTCAGAGAAGCTGCAAATGATCCGAAAGTGGTATC
>JBJEMC010000261.1:0-4311 GCA_051879475.1 Muricoprocola sp. | reverse complement strand
GAGATAGAGAAGGTTAAGAACGGAAAAACAGGTTATATCGGCATAAAAATCAACTCCCTGACGGATAAAAAGATTATTGACCAGTTAATTGCAGCATCTCAGGCAGGGGTGAAAATTGATCTTATTGTACGGGGAATTTGCTGCCTGATTCCAGGTGTACAGGGAAAAACAGAGAATATCCGTGTGATCAGTATTGTAGGGCGTTTCCTGGAACATTCCAGAATTTATCTCTTTGGTGAGGGGGAAGAACAGAAAATCTATATTGCTTCCGCTGATTTCATGACAAGAAATACGCTTCGCCGTGTAGAGGTTGCAGCACCTGTTAAAGATCAGGATATTAAGAAGAGACTTCAGGAAATGTTCCGAATCATGCTGGAGGACAACAGACAGGCCCGTTATATGGACACAGAGGGTAACTATCATCATGTGAGAAATGATGAAAGACCGATGAATTCACAGGAATATTTTTATGAACAGGCATATCAAAGTTTTACGTAAATTTTACTTTAAAATGATAGCGGATTTTACATAAATTTCTCTATACTTTGTCTATATTAGTATAAAGGAGAAAGAGATATGGACATTTTTGGTATATTTACGATGCTTGGCGGTCTTGCCCTGTTTCTGTATGGAATGAATGTGATGGGAGATGGCCTGACAAAAGCTTCCGGAGGACGTCTGGAAAAAATCCTGGAAAAATTAACTTCCAGTACGATAAAAGGTGTACTTCTGGGAGCAGGAGTTACCGCAGTGATACAGTCCTCCTCTGCTACAACGGTTATGGTAGTAGGATTTGTAAACTCTGGGATCATGACACTGCAAAGAGCTGTGGGAATTATCATGGGTGCCAACATTGGTACTACGATTACATCCTGGATCTTAAGTCTTTCTGGTCTGCAGGGTGACAGCTTTTTTATAAAAATGCTCAAGCCATCTTCCTTTGCACCGATTCTGGCACTGATAGGCGTAATCTTTCTGCTGTTTTCCAAAAAGGAAAAGCGCAGAGATGCCGGTACGATCATGGTGGGATTTGCAGTACTGATGACTGGTATGGAAACCATGAGCGGAGCTGTAAAACCACTGGCAAATGTTCCGGAATTTACGAATATTCTGCTGATGTTTAAAAATCCTGTTCTGGGAATGCTGGCAGGAGCACTTTTGACCGCGGTGATCCAGAGTTCTTCTGCATCCGTTGGTATCCTTCAGGCACTTTGTGCGACGGGAGCTGTGTCCTATGGAGCTGCCATCCCTATTATCATGGGACAGAATATAGGAACCTGTGTGACCGCATTGATTTCTTCTATTGGAGCAAAGAAAAATGCCAAGAGAACTGCTTTTGTGCATTTGTACTTTAATGTGATCGGAACGATTGTCTTTATGTTGGTGTTCTATCTTGCAAATAGTTTTCTGCACTTTGCATTTCTGTCTGATGCAGCCAATGCAGCGGGAATCGCAGTCGTGCATACCGTATTTAACGTAGTGGCAACACTTCTGTGGCTTCCATTCAACAAGGTGTTGGTATGGCTGGCTGAGCAGACCATTCGTGATAAGGCATCCGAAGAAAAAAACGATCAGGCATTTACTGCTCTGAAAGCACTGGACAGCCGTTTCCTGGATAATCCGGCACTTGCAACAGAACAGTGTAGAGAGGCCTGTGGCCAGATGGCAGAGATTACCAGAGAGGCATTGGACTGCTCAATCTCCCTTCTTGAGGTCTATGATCCAAAGAAGGTTGAAAAAGTAAAAGAAATGGAAGATTTGATTGACCAGTATGAAGACCGTCTGGGAACGTATCTGCTTCAGATTACCAGAAACGAGCTTCAGAGCCGCGACAGCCATACGGTATCTGTATTGCTACACAGTATCGGGGATTTGGAACGTATCACAGATCATGCCGCTAAGATTGCCGATGCAGCAAAGGAAATTTTTGAGAAGAAACTGGCCTTTTCTCAGGCGGCAGTGCAGGAACTGGCAGTATTTTCTGATGCGGTAAAAGAAGTTGTAAACAAGACCATGGAAGCGATTAAGACAGAAGATGTCCATACTGCATATGGTGTAGAACCATTGGAAGAGGTTATTGACGATATTGGCGATGAAATGAGGAAGAGACATATTGACCGTCTCCGGGAAGGAAGATGTACGATTGAACTGGGATTTATTCTTTCTGACTTGATGATCAGTTATAAGAGAATCGCAGACCACTGCTCAAACATTGCAGTCTGTATGATACAGGCAGGAAATGATGAATTTGGAAGACACGCGTACATTAATTCTCTGAAAGAGGAAGGAAACAGGCAGTTCCAGAATTATTTTCAGAAGTATTCAGAAAAATATGCACTTCCTGAACGCATTAAGGGAACTCCCAAAAGAGCCTTACAGAATAATGTTTAAAATGGATGATCTGAGGTGATGAAATGGCACTGATTTATGTGGTAGAAGATGATGAAAATATCCGGGAAATCGAAGGACTTGTACTGAAGAATGCAGGATATGAGGTGCAGGGATATCCATGTGCTTCAGATTTCTATAGTGGAATGAAAAAAGAACTTCCATCTATGATTCTTCTGGATATCATGCTTCCAGATGAAGATGGACTTTCCATCATCAAAAAACTTAGAAGCAGCCAGGAGACAGCACAGATTCCCGTAATTATGGCAACTGCGAAAGCATCAGAGCTGGACAAGGTAAGAGGATTGGATTTTGGGGCAGATGATTATGTCACAAAGCCCTTCGGGGTCATGGAGCTTATCTCAAGAGTAAAAGCAGTGATGCGAAGAAGTTATCCTCTGGGAAATGAACATCTGCTTCAAAATGGGAAGATTTTTATGGATGACACAAAACGGGCTGTCTATGTAGATGATGAACCCTGTGAACTGACCTATAAGGAATTTGAACTGCTGAAATTATTGATGAAAAGTGCAGGAAATGTGGTGTCAAGAGAGGACATATTGCGCAACGTATGGGGAACAGAGTATTCGGGAGAATCCAGAACCCTGGATATGCATATTAAAACGCTTCGAAAAAAACTCGGTGAGAGTGGACATATGATACGTACCGTCAGAAATGTCGGTTATGTGATGGAAGAGGAGGGATAAAAAATATATATGGAAGAATTAAGAGCCAAAAAAGGTTTTATCTGTGATATGGACGGTGTCATTTATCATGGGAATCGTCTGTTAGATGGGGTAAAAGAATTTGTTGACTGGCTTTACAGAGAGGATAAACAGTTCCTCTTTCTGACAAATGCCAGCCATCGCTCTCCGAAAGAACTGAAGCAAAAGCTGGCCAGAATGGGGCTGGATATTGGGGAAGAGCATTTTTACACCAGTGCCCTGGCAACAGCAAAATTTCTGCAAAGCCAGGCTCCGGGCTGCAGTGCTTATGTGATTGGAGATCACGGACTGTATAATGCATTGTATGAAGCGGGAATTACCATTAACGACGTGGATCCGGAGTATGTAGTAGTGGGAGAGACAGAAGGATATGGCTACGAACATATTTTAAAAGCAATGAATCTGGTTAATAAAGGAGCAAAGCTGATTGCGACAAATACAGATATTACAGGACCGATCGAAGGCGGAATTGCCCCGGCCTGCCGTGCCTTTGTTGCACCGATAGAAGCAACTACAGGGAAAAAGGCGTATTACATTGGAAAGCCGAATCCACTGATGATGCGCACGGGACTGTCCATTCTGGGAGTACACTCCTCCGAGGCCGCCATGATCGGAGACAGGATGGATA
The DNA here is from genome assembly GCA_051879475.1 of Muricoprocola sp. Classification (GTDB taxonomy): domain Bacteria; phylum Bacillota; class Clostridia; order Lachnospirales; family Lachnospiraceae; genus Marvinbryantia. Next base: position 570 of record JBJEMC010000261.1, on the reverse strand, counting down.
CAGATATCATTGCAGGTATCGAAACCGGATTAGATACCGCATTGGTGCTCAGCGGAGTATCCACAAGAGAAAGCGTTATGGAATTTCCATACAGGCCTAGATTGATTATAAGTGGAGTTGGGGAGATAGCAAAGTGACAGAGCACTTTGCTATCTCTTTTTACAGAAATGCTTTGATTATAGGGGCTACATTTATCTCTTCCAATTTTTCTTTGCCAACATTCTTTTTAATCGCTTGATTTCTTTATCTTTTTCCAAGATAGTCTGTTCCAGTTCCTGAATATACTTATCTTTTGACCCCGGTGTCATATGATTTTCTTCTACAAATTGTTTTGTTTTCTGGATGGCATCATTTGCGGCAATAGATGCAAACTGAGAAGCGTCTGACAAGGTATCAGCAACTTTTTTGATTACTTTTTGCTGGGTTTCTTTATCCTGTAACTTTGCAGAAGTTTCTTTTGCAAGGTCAGTACCTTTACGTATGATTTCTTTCCATTCCATAGTATTATCCCCCTAGTAACAGTTATGGCTGTTTTCATCATCATAACAGTTTTTATAGGTATATGCAAGG
>JBJEMC010000260.1:0-23203 GCA_051879475.1 Muricoprocola sp. | reverse complement strand
GTGCCTGAATCGACACATCCAGGGCACTGACAGGTTCATCACACACCAGGAATTTCGGATTTAATGACAAAGCCCTGGCAATCACGATTCTCTGACGCTGTCCTCCTGAAAATTCATGGGGATAACGCCCCAGAATGTTTCTGGACAGTCCCACCATATCCAACAGTTCTTTCAGTCTTGCATCTACGTTTTCCCTCGTGCAGATCTTATGATATAACATCGGCTGCGCAAGAATCTCATAGATATGTTTTCTCGGATTTAACGACGAATAGGGATCTTGAAACACCATCTGCAGATCCGTACGAATTCCTTTTATCTGACTGGACGTTGCTTTTGTCAGATCCATGCCTTCATAAAACACCTTTCCAGAAGTAGGTTTTTCCAGCCCCACCAACACTCTTCCCATAGTAGATTTTCCGCATCCGGATTCTCCTACGATTCCCAGGGTTTCTCCTTTTTGCACAGAAAAGCTGACTCCATCTACAGAATGCATTTCTCCAATTGTATGAGTAATGATCCCGCCTTTTACAGGATAATATTTTTTCAGGTTTTCCACTCGTAACAGTGGTTCTGTATGCTCATTTTGTGTCATCATATTTCTTCCCATCTGCAGCATTTTACCTTATGTGAGTCATTTATTTCCTGATCTATCTGCTGCGCCTTACATTTCTCCTGACAATAGCTGCAACGGTCGGCAAAACGACATCCTTTTATCTCATCATAATTCTCCGGTACTACTCCCGGTATGGATGCCAGTACCCTCTCATCCGAATCATAAATACTCGGAACCGTGGCCAGAAGTGCTCTGGTATAAGGATGTCTCGGATTCCTGAAAAGTTCTTTCACGGGAGCTTCTTCAATCATCTGTCCCGCATACATAACGATCACCCGGTCAGCCATACTTGCCACCAGCCCAATATCATGGGTAATCAAAATCATGGACATTCCTGTCTCTTCTTTCATTTTTTTCAGCAATCTCATAATCTGTGCCTGAATCGTCACATCAAGAGCAGTCGTTGGTTCATCCGCGATCAGAAGTGCAGGATTACAGCACAATGCTATGGCAATCATCACTCTCTGCCTCATCCCCCCGGACAAGGTGTGGGGATATTTTTTCATGGAAGCCTTTGCATCCGGCATTCCCACTTTTTCCAGAATATCCTCCGCCTTCTTCCTGGCTTCCTCTTTTGAAAGCTTTTGATGCACCTTAAGGCTCTCCATGATCTGGTTTCCAATTGTAAAAACCGGATTCAGGGATGTCAGGGGATCCTGAAAAATCATGGAAATTCTATTTCCTCTGTTCCTGTCCAGTTCTTCTTCTGACAGGGCGAAAAGATTCTGTCCCTCAAACCAGGCTTCTCCGCCCGTTACCTTTCCGCTTCTGGGAAGCAATCCCATCAAAGACAGTGCTGTTACACTTTTTCCACAGCCAGACTCTCCCACAATACAAACCATCTCACTTTCATCTACATGAAAATTCACGTGATCTACTCTGATATGTACACCGGTATCTCCGGCAAATTTTGTTGTCAGTTGATTCACTTCTAACAGATGAGACATGTCCTTCTTTCCTTTCTCTACTATCCATACCGGTACGCATAGTTACGGTTCACGTTATTCCAGTAACTATGAAAAAGCCATGCAAAACACCTCGCGTAACAGTGGCACCTGAACTGTAACATTGCATCCTCCCTGCGTTTTTCCATGTACAGGAACACCGTTTCCTATGCATGGAAAAACGCAGGCTGCATTTCATACAGCCTGCGAAGTTCATTTTTCCTGGGTTCTTACTGAATATCCCATTCCTGAACGTTTGTGAAGAATCCATATACATTTGCCTTCACACCTGTCAGACGTTTATTTACAGCTCCCTGTGCGCTGATAACATACGCAGAGAACATCGGAACGTCTTCCTGCATTTTACGATCAACAATAGCATACTGCTCTTTGATTTCTTCTATGCTGCCAGCCGTCTGGGTTGCTTCCAGTGCTGCATTTACCTCATCATCTGCATATCCTGTCCAGCTTCCTTCGCCTCCTAAAAGCCATGCCACATCCGGATATGGATCTACGGGTGCATAAGTATACTGTACTGCAAAGAGATCATAGTCTGTTGTTCCTGCCACTGTCATCAAAGTAGCAAGGTCAACGGTTGTTACCTCAACCTTGATTCCCACTTCCGCCCACTGAGCTACAAGAATCTGTGCTGCATTCACAAATGCACCATCACCAGAGTTGACATAGAATCTGAGAGTCTGTGAACCATCCCATCCTGCTTCTGCCAGAAGTTCTTTTGCCTTCTCAGGGTTATATTCCATAGGAACAATGCTTTCATCATAGAATGGGCTTGCAGAAGAAAGGAAACCATCCACAACTTCTCCATGTCCTCCTAATAACTGAGCAAGAACTGCTTCACGGTTGATGGCATATACCAGTGCCTGACGCACTCTTGCATCCGGGATATTTGCTGTCTGAATAAAGACAGACTGGTTTGTTACCGGAGAGCCATAGATTACATCCACATTTTCCAAAGCTTCAATACTTGCATAATCCTGCTGTGGAATCGCTGTCAGGGTATGGTGTGTCGCATCGATCTCACCAGACTGCAGAGCTGCCAGAACCTGGCTGCTGTCAAGGATCTTGATGTTCAGCTTATCAATATTCGGAGCACCTTTCCAGTACTCTGTATTTGCTTCATAGGAAATATAATGATCCACATCATAATCTGCCAGCCTATATGGTCCACTGACAACATCCGGATGGCTGAACCATTCTTCTGTCGCAATGGTTTCCTCATCAAATTCCCCAACAATATGTTTTGGAAGGGTATGAATATAAGAAGCATAGGTATTTTCAAAAGTTGTCAATGCCATCGGATACTTGGATGTGAACTGCACCGTCTTCTCATCAATAACCTGAACTCCTTCGATGCTTTCTGCCCCTTCATCTACAAATCCGTCATCATTTACGCCTTCAAATGCATACAGCATAAATGTCGGATTCGCAACAACAGGACTTGCCATTCTCAGTACCGTAAAGGCCACATCCTCTGCAGTAACAGGTTCTCCGTCAGACCAGGTTGCTTCTTCATCAATGTGGACAACAAAATTCATATTATCTTCTGTAGTAATAGAATCTGCAAGCATTGGGACAAAAGAAAGATCTTCATCCATGTCTACCAGTGGCAGGAACTGCAGATCAGCCGCATATTTATTGATCCATGTCTGATCAATTGTCAATGGATTCACTCCACCAAGAGAGTCTGTCACACCAATATTTACAATTTTCTCTTCTGCTGCCACATTACATGCCATGGTAAGAGAAACTGCCATTGCCGCTGCAAAAACTGTTATTAAAAATCCTTTCCCTCTTCTCATAATTTCCCTCCTCGATCATTTTCATACTAATTTTCTAGGAATTAATAAAAAAATTCAATTTATTATAACTACTGGGGATTTTATTGTCAACTATTCAGGGGATTTTTTCTGTTTTTATTTTAATACGTTAACGTGATGTCGTTGTATTTATGAACATGAATTTAAGGGCTTCTATTACAGTTCATGTGCCACTGTTCACATGCGTGAACAGTAACCACTTCTTGACAAGAAATCCCATAAATTGTATATTAGGTGTATTGCTACATGGGAGGAAATTTGTTGTGAAAAATCTATTAATCTATCAGACTTCAGAATATGACTGCGGTACCACCTGTCTGCTCAATGCACTTCGTTTTTTATTTGACCGTGAAGAACTCAATCCGGATATTGTGAAGGCTCTCATGACCTATTCCCTCGACAGCTGTGACGCCAACGGAGAACCCGGTAAACAGGGGACTACTTCGGACTCCATGAGATATATCGGATGCTGGGTTAACCGCTACAGCAAAACCCGTCATTTTCCCCTGCAATGCACATATCTTCAGGGGGAAGACGTACAGTTTCATCCCGAGAGTCAGCTCTATCATGCTCTGCAGGAGGGAAGTGCGGTTGTCCTGCACTTATATTTAGGATGTCCGCATTACGTTCTTGCAACCGGAATCACAGAAAATTCTATTCTCATTTTTGACCCTTTTTATGAAGAATTAGACGATCCGAATCTGGATAAAGAGTATTCCGAAGAGGGCATTACCATGCACACAGATGCTCCCAAAAAATACAATCGGGAAATCACCCTGCAGCGCCTGCAACATTTTACACATAATTATTATGAAATGGGCGAATATGAAGTGCGCCATGCCCTGATTTTTCGCCGGACTACTACAACTTCACTATAAACTCACAGATTTTTTAAGGAGATGTTAACATGTCCTCTTTACCAGAGATACAAATCCGTATTGCCACTGTCTCCGATGCAGCCGCAATACTTGCCATCTACAAACCCTATGTCGAACATACTGCCATTACCTTTGAATATGAGGTTCCTTCCCTGGAGGAATTTTCTTCCAGAATCACTTCCACTCTCCAAAAGTATCCCTATATCGTCGCAGAATTAAATGATAAAATTGTTGCCTATGCCTATGTCAGTTCTTTCCACTCAAGACCTGCCTATGACTGGTGCGTGGAAACTTCCATCTATATTGACCAGGGATGCCGCCGCATGGGAATTGGAAGAAAACTGTATGATGCTCTTGAAAACATCCTGAAAAAAATGGGTATCCTGAACTTGAATGCATGCATCGCCTATCCTGTTTGCGAAGATCCTTATCTGACTCTGGACAGCGTTGATTTTCATGAAAAACTTGGCTATCATATAGTCGGCCATTTTTCCCAATGTGGATATAAATTTAACAGATGGTACGATATGGTCTGGATGGAGAAATTTATCGGAGAACATAAAGAAAAGCAACCTCCGGTCATTTCTTTCCCGGAGATTGCTGATTCTCTTGTTTTTTGAACCTACTCTTCTTTTGCCCAGTCAAAAGCATATTTCACTGCTTTATTCCAGCCTTTGAGCCTCTTTTCACGGACTTCTTCCGTAATAGATGGAGCAAAGGTTTTGTTAATTTCCCAATTCTGTCTGATATCATCCAGGCTCTTCCAGTATCCCACTGCAAAACCAGCCAGATAAGCAGCTCCCATAGCAGTCGTTTCTACACACTGTGGACGATTTACCGGCACACCAAGAATATCTGCCTGGGTCTGCATCAGGAAATCATTTGCACTGGCTCCGCCATCCACTTTCAAACGAGCCAGTTTAATTCCTGAATCCGCATTCATGGCACTGAGTACATCGGACACCTGATATGCCAGAGATTCCAGTGTAGCACGAATAATATGATACTTATTCACACCTCTTGTGATTCCCACAATCGTTCCTCTCGCATACTGATCCCAGTGAGGTGCTCCAAGTCCTGTAAACGCAGGTACCACATAACATCCATTGGTATCTTTTACTTTTTTTGCCATATATTCTGAATCCTCAGCAGAATCGATCAGTCTCATTTCATCCCGCAGCCACTGAATTGCCGCACCTGCCACAAAGATAGAACCTTCTAAGGCATAAGTCACCTTTCCATCCAGTCCCCAGGCAATGGTAGTTACCAGTCCATTTTTAGAAAATACAGGTTTATCACCAGTATTCATTAAGAGGAAACAACCTGTTCCATATGTATTTTTTGCTTCTCCCGGCTCAAAACAGGTCTGTCCGAAAAGTGCTGCCTGCTGGTCTCCCGCTGCTCCTGCAATAGGAATCGGACCGCCAAAGAAACTGCTGTCTGTCTCTCCATAAACACAACTGGAAGGAAGTGCTTTAGGAAGCATACTCTTTGGAATATCCAGTTCCTGAAGGATTTCATCATCCCACTCCAAAGTATTGATATTAAAAAGCATCGTTCTGCTGGCATTACTGTAGTCTGTTACATGTACCTTTCCCTTGGTCAATTTCCAGATCAGCCAGGTTTCTACTGTTCCAAACAGCAGGTCACCATTTTCAGCCCGTTCTCTTGCCCCCGGGACATTATCCAATATCCATTTGATTTTTGTTCCGGAAAAATAGGCATCGATCATAAGTCCTGTCTTCTGGCGATACTTCTCTGTCAGTCCTCTTTCCTTTAAAGAATCACAGTACTCAGATGTTCTTCGGCACTGCCATACAATCGCATTATAAACAGGATCCCCCGTATTTTTGTCCCATACGATTGCCGTTTCACGCTGGTTTGTAATACCGATTGCAGCAATATCTGCCGCCGTTGCCCCAACCTTACTCATAGCTTCCACTGCCACTGCAAGCTGAGTTACCCAGATTTCATTTGCATCATGTTCTACCCAGCCAGGCTGTGGAAAATACTGTTTAAATTCTCGCTGTACAACGCTGCACATTTCCCCTTTTTCATTAAACAGGATACACCTGTTACTGGTGGTTCCTGCATCCAATGCCATTACATATTTTGCCATACTCTTTCTCCTAATGTTATTTTTTAATCTGAAGCAGTTTTGCTTTCAATTCGCTTTCCATCCTTACCATGTCTGCTTCTGCCTGTAGTCTCTTTTCCCGGCCTTCGTCCTGTATCTTCAGTACCTCATCAAAAGTCTGAACCAGTTTTTCATTGGTTTCTTTTAATGTCTCGATATCCACGACACCGCGTTCAGATTCCCTTGCTGTCGCTACGGTAGCTTCATGCAGGGCCTCCGCATTTTTCTTCAACAGTTCATTCGTCATAGCAGACACCGCATTCTGTGCTTTTGCTGCATTCTGTGCATGCTCCAGCCCCAACGCAATAACCATCTGGTTTTTCCACAGTGGAATGGTATTTACCAGAGTAGACTGAATTTTTTCTACCATAAGCGTATTATTATCCTGGATCAGCCTCAGCTGTGGTGCTGTCTGCATGGAAATCGTACGGCTCAGTTCCAGATCATACAGTTTCTTTTCAAAACGGTCACAGTAAGCCCCAAGATCTTTTGCTTCCTGGGCGTCTTCCTGAAGGCCTGATTCTTCTGCCTTTTTAATCAACTGGGCCAGTTCCCCTTTCCGTACCTCTTCCAGCTTCTTTTTACCGGCAGCAATATACATAGATAACTCTTTAAAATAAGCCAGGTTCATCTCATACATCTGATCTAACAGTGCTGTATCCTTCATCAGCTGTACCTGATGTTCTTCTAACCCTTCACAAATCTTGTCGATATTCGCCTCTGTCTTTTCATACTTTGCTTTCAGGGAATCCACCTTATTTTCTCCCTTTTTGAAAAGACCAAAAATTCCCCCTTTCTTTTCTTCCTTTACATCAAAACTTTGCAGTTCTGTAACCACGCTCGCCAGCATCTCTCCCACTTCTCCAAGCTCCTGGGTTTTCACATTATCCAGGGCTTTTTCCGAAAAATCCGCCAGCTTCTGCTGCGCTCCTGCACCATACTGGAGTATCATGTTATTATCTTTAATATTGATCTGGCTGGCAAACGCTTCAATCGCCGCCTTTTCCTCTTCGGAAAACCGTTCTTCCGGTGTCTCTTCTTTCTTCGCTTCTTCCAGTACCTCTTCGGCTTTTTCCTGCACCGCCTGAGCCTGTCCAAAAGGATCTAAAGTCAGTGTCGGCACTTCCCCCGCCAGCTTTGTAAATTCGTCACTCATATACCTTTACCTTCTCCTTTTTCTATATTAGTGAGAGCCCATGGGCTGCTCCGTAAGTCCTTCCTGCGCCAGCATCGTATTCAGCACAGAGATATCTGCATTGATATCCATACTTGTGTCCTGGTACAGATTATCAAATATCTTTGCAAATGCCTGATTTAACGTATCCAGCGTAGCTTCTATTTCTTTCTTTGACTTCAGGATATTCTCCGTCTCTTTTGGCTGTTCATCCAGCTCCTGATAAGCTTCCAATAACCGGATCGTTGTTGGAAGATAATATTTCAGAAGTTTTCTGGTTTCTTTGACACTTTCCGGATTCTCAGATACAAATTCAAAAATCCTGGTGGTGATCAGTTCCATATCATCTAACTTTCTGGATACTTCTTCATCTGCAATGGCATCATTGCAGGAACGGATTTTCTGAATATATGCATTGCCTTCTGCAATCATTTTCTTTACATCTTCCGGAATGCCTGCTTCTTTCTTTTCTTTTTCCAGTTTTTCTTCCTGTTCTTTCTTAAGGTTTAAAATATGCTGTGCTTCCACCTCTGCTTTCTGTCTTTCCTGCTGCTGAAGATTCTCTATATACTCTTCATATGCCTGATCTGTTACAAATAGTGTCTCATTCTTGGGATCAATATGTCCCTGAAGAAACATGTTTTCGTCAATCATCTTCTTTAATTCCTTCAGAGTATCTTTATCCGACTTTCCAACTACTCCCGCCAGTTCTTTCACCGGCATATCTGTTCTTTTTCTCAGAGCCTTTACATATTTTTTGAAATGGCTGAGCTTTTTCAGAATTCCTGATCCCTTCCAGGTAAGAAATGCACATCCAGCCAGTCCTGCTCCCAGAAGCACCTTTGCCGCAATAAATGCGGTATCAACCACAGCTCCCACGATAGAAACTGACAGTAATCCTCCAAAGCAGGCCAACATTCCGATGATTCCGAAAATAAGCTTCAAATATCCACTTGATCTGGAAACACCGCTGGTGGAGAAAAGTTCATTTTCCGGAATATCTCTGGCTGACATGTAATCTGCCGTTTTCTGCTCAAACTGTCCATTTCCTTTCCAGGGATTCTGAGCCGGCTCTACCCTGTGGGAAGGATTCTTCATATAATCCGGCCTGCGGTCCTGTGCCCTTCCTGTCTGCTTGTTTATTTCTCGCTGTAAACTCTTTGCAGCATCTGTCATCGCATCCTGAACGATATCCTGGATCGTACTGCTTAAGGTACTAAACTCCAGGGAATCCGCTGCTTTCTGGACAAGATCACTGATATCCCTGCCCAATTTATCAAAATCATACTCTGTCATTTCATCCTCCAATATTTTGCTATACACTACATGAATTTAGTATACCTCAAATTTATTTGTCTGTATATGGAAAAAATAAAATCTATGCTATACCTTTTTCAAAATCAGGCGTATAGTAACTATAAAAACATCTGTTACCGAGGTATTTATGACACACTATACTTATATTCTGAAATGTGCTGACAACACTTATTACACCGGCTGGACTCTTTGCCTGGAGAGACGCCTCAAAGAACATAATTCCGGAAAAGGTGCCAAATACACCCGCTGCCGTACCCCAGTCTCTCTGGTTTATTATGAAGAATATGCTACGAAACAGGAAGCTATGAGACGAGAATATGCCATCAAACAATTAAGCAGAAAAGAAAAAGAAATGTTAATCTGCAGTGCAAAAAAAGAATGTGCCGAAGCACATTCTTAATAATTCTTTGTTTCACTGATCTCAGCCTCTGTAATGATTCCATCACTGTATTTTCCGGAAACAAGTACCGTGGTTCCAATTGCCGGTACTTCCCCTTCTGTGGCAAATTCCTGGCTCCATGCTCCATCATAATATGGATGCTGCACCGAATTTCCTGTTTCGATTCTTCCATATGCCAAAACAGACTTTCCTTCATATTCTTCCGGATAATACTGCATATTGATCACCTGTACCCTTTCCAGTGTCCCACTCATCGTGGACATATCCACATCCACATCAGATTCTTTCCAGGGAGTCTTTACTTCCAGGGACACATCTGTCAGCCAACAGGAATCCAGGGCATTTTCATCTTCTGTAAATGTTCCGGTTAATTCAATCAGAGAGCCTTCCGGTGGAAGCTCCATATCATCCTCCGGAACAAATTCCCACTGCCAGTCACAGCATTTGGTCTCATCATTATATCCCCACACATAATATCTGGTAACACCACTGAAACTGTCTGTAATCGTGGAAAATGTTCCGACTTTTGTCATCTCCTGTCCTTCAAACTGTGAGATCAGATCATTATAAAAGATATTTTGGTAAAGTGTATACTCCATGGGAGTTGTCACATACGGGAATGACTCTTCCTCTGCCATTGCCACACTTCCCACACTCATCGTCATAGCCAGACTGCCGCCCAGTGCCAGCAGAATACTCCCAAACTTCTTCATCCTTTTCATCGTCTAAATCCTCCTTTTATCCATCCTGCAACGCTAAATGCAAAAAATACAACAATATCTACTGCAACAATAGTAGATCCCACCGGAGTCCCACTTACAATAGAAATCAAAATTCCTGTCAGTGCGCATACTACGGAGCACACCGCAGAACAGATTGTCACAGATAAAAAGCTTTTAAATACCCTCATGGCAGAAAGTGCCGGGAAAATTACCAGAGCAGAGATCAACAGGGAACCCACCAGATTCATGGATAATACAATGATCACCGCAGTGATAATGGCAATCATGAGATTATAAAATCCTGCATTCGTTCCTGTTGCCTGAGCAAAGTTTTCATCAAAGGTAACTGCAAATATTTTCTGATAAAAAACAACAAATAAAACGATCACCAGAATGGAAAGGATCACGCATACCCACACATCTGTTTTGGATAGAGTCAGAATTGATGTAGAGCCAAACAAGGTACTGCACACATCTCCGGCAAGGTTTGAAGAACCGGAAAAGAGATTCATCAGCAAGTATCCCACAGCCAGAGACCCAACCGATATCATGGCTACTGCAGCATCCCCTTTGATCTTTGCATGCTGTCCTGATTCCAGAAGAAACACCGCACACAATATCGTTACCGGCAGAATAAGCAGCATGTTGTTACTAAGTTTCAGAATCCCTGCAATTGCCATGGCACCAAAGGCCACATGGGAAAGTCCATCTCCGATAAAAGAAAACCGTTTCAGTACCAGTGTCACTCCCAGAAGGGAAGAACACAATGCGATCAGTACTCCCACGATCAGGGCATAGCGTACAAAGGGATAAGCCATATACATTTTCAGTGTATCTATTGTACTCATTTCATTTTTCCTCCTACATTTACAAATTATTATAACTATTCAGCAGTTATAAAGTTTCTTCCAATCTCACTCTTCACATAGTCTTCTTTCTTTCCAAAATAAATCTTCTTTCCGATATGAAGAATGTGACTGGCATATCTTAATGCTGCTTCCAGATCATGAGAAATCATGATGATGGTGATGCCATCCTCCTGATTCAATTTTCTGATCAGTTCATACATCTCCTGGGTTACCTTTGGATCCAGTCCGGATACCGGTTCATCCAGAAGAAGCAGTTTTCTTGTGGCACAAAGCGCCCTGGCAAGAAGTACTCTCTGCTGCTGTCCTCCGGAAAGTTCCCGGTAACAGCGGTCTGCAAGATGCTCAATTCCCATTTTCTTTATATTCTCTTCTGCCAGCTCTTTTTCTTTTTTATTATAAAACGGCCGAAAGCCACACTGTCCCTGACATCCTGACCGTACAATTTCTCTTACGGAAGCCGGGAAATCCTTCTGCACCACTGTCTGCTGGGGCAGATAACCTATTTCATTTGCTTTCAGACCATCTCCCATGGATACTTGCCCTTTCATTGGCGGCTGCAGTCCCAGAATCGTTCTCATCAAAGTAGATTTTCCTGCTCCATTTTCTCCGATAATGCATAAATAATCCCCTGCGCTAACGGAAAAACTCAGATTTTCCAGAATGGGATTCCCGTCATAGCCAAGGGTCAGTTCTTTACATATAAACTGTGCCATGTTATTTTCCTCCTCAGTTTCGCTACTACAAAAGAAAAGATAACATGGCAACCTAAATTTAACTTAAAAACAAATTGTAAAACAAATTTCCTTTCCGTCCCGGGAAAAAGCAGTAATTTTCCCCTTATGGGCTTCCACGATAGCCTTTGCAATGGAAAGTCCTATACCGTTTCCTCCGGTTTCACTGTTTCTTGACACATCTAAGCGGTAAAAGCGCTCAAACAATCTGTCCTGTTTTCCCGGCAACAGACCTTCTGCCTGATTCCGGATCACAAAAACAGGATGCGTGCTGCCTGTGAGTCTGCATTCTATTCTTGTTTCCGGAAGGGCATACTTCACCGCATTATCCAGAAGAATGGAAAACAGCTGACGAAGAGACATTTCCTCCCCACAGTATACAATTTCCTCATCCGTCTCCAGATACAGTTCTTTATTCTGGGATTCTGCCAGAGTACGGAAATTATTCACAACTTCCCTGACCAGATCAGACAGATTACAGTCTTCCATTTGCCGTTTTACATTTTCCTCATCCAATCTGGAAAGCATGACCATCTCTTCTGTCAGATGATTCATTCTCTGAATCTGCTTCTGGATACTCTGCGTCCATTCATTCTCCCCATCAACCATTTCCAGAACCTCCGCATTTGCAGAGATAATGGCCAGAGGTGTCTTCATTTCATGGCTGGCATCGGTAATAAATCGTTTTTGCTTTTCAAAGTTATCCACAAAAGGCTTGATTGCTCTGCCGGAAAGCAGATACAACAGCAAAAATATCATGCCAAGTCCCACAAGGCAAATCCAGAAGCTGTTAAACAAAAATTTTCGTGACTCCATAATTTCCCGATGGCAATTCAGGAAAATGTACATGGTCTGTTCTCCGATTGGAACAGCACGATATTTACAGCAGTCCACATAACCCGACTTTCTTTTTTCTTTCCATAAGTTCTGCGCGATTTCTACTGCATTTCGTTTTGTCTGAGTCGCTGATCTTCTAAGATCTACGCTTACCATTTTTCCGTTTTCATCCAGAATCACAGTATAATAGCGCAGCTCATATAAGGTTTCATCATCTTCATGATCCTGAGGATAAATTTCATGTCCCAACCATCCTGCAACTGAATTTTTTGTACTTGGAAGCATACCTGCATTTGCCTCCAGAAGATCCAGTTTTTCATCTGCACTTTTCTCAATCCCAATACGATGAACCACATTCGTTGTTCCCATAAGCAGCAGCACGACCATACTGATAACCATCATAGAAATTCGGATAAACTTCCACTTAAGTTCTCTAATCATGGCCTGCCTCCAGATAATATCCCTGCCCCCGGGATGATACCAGTTTTACCGACGTTCCTGACTCTGCCAGTATTTTCCGCAGCCTGGATATATACACCCATACCACATTGATATCTGCATCACTGTCCAACCCCCAGATGGATTCCATAAACTGTTCGGTGGAAATGATATTCCCGGGATAACGCATCAGCATCTCCAGCATCTGATATTCTTTTCCTGACATGCGAAAAGAATATTCTCCACAAGTGAGAAGGAACGATGCCCTGTCCAGGGAAAGATCCTCCATTGTCAGGACAGTATCTGTCATACTGACATTTCTTCTTGTAATCGCCCTGATTCTGGCCAGTAATTCTTTCATAGCAAAGGGCTTTGTCAGATAATCATCAGCTCCATAATCAAGCCCTGCCACACGGTCATCTATGCCACTTTTTGCCGTCAGAAGAAGTACCGGAACTGAATTTTTTTTAGAACGAATCGTCTTTAACACTGTGATTCCATCCATTTTGGGCATCATAATATCCAGGATGACTGCATCATACTGATCTCCCATCAGAAAGTCCAGCGCATCCTGTCCATTATATACCGCATCTACACAATAATGATTCAATTCCAGTACCTTTACCAGAGCATTGGATAATTCTTTCTCATCCTCCGCCAACAATAATTTCATAAGTAACCTTCCTACTGTAATGCCTCTTTGAGCACCTCCAGATTTTTCTTCATGATATCCACATAATCTGCCCCATCCTGTACATCTTTTCCTGTAACAGATTGCATGGAATCCAGACTCAATATCTTGATATCCTCCACACCGGATGTCGCAGAAATCGTTTCTGCTATTTTATGGTCAGATCCTTCAATTGTCAAGATTGCATCCAACCCCAGTTCTTTTACTTTATCCGCTAAAAATGCAATAGTTTCGAAGCTGGCCTCAGTCTCCGCTGAGCATCCCACAAAGGCTGCATAATAATTCAGTCCGTAATCCTCTGTCATATAACGGAATGGGAAACGGTCTCCAAAGAGAATTGTATCTTTATTTCCTGCTTCCACTGCTGCTTTATATTCTTCATCCAGAGCTTCCAGTTCACTTACATAGCTTTCTGTATTTGCCTTATAGTCCTGAGCATGTTCCGGATCCAGTTCTTCCATGGTTTCCCCTAACATCTGACAGAGTGTCTGTGCATTTCTAAGAGACAGCCAGACATGCTCATCATATTCCGTATCTTCTTCCTCTTCATCTGCATGCTCTTCCTCAGCTTCCGCTTCCATTCCTTCCACAACTTCTTCCTCTTTTACCGTATCCCCAAGAGCTTCCAGTAAATTTACTACCTTCATCTCCGGATTTTCAGAATTTGCCAGAGCTTCCTCCACCCATTTGTAAGATTCTCCTCCAACATAAACAAACAAATCCGCATTCACGATCTTCACCATATCCTCCGCGGACGGCTGATAATTATGAAGATCCGTTCCTTTATCCAGAAGCATGGTCAGCTCTATATCAGAATCTTCTCCGATGATCTCTCTCATCCAGTCATACTCTGGAAATATCGTTGTCACTACAGAAATATGGTCATCCTCCGCCTGCACTCCCAGAACCGGACTTAATGTTGCCATCATGAAACCTAACATCATTGCTTTTTTTGTACGCATTTTACTTTCCCCTTTCACTTCTTATTTTTTCCTCCACTACATTAACCCATGAACCTGAATTTAACTTAAACTTAGCGTTACCTGCATACAAAAATCCCCCAATCTAAGACTGGGGGATAACCGACACACAGAAAAAGACAAATCCGTTTGTGTATTTAATTAGCAAGGAAACAGAAATCATCTTTTATATTCTTTTTTAGACTTTCAATTAATTTCAATGTATCAGCGTCTGTTCCATTCTGAATCGTTCCATACATCTTTATGTTGCCAAAGGTGTTTTTATTAATCGCTGAAACTATGTAAGAATTCCATTCCTTATAATTTTTCCTGCTGCTTGAATATTCTGGCGCAAACTGAATATAAAAAGGAACTTTTAAAGCTTTAAATTTGTTTATATATTCACAGCACATTTTTACATATTTTGCAGGAGTCATTCCGAGTGTTCTCCTGGTTACTTCATCATATCGGCATGTTTTATACTCTGTGTATTTTGGCAGATACTGCTGGTATCCGAGTTCAATAATTGAAAATTTCATCCCTGCTTTTCGCATTCTTTGATAGAATTTCAATTGATTTTCAGGAGTGTCATTGAAATTTACAGTAAAAATATATTTACAGCCATATTTTTTCTGCAGCTTTGCCCAACTTGAAAGCTGTTTATCTGACCAATTTTTGGAGTATGTTTTCTGTGAATTTACTGAACCCAATGGCCGCAAGTAAACATTTGACATACTATTTCCATTCTTTTTCATTTCAGACAGCTTCTGGGATGTCTTCTCATACATTTTATCTTTATTAGAACTATCTTTCAAACTGGTGGTCTGATAAATTTTATTATTTTCGGCTGTTGCATAACTGGCTTTTTTACCGTAAATGCATTCGAAAACCGGCTGCATACTTTCTATCCAGCTATTTTTTTCTCTATCATAGAACTTCGTATCAGAATTTACTGCAAAAGGGATTCCCACCTCTGTTAGCTGCTGTTTCATGAACGATGCAAATACCACCTGTTCCGATACAGTATAATCATTGCCATCATTATAGTTTCCCGGCATCCATGCCCCTACCCAGGTAGGAATATTATTCTTTTTCTGCCACTGTACCGCAAGCTGAATTTTATCAGTAATCAGCTTCCTTTCTTTGTCAGTTCCTGTAGTCCAAAGCTTTCTTTCGTTTGACTTGCTGGGACCAGAAGCATAAAAATGCCATTCTGCCATCAGGTAACCATTACTGTCAGTAGGAATTTTCAATTCAGACAGATAAGCTGCATCAGAACGCAGTCGCGGAGAAATCATGATAATCCGGTATGGATTTGTTTTTCTTATTTCCGTAACAACGCATTCATAAAGTTCATTCAACTTCTCGGGCTGTTTATTCAATTCATCTGTCGCTTCAATTAAAATATCAAAAGATAAAAGATAAGATTTGTCCTGATAACGTTTGGCAACAGAAGACCACCAGGATACAACTTTCTTTATATTTGCTTCTGTCGGAGCATTTATAAATGCATCTGCCTGGTATGCAATAATCGGAATCAATCCATTATCCAAACAATCGTCAATCTGTTTGTCAAGACTCTTAAATAACTCAGAAGAAATATTGTCCATAACCCTGATACGGACATGACTTATTCCTGATTTTTTGAAATTTCTGCATGCTTCTGTACTGTAATATTCTCTTCCGGATTTTGTTTTGCTCCAGTCTACGTCCATTCCATATCCCAGCATTTTCTGATACGTCCAAGGGGATATAGGCTGAGTTGTTGTTACTGTAGCTGCAGATACAGTCTTGTCAATATTCCCTGAGAATAAACATCCAACCAGTAACATAAAAACAATCAATTTACCAAATAATGCTTTTATTTTTTTCTTCATTTTGTATTTCCCTTTCTTTCCCGAAGAAGGTAAAGAAAACATCCTTGCCATTATGAATCACCTTCTTCTGCAAAATTAGAGCATCTTTACATCACAGACTATATATGACTGGTATACTGCTAGCCAAATAGTTTATCACAAAATGCTTTCGCACCAGGAAATGCAAGATATAACACTGTGCCGCGTGAAGCCAGCTATGTTTTAAACAGCTATATAGATATAATTAATTATCCTAAAATGCAATGATACTTCGAATATCATAACAAATACATAACATTTAGTCAAAGCAAATTTGGCCATTTGGTGCCAGAATTTGTTCGCTTTTACTGTCTCCACTGGTCATTTTTTGTAAATATGTAGATTTCAAAAGAATGCTGTGTTAAGATAAAAATGAGGAGGAAACATATTTTAAAATTTACAAATGATAACATTCTGAAATAACAGAAATTCATATACATCCGATAAACGAACAGAAAAGTACATGAGATGGTAAAAAAGAAAAGGAGAAATCTCATGGCAGAGAATACGATATTTGATGATGTTTTTCGGACGACGATAGAGAAAATGCCAGAGCTGGCGATACCGTTGATTAATGAAGTGTTTGGAACAGACTATTTGCAAGACACAAAAATAGTCCAGGGGCGGAATGAGCATCTGACCCCAAATGGGAAAAAGATAACAGATTCTTACATGGTAATCGGTAACAGGCAATATCATCTGGAATGCCAGAGTACCGAAGACAGTACGATGATCTTGCGTATGGTAGAGTACAATTTTGCAATCGGTCTGGAAAATGCGGAAAAAGTTCAAGGCACATACAGAATACAGTTTCCACATTCCTGCATATTATATTTGCGTGGGGATGATCAGAGAAAAGCAATCGGAATAAAACTTCTGTTCCCTGATAATCAAATGGTAGAATATAAAGTTCCAATTGTACGAATGGAATGGTATTCGATAGAAGAAGTTCTTCAAAAGGATTTGCTGATGCTGCTTCCGTTTTACATCATACGATATGAAAAAGTAAAACAGCAATTAGAAGAAAATGATACTCTGAGCAAAAAATTATTCCAGGAATATGAAATGATTGAGAAGTATCTGGAAACAAAACTTTTAAAAGAAGGTAAGGAAAAAGAATTCCGCGATATCAGAGAATTGATCAGCAGAATCACAGACTATATTTTCTCGGAATCGGAAAAAATCAGGAAAGGAATGGATGAGATTATGGGCGGACAGGTACTGGAACTTGAATCAGACAAACTGATAAAGAAAGGTGAAGAAATTGGCATTGGTGATATGGCTGCATTGACTAAAAAGCTTCTGGATGATAACCGTATGGATGATCTGAGAAGGTGTACAGAAGACGTTGACTTCCGAAAAAAATTATTGCATGAATTACATGCATAGCTGGCTTAATGCTAAAAGCAAATATTCCCTAAAAGAAAATCGCTGAGGTCGTGAGACTTCAGCGATTTTTAGTTTTCTGGTTTTTATAAAGGGCATATGTCAATATTATAATTGACATATGCCCTTTATAAGTATATAATGTAGTCATCGCATGAAAGGAGGAATCGTTATGCCAAGACCAATGAAATGCAGGAAGGTATGCCATTTTCCAAAAGCATTGGAGTTTTCCCCTGTAGATGTCAGCGCAGCATCAGAACCTGTGATCCTTGCTGTGGATGAGTATGAAACCATTCGTCTGATTGACAAAGAAGGAATGAGTCAGGAACAGTGTGCTGCTTTCATGCAGATTGCCAGAACAACAGTACAGCGGATTTATGACACAGCCAGAAAAAAACTGGCAATATGCGTTGTAGATGGTCGCCCACTTCGAATTGAAGGCGGGGATTTCAAACTTTGTAACGGTAGGGATATCGGCTGTGGATACAATAGCTGCTATAAGCAGCAATATCATGAACAATATAAAACAGAAAAAGGAGAACATATTATGAGAATTGCAGTTACTTACGAAAACGGTCAGATTTTTCAGCACTTTGGACATACAGAACAGTTTAAGGTCTATGATGTTCAGGATGGGAAAATCGTAGATTCCCAAATTGTAGATACTAATGGAAGCGGGCACGGAGCTTTAGCAGGGATTTTGACAGCACTAAATGTGGATGCTCTGATCTGCGGCGGTATTGGAGGTGGTGCACAGACGGCTCTTGCAGCCGCTAATATTCAGCTTTATGGTGGCGTATCCGGAAGTACAGATGAAGCAGTTGCCGCTTTGATTGCCGGTCAGCTTGCGTATGATCCAGATGCCAAATGTGACCATCATGACCACCAGCATGGTGAAGGGCATACCTGTGGAGAACACGGCTGCGGAGAGCATCACTAATATTTCGTGTGCATCCTGCCTGAAAAGCTTTTTTGTTTCATAGGTAAATTCCAAAAGAATTTCCTATGAAGCAAAAGAAGCAGATCGTTCTGACCTGCTTTCCTCTTTGAAATACTTATCCTATATATTATACCCGAAATGGCTCTAACTCTGCCGGTAATCTATCGTTCTCAATACGAAGTTCTAATGTCCTACTTAAGTCTAAACTAAACACTCCCAGAATAGATTTTGCATTTACAATGCGATAATCAGATACTAACTCATATTTCCCCTCTTTTTCGCTGATTGTGTTTACAAAGTTCCTGACTTTATCCATACTATTAAGTTTTACCCTATACGTAGTCATAATCACATCTCCTCTCAGCTTTTTCTTAAAAATATCACTCGGGAATCGAATCGTCAAGGTACCTGCATTGATTTCTCCCTATTTTCTTTTTATTCATCTATTTGCATTTTGGCACATGTAGAAATGTATATTTTTCGACAAAATATATGGAAATATTTGTAAATTCTATCCAAATATTATATTTAGAAACAAATATGCCTTGTCAAATTCTCGTATCAGCTACAATAAAAAAGACCACTGCCGGGAATTTTACTCCTGACAGTAGTCTTTTATCATATCTATCTCTAATCATAGAATATTTTTTAGACGAGTGGTCTTATTGCTTCATATACCTTGCGGTATCTTTCATATATTTTCTGATATTTCTGATGCATCTCTTCCCGTGGATAATACGTGGTCGTTTTTTCCACCATATGTTCTGCTGCGTCTTCCAGATCTGTAAAACATCCTACGGCAATTCCTGTAAGCATGGCACTGCCTACGGTTCCTGCATCTACAGTTTTCAATGCTGCAATGGGAAGTCCCAACATATCTGCCTTCATCTGCATCCAGACTGCCGAATGAGCACCGCCTCCTGTCGCATTCAGCATCTTAAAACTGGTTCCCGCTTTTTGCAGATACTCCATATTGATAAGCATCTCATAAACGACTCCTTCCATACAAGCCCGGTAAATATCACTTACGCTGCTTGCTGCTGTCAATCCTATGATGGCACCTTTAGAACCAGTATCCATGTAAGGTGTCGCTGCTCCCGCAAAATGAGGAAGTACCAACATGCCCGTGGGTTCATCAGAGACTCCCTCCAGATATGAATTTACTGAAATGTTTTGCTCTCTGGCTATCTCTTTTTCTTTCTTCGCCAGAGTATCTACGCACCACTGAATCAATGCCCCACCTGTATAGGAAAAGGCGTAACATACATATTTACCAGGAACCACATACGGCACTACAGCAAACTTACCCTCTGACATAGTCATCAAATCTGGAATCTTATCATAAACCGGTGTAATACATTCCACGGTACCAGCTCCATCTACTGCTGTTTCTGAGGAAAATACTCCTGCACCTACTGCTGCTGCAACCTGATCGTGGCTGATTGATACAATCTGAAGTTCTTGAGAAAATCCAGTCTGCACAGCAATCTCTTCTTTGATACAACCTGCTGAAGTTCCAATCGGTACAACCTGAGACATGAAAGATTTATCAATTTGGGCTGCTTCAAAAACCTCATCACTCCACTCTAGTTTTCTGATATCAAATGCCATGGTTCTCGCCGCCAGGGAATAGTCTATCTGAGCCTTTCCTGTCAGGGCATATACTACAAAATCCTCGATCAGAAAAATATGTGCTACCTTTTTAAAAACTTCCGGATTATGTTCCTTCTGCCACATAATCTTAGAAATACTGTACATCTCATGAGGTTTCGTCCCTGTAATTTCAATAATCTTTTTCTCACCAAGCTTTTCAACTAATTCCTGGCACTGTTCATATCCCCTAGGGTCTGTATATAACATAGCCGGCAATAGTGGGGTTCCTGCCTCATCTGCAAGAACAAAAGTTTCCCCAAAACTGGTAACACCCATGCCAGAAATGTCCGGATATTTCCCTGACATTTCTTTCATTACACTTATTACTCCATCCAATATGGCACGTACATCAATCTCATGTTCACTGCTCTGGCGTTTTACAGGATAATCTTTGTAAGCCTTATCCAGATAAATACCATTCTGATCAAAAACCGTCAGTTTGCAGCCAGTTGTTCCGATATCTAATCCCGCTATCTTCATCTTTTTCACCCCACCGGCCACTTTCCGGTATCTTCTTTAATCCATAAGTGCAAATATCTTCATTGCATTCTTTACATTTTCCTTCATAGCAGCTTTTCCAGCCAGAAGAATAGAGGAGAAGAAAACAGGTTCTCCTTCTTTCAGAGATTTGATATATTCTTCTGCTGCATTTCCACCAGATTTATCCATATATGTAAAATAATTTATTTTACGCACACCTGCTTCAATAGATTTTCTGTAATCTTCTTTACTTACGCCAGAACCGCCATGCATAACAACTGGAATCATATTGGTGTTCTTGCGTACATTTTTTACAACATCAAAATCAAGTTTTGGCTCTGTTAAATAAATTCCGTGTGTTGTTCCAAAAGAACATGCCAGAGCATCAATTCCTGTTTTTTCAACAAAATCTGCTGCCTGTACCGGGTCTGTATAAATCTTTGTTTCATCACTTTCACCGGTGCCATCTCCAGCACCAGATTCTCTTCTTCCCATGGAGCCAAGCTCTGCTTCCACAGATGCACCTGTCTTTGCTGCCAGTTCAACAGCTTTTTTGGTATTTGCAAGATTCTCTTCATATGGAAGTACAGAACCATCATACATAATAGAAGTAAAGCCCATTGCAAGTGCATTTGACAGGTATTCCAGATCCTCCCCATGATCTAAGTGAACACATACAGGAACTTTCGCTTTCTTTGCCTGAGCAACCATAGCCGGTCCAATGATATCTAAAGCCATCCATGGTTCATGGCACTGTGCAAACTGAATAATAACTGGCAGATCCAATTCTTCAGCTGCTTCAATAATAGCAACCAGACTGTCCAGTCCCGGTGTATTAAAAGCACCAATTGCAATCTTTTTCTCTTCCGCAATTTTCAAAATTTCTTTTAAATTTACTAACATTTTTTTCCTTTCTATATTTATTTTTCCAGTCAGGCATTTTTAGCCCATCCTGCCTCTATTTTTTGTTTCAGTTCTTCTAATGGCTTCAAACCACTCAATGAATCATACGCCGCAACACAGGACGCTCCGGTCGCTGCCGCCAGATGCATACAGTCTTCCAGAGAATAACCATCCAGCATCGCTGTTAAAAATGCTGCAATACTGGTATCTCCTGCGCCGGTTCCTGACAGAACCTTTTCCGGCACATAGGATTTTTCAAATCCTTCCTTCCCAGCCCACTCTTCCACAGCAAGCCCTACAGAGGTCTGTAAATCCATTAACTTCTCTTTCTTTGCCGTACAGTAATACATACCTGACGCACCGCATTTTAGCATAAGGATCTTTACACCATACTCCATACACATCTTAGCAAGTGGTTTGATATCTTTTTCAATATCCAGAATCTGCGTAATATCCTTTCCCTTTGCACGCTCCTGCCACTCATTAAAACGCTGACGATCCAACATAAAACACAATTCCTCGATACTTGGCACAAAAAAATCCACATAAGGAATTACTTTTTTCAAAATTTCCTTCCAGTTTGCTTTTCCCGCTTCAGAATCTTCATCCACCGCTGCAAGATCCAGAGAAGTTGCACATCCTGCCTGTTTTGCTTTCTGAAATAAAGCCACCAGTTCTTCTCCATCTCTTTCATACATAGAACGCATAATAGGTGGATAACCGAAATGGAACAAAGATGTCTGCTGTAATTGTTCCATTGGAACATCATCTGCACAAAAGCTGTGATTTGCTCCGGGATTATGCAAAAAGATTCTGTCAATGCCCGGCATTGCAATTACCACTGTATAAGAAGTAGACTCCTCCTCTGTACAAATCATACCATCTGCGGCTTCGTATTTGCGCAGAATATTTAATACTATGTCTCCGAAAGGATCTTTGCCGATTTTCCCCATCAAAGATACATCTGCGCCCAATATTTTCATTGCCAGACCAGTATTCGCTACTGCTCCTCCAGTGTTTACAGCTACGCCCTTCATCTCTATCAGTTTTCCAGGCTGCAGCCAGTCTGTGACATTCTCTGCCTTTTTATCTGGGAATACCGGTGTAATATCCAGGCAAATATGCCCTGCTATAATTACTTTTTTCCCCAACACTTCTCCTCCTTATTTTTCCCGTATATTACAAAAAGGACTTGTATCTACAAGTCCTTCCAAAGGCGCAGACCGGATTTGAACCGGTGGATACTGGTGTTGCAGACCATTGCCTTACCACTTGGCTACTGCGCCTTACCTTATTCAGTATACCATTAAGATATACATTTGTCAACTATTATTTTTAGTTGATAATGACTCCAAGGGGATTTGAACCCCTGTTACCGCCGTGAAAGGGCGGTGTCTT
>JBJEMC010000259.1:1492-4440 GCA_051879475.1 Muricoprocola sp. | reverse complement strand
TGACCGTAATTGAGATAATTTGAAGAACAGTCATTCAAGTAGGAGGTTACTGGAACGCACATGAACAGATCAGTAACGTAAAATTCGTTACTGTTCAGGTGCCACTATTCCGCGAGGTGTTTTGCTTCGCAATCATTTGTACCTGGTGCCTTATATGGGTACCTTATATATTATTAACTATGAAAAGCCTTAATTGCCAAACAGCTGCACCGATGTTATACTTGTAGCAGAAAGGAGAAACGAAGATTCTTACAAAAGAAAAAGCAATCGCTGAATCCATACACCCGATAAAAGCCACGATTTGGAAATTACATACAATTGGAGGGCTTTTTGGATGGAACAAAAAGAGAAAGGAAATACATCTCAACAAAAAACGAAAATACAGTGGCATCCGGCATTTTGTGCAGCTGCTGAGATTGAGCTCCGCGAAAATAAGAACGAATTGGATTTTTGCCCAGAATATAATCTGAGTAAGAAACCTCTTCAGATTGATCTTTTGATCGTGGAAAAACGAGGCGATATTCCAATTATAAATGAGGTTGGACATATATTCAAAAGATACAATGTAATAGAATACAAGTCGCCTGATGATGGTATGACAATTGATGATTTTTTTAAAACAGTTGCTTATGCATACCTGTATAAAAGTCTTGGTGAAACAGTTGACCAGATTCCTCTTAAAGAATTGATAGTCTCTCTTTTTCGAGAGATAAACCCAAGAAAAATGATGCAGGCCATTGTAAACAGCGGATGTGAGATTGAAAAGTATGCCGAAGGCATATACTATGTAAAAGGATTGTTGATTCCGGCACAAATTGTTGTGATGAGTGAATTGAGAAGAACAACACATTCCCCCTTTAGAGTGCTGTCAAAAGATGCAAAGAAAGAAGATATTCGAGAATTTCTCGAACGTGCAGGCAGTTTTACAGAGCCTGGAGAGAGGGAAAAAGCTGATGCAGTAATTCAGGTAAGTGTATCTGCAAACAAGGAAAAATATGAAGAAATCAGGAGGGACTCGATTATGTGTGAAGCACTTAGAACGCTAATGAAGGATGAAATAGAAGAAGAACTGCAGAAAGCCAGAAAAGAAAGCCGTAAAGAAGGTCGAGAACAAGGCGAAAACCGTTTAAGCACACTATACAAAAAATTATTACAAGACGGTCGTCAGGAAGAAATCCCCCATATGATGGATGATGCCAAATACAGGGAACAACTTTATGAAGAATATCGTATAGATTAGAAGACTTAAGATAGGACCAATGGGGATGGCGTTTCTAGAAACTTCATCCCCATTGTCGCATTAATTTAAATTTTTGCGTCTTTATTTTAATGGGTAGTTATCATTTTATAATTGTTTTATATTCTTTCCAACTTTTTCATTTGTACCTGGTACTATTGTCCCATTAAATTCGAACACACCGTATGGTATAGCGCTGTCTTCCGCTGTATACACAGGTGAACAGGGTCAGATCCCAGTCTTCTCCGCCGACCATGTCTTCCACATCGTATTTTCCAAGAGTTTCAATCCACGCAATCTCATATTCAAATACATTGCCATCCGCATCTGTAAATGAAATCTCTGTTCCCGCAGGAAGTCCGTAAAGGTTTCCGAAATGACTGGCATAGTTATGGGCTGCCACCACCAGATTGTCCTGATAAACAGAACCGGAGTAACGACAGGGGGCAATACGCAGCTTGGGGTAACTCCATTCACCTGCCATCACCGGAAGCTGCAAATCCAATGCCGGAACCTGCAGGATTCCAATATAGAAGTTCCCGTCAATCTCAATCTCCGGCATCTCTTTTTCCGGATACAGTACATAATCAGGAATCTCTTCCACACCCAAAATATTCTGTTTTTTGCCTGTGTCCTGCTGTTCATCCATCTGTACTGCTTCTATCTCACAGGTCAGACGTTCCACCACTTTGTCCGAGGTGTCCCCGGCCTTTTCTCCCTCATACAGATTCCAGACAGTCAAAAAAAGGGCCGCTGCCAACAGCACCAGCCCTCCAATCATCCATATTGTGCCCTTTTTCTTTGTACGACGGTATTGTCTCTTATGCTGCATCCTGTTACTCTCTCCGTCTATCTATCTATGATTCTTTATCTGTTTTTCTTCGTACCCATCCAATCATAAAAGCTATGATTCCCAGCACTGCCAGAAAAGGAACCGGCCACCATAACTGACCTGTCTGGGGAAGCGCACTGCTTCCCGAAGAAGGCGAATCTGTTGGCCTAGATGAGTTCTCATTTGTCTGATACGTATTCGTAATCACGTACTGCTGAGAATTCTTTTCTATGCTTTTGGTATAACCAGTCGGAACCGTCATTTCATCCACTTTCCAGTCATGACCGGATTCCAGATTTGTCCAACTATATTTCCAGTTATTTTTTTTATTCAACACCACTGTATCATAAGCTGTTCCATCTTTCAACAACGTAACAGCAATCTCTTTCGGACGTTTCGACTCATTTCCGCTGTCTTTCCAGATTTTAAGCACTTTACATTCCTGAGTATCCTTTGAAATCTCTTCCACATCAGCTTTATCATGTTCCACAACCACGTGTAAATTCCATACCCCTTTCGCATCCTGATTTGGGACTGTCACCAAAATGGGAATCGGTTTGTATATATATTTCTCATCCTGTGTCATTTCACCTGTGATCAAATACAAGCCTTTTTCCAGGTTAATCCATACCATTGTACCATTTTGGTCCGTTTGCCCCTGATATGCATTTTTTATGGAAATGTCACTTCTGACACAGCTATCCAATGTGATTGCCAGCGTTCTCCACGCTTCTGTATCCAGATCCTCCAACCGGTTCAGATAAGTGATTTTATCTGTATATTCCGAAAATGGCTGCACAAGATTAAATTGTCCGTCCTCGGAGAAATCTGCCACTTTATAGAAGGTAAATGTGGTTTTTCCATATTTGTAATGAAGAG
>JBJEMC010000259.1:0-1392 GCA_051879475.1 Muricoprocola sp. | reverse complement strand
AAATCTGCCACTTTATAGAAGGTAAATGTGGTTTTTCCATATTTGTAATGAAGAGTCAGGCTGGTATCTTCTTTTGCCGTATCCTGGGCAGCCAGAGTCTGTACCGGCAGCAGTAAGGCAAGAAGACAAAACACAAGAAATCTGCCTATTCTTTGCATTTCTTTTTTTATCTTTCCTTTCACTTTTCATCCTCTCCTTCTCAACAAGAATCATTTTATCATCAGCGTTTTCGATAATGTACCAACAGCCAAATCAGCAAAATCAACAAAATCGGGATAGCAACCACCGGTGCCACCATCACAGGATCAATCTGTATGGCGTCTGCCGTCACACGAATGGAGGTGGTATTCTCCATATTTTCCACTCTGTGTCCCCGCACCAAAAGCCGATGACTGTTGATTCCATAAGGGGTACAGGTGACAAGGGTACAAAGATCCTTTCCTTCCTCGATTTCCAGTTCTGACAGATCCTCCGGCTCTACAATACGAATCTGATCTACTTCATAGGTCAACGTCTCATCCAGCACACGGATCATGAAAAGATCTCCCTCTGCCATCTCATCAAGGTTGGTAAAAAGCTTTGCAGAGGGAAGGCCACGATGTCCGGACAATACACAATGGGTACTCTCACCGCCTACCGGTAAAGAACTTCCTTCAATGTGACCTACAGCAATCTGCAGTACTGCCTCATCTACTCCGTGATAGATTGGAAGTGATACCTTGATGGAAGGAATTTCAATATAACCAATGATGCCGATTCCACCTATATTTAATATTTGTTCATATTCTTTATATTCTTCATCGGACAAAATCCAACGATTTTGTTTCTGTACCAAATCAGCATTGTATGCATGAGCTTCTGCCCACATTTTTTCATAATCCTTATCATCAATGGTGGTCACCGTCTCCGCATAACTGGCAATGGCACGGCTTTGATGAAAAGAATTCCAATAATCACTGAAACTTGGATACAGCAGTAAGGACAATCCTATGATAAAAATTACAACTAATATCATCGTTGAAAGATTTTTTTTCATCCATCTCATAAGCCTCTCCTTGCTGTTCTATCTCACACAATTGTTCCGTCTGCATCATTTTCCAGGGTGCTTGTGGCACTCTCTGGCTGACATGCAGCTGAATGATGATGTTGGGATCAAAAGTCATGCATTCCATGCAGGCATAAAATACATGACCTTTTGACCCTGTCATCCTATTTGTGTCAAATCAATTACCGGAACTGTCAAGTCCACGGCTCTTTCTTGCTTTGTCACTTTTGCATTATTTGTTTACGCTCATACGTTTTCTTGTAATCAGAACAATACCTGCACCAATTACCAGGATCGCACCTACAACGTAGAAGATTGTAGTACCCATACCACCGGTTTCCGGAAGG
>JBJEMC010000258.1:0-4449 GCA_051879475.1 Muricoprocola sp. | reverse complement strand
GTCCCTTTTTCTTAAACTCTTCCATCGGAACCCAGTAGATGCTCCCCTCCTCAGAGCTTTGTAATGTTCCTGAATACTTATCTGCTTTATAGAGAAAGATCACATTATGAATCCCGGATTTCATCCAATGATATACACCACAAAACAACGGTTTTTCAATCGTAAGTCCAGTTTCTTCCTGTACTTCACGGATAATGGAATCTGTGAAAATTTCACCTTTTTCCACATGTCCTCCAGGAAATGTTGTTCCGGTGTAACTGTCATTTACCTTATCCAATGCAAGCACATTTCCGTTTCCATCCTGCACCATGCACATATTCATAAAACAGACCGTTTCCGTTTTCTTCTCTTCGTATTGATTGAGAGTTCGTTTCACACGCTTGTTAATATCTGCCCTCTTTTTCTTATAGTGTTTCACAACTTCTCCATAAGGAACCCAGATATCCGCATCTACAATCCGATCATAGACTTTTGAAACCACATCCTCGATATGTTTATCTCCGGGGAATGTGTAATATTTTTCATAATAAGCCTTTGTCTCCAGATACATCCACTCTGCTATTTTATCTTTCTGCTTCAGTTTAAGCTGGGAATATCTCTTATCCATCTGAATCAGTTTTCCATCTATCATTTTATGATTTTCACGGGACAACGGAACCACCTCCCCTTTCATCAGTTTACGTTGTTAAAATATAACTCCTATCAGTTATGAATGTCATGTGACAATTTGATAAGATGGAATTTGATATTTTTCATTTTATATCAATTCATTCTTTAGTTGCATGATTCTATTTTCTATCTCGTTTATTGTTATCTTAAATTCATCATCCGATTTTCCAGTAGGATCTTCCAGTTCCCAATTATCATCGAATGCTCTTCCAATAAAAGGACAGCCCACATTACATCCCATAGAAATTGCTATATCTGGATCAGGAATATCGGTAATCAGCTTCGAATACTGGGTCTGTTCCATATCAATCCCATATAGTTCTTTCATAAGCCTAACTGCATCTTGGTTGATTTTTGCTTTCGTCTCTGTACCAGCAGAATATGATTCAAATACATCTGCCGCCAAGTGATTCCCCAAAGCTTCCGCAATCTGACTACGACAGGAATTATGAACACAAATAAAAGCCACTTTTTTCTTTGCCTTAGTGTGAAATGGACATTCTTTTTGCAAACATTGATTATTGAGATGTGAACGAGAACACATCACTTGATTTAAACTCATTTCTACACCTAACTTTTCTCTTGTGAAATGAACTGCTTCAATAATTGAAAGATATGAATCCCTTTTACAGCAACGTGGTCCTCCATTTTTACCTATCGCTTCCAATGCTTTTGCTGTGATTTGATTAGAAAGCCCCCATGCCTCCGTTGCCAGTGGTGTTGACTTTAATGCAATAGAAAGGTACATTCCAGTACTAATGCCCGCTCCGCAGGCACCCCAAAAACCACAAGCACCACCTGGGACTTGCTTCCCTCTTTTCTGCATTTCATAAAGTGCAGTTTTTAAATCTATCTGTCCACCTGCATTTTTATAGGCTGTCAAAAGTGCAGAGCCGACCATTGTGTGATGTTCTGGACCGTGCATATGGCAAGAAGGTATGCACATCATTTCTTCCAAAAGTTCAATAGGATTTTTTGATTTGCTATTGAAACATATAGAAAGAACCTCATCCATTCCGCTTGTATGACACTCGTCACAAACAAAATGTCCATTTATACATCTCGTCTTACTACTTTGTTTTTTATGGCAAAGTTCACACTCCATAATTATATCAGAGTCACGATATTCCAATGGAGCTTTGCAGATCAAACATTCTTCGTTCATTCTACTCACCTCATCAAATTGAATTTTGCTAATTTCTAGGGGCACATCCCCGTGCCCCCTATTTTACACCTAACACCCTTTCTTGTATATCCAAAGATTATCCGATACAAGACTCTGCTGTTCTGGCTGCCGGTTCTGTTACATCATGATTCCGGCTATTTTCTTTGAAAGCAGAGATCTTGTCATGGAGAGATTGATGTTCTTCATTTTCATCCTGTTCCTCTGCCTCATCCTTCGTATCTTCTCTTTCATCCATATTCAGAAGGGCATTCAGTTCAGATAGACGTTCCAGTTTTTCACTCAGCTCCGTCTCTTTCGGGAATGGCTTTTTCACCTCTTCCATGGCATTTTTCAGCTGTCCCTGTACGGTTTCCAGCTTTTGTTCTGCTTCTGCCAGTTTCTGCGGGATTGCTTCTAATGCATTATTAATCCTGATGATATTACCATTCTCATCGGAGCCAAGGCTGACACGATACACGTTCTCATTTTTCAGGGAAAGAATAAATTCCTTACTCCAAGAGTCAAACTTCAATCGGATGGAAAATCCCTGGTACTGACCTACATTGATCATGGCATCGACCTGTTTCATGGACTGGCAGACGGAAAGCAAGGCTGCTCCCGCTTCTTTCTTCTCATGGAAGGTCGTGCCGCCGATCTCCATCACAAACTGCTCCGGATCTGTAATCTTATTCGCCTGATATTTTTCAATATCTGCCTGATAGCCTCCGATACTCTCCCGAAGTACTGCGATCTGCTGTGGATATCCCTTTGCAATATCATCTTCCAAACGGTAATGGTTGCTCACAAAGTTTGCTTTTAACAGTTTCAGTTTCGATACTTCCACATCCAACTCCATTTTCTCCTTGATCGCCGGATTACCGGTGGACAGTGCCTTCACTTCCGCATAGGACAATGCAGTATCGTCCACATCCTCGCAGATTCTGACCGGGGATTTGCTGGTCATAATCTGGGAAATAAACCTCTGCTTACTCTCAATCAGCTGCCACATGTAACTGTCGAAGGTTCCTTCTGTTACATACCGGAAAATATGCACTTTCTTATTCACATTACCCTGACGGATGATACGACCTTCCCTCTGTTCCAGATCGGACGGTTTCCATCCCACATCCAGATGATGCAAGGCAATCAGGCGATCCTGCACATTGGTTCCAGCTCCCATTTTAGCGGTGGAACCTAACAGGAAACGTACCTGCCCATCCCTTACTTTTTTAAATAATTCCGTCTTCTTTACATCCGTGTTTGCATCATGGATAAAAGCGATCTCCTGTTCCGGCACACCTTTTGCCATCAGTTTTCGTTTGAATTCATGGTAGACATCATCAAAAATATCTGCCTCCTCTTTCTTTCCATCAATCTCCACGGTCGTCTTTCCCACTGCTCTTGGTATGGACAGATCGCAAAATACTAACTGAGCGGAACGTTGGGGCGTAGTCTGCTTCCATATTTCATAACATTTGCTGACACAGGCATTCACCTTGCTTCCCTCATCATCCGGCAGCATGGGATTGACCAGACGCTGATCCAGTGCCAGCTTTCTTCCATCATTGGTTACTTTCAGCATATTATCAACAGAGGAATCCACGTCTCCACGCCGGATAACTTCCGCACGTTCCCCAAGGCTCGCCACGATGTCTTTCTGATACTCTGATGGCTTTAATACCACGGTTTCATACTCAACTTCCGGCACAGGAAGATCCAGTTGATCTGCTGTTTTAATATCAGCAATCTCCTTGAACATGCTCATCAGTTCCGGGAGATTGTAAAATCTGGCAAATCTGGATTTGGAACGGTAACCGGTGCCTTCCGGAGCCAGTTCGATGCTGGTCACTACTTCCCCGAATGTGGATGCCCAGGAGTCAAAATGCCCCAGCCCCATCCGGTTCAGTTTATCGTACTGCAGATAACGCTGCATCGTATAAAGTTCCGTCATACTGTTGCTGACCGGTGTACCCGTCGCAAAGGTAACGCCTTTTCCCCCGGTGATCTCATCCAGATACTGGCATTTGTTGAACATATCTGCGGATTTCTGTGCTTCGTTCTGGGCAATGCCTGCCACATTCCTCATTTTCGTATAGAAAAAGGCATTTTTATAATAATGGGCTTCATCCACATATAAGCGGTCAACCCCCAGTTCTTCAAACGTAACCACATCATCCTTTTTCTCTTTGTTTTCCAGCTTTTCCAAACGCCTGCGGAGACCTTTCTTTGTCTTCTCCAGCTGTTTGACTGTATAACGGCTGCCGTCACTTTCCATCTTTGCTTCCTGGATGCCTGCCTCCAGCTCTGCGATCTGGTTTTCAATCGCCATCCTCTGACGTTCATCCGATAAAGGAATCCTTTCAAACTGGGAATGCCCGATGATAACCGCATCATAGTTTCCCATTGCGATCCTTGCACAGAATTTCTTGCGGTTTGCCGGTTCAAAATCCTTCTTTGTCGCCACAAGGATATTTGCCCCCGGATAAAGCTGTAAAAACTCAGCTCCCCACTGTTCTGTCAGATGGTTGGGCACTACAAACAGGCTTTTCTGTGCAAGACCAAGACGTTTGCTCTCCATCGCTGCTGCTACCATCTCATAAGTCTTTCCGCTTCCC
>JBJEMC010000257.1:0-4453 GCA_051879475.1 Muricoprocola sp. | reverse complement strand
CTCCGTGAAGTCCAAACTGACGGTCAAAACGTTGATAAAGGGCTTTGATTTCCGCCAGATGGATATGTGTTTCTTTGGAAAGAAGGTGTGTTAGTTGTTGATCTATTTTCATAATAAGTCCTGTTAGAAGTAGTAATGTTGGTTACTGGAATGATTATAATGCATACATTTAGGATATACAAGGAAAAACTAGTTGAAAAAAATACTGAGACCAAGTATTATCGAGTTAAACATGCGGAACATGGAGAAGATAAAATGATTGAAGTAGAGGTCAAGCTTCCTGTCTCTGACTGGAAGATTATAGAAGATAAACTGCAGCAGTTTGGCTTTGAGGCAGGTGATCTGGTAGAGGAGCGGGATGTTTATTTTACCAGTGATGTGTATGATTTCAAACAGGCAGATAAGGCTCTGCGTATTCGTAAGACAAAGAATATCAGAACAGGAAAGATACAGGCATTTCTTACTTATAAAGGAACCAGGATGGATGAGATATCCATGACACGTGAGGAACTTGAAACAGAGGTGGAAGATGGGGATGTCGGGGAAAGGATTCTGAAATCCATTGGATTCAGGGAGGTTTCTCCGGTCCGCAAGCTTCGACGGTATTATTTTCTTAATGAACTTACGGTATGTGTAGATCAGGTAGATGGACTGGGCGATTTTCTGGAAGCAGAGATTATTGTTTCTTCGGAGACGGAGAGGGAATCTGCTTTGCAGAAGATACAGGATTTTCTGGAGAAGATGGGACATTCTATGGAAGAGACGACCAGGATTTCATATTTGTCTATGCTGCAGGAAAAATAAAAGAAAAACAATTATGAGAAAATGGAGATAAAAATGAAATACGATTTTACAACAATTATGCAGCGTAAAGGCTGGGATGCTATTGCAGTAGAAAGATTGGGAAAGGAAGGAGCACCAGGTGCTCCGAAGGAAGGATTTGATGTGATCCCCATGTGGGTTGCAGATATGAATTTTCCGGTGTTGCCGACGATCCAGCAATCGATTATTGCCAGGACACAGCATCCGGCTTTTGGATATTTTGATCCAAGAGACGAATATTATGATGCAATTATTCAGTGGCAGGAGAAGAGAAATGGAGTTACCGGATTGACTTCAGAGTGCATTGGATATGAGAATGGTGTGCTGGGAGGAGTGATCTCTGCACTGAATGTATTTTGTTCCAGAGGTGACAAGGTTCTGGTGCATAAGCCTACCTATATTGGATTTACCCATGTTTTGAAAGATAATGGTTATGACATCGTACATAGTTCTCTGGTGCAGGACGAAGATGGCATATGGAGAATGGATTTTGAGGATATGGAAAAGAAACTGGCTGAGAATAAAATACATGCAGCAATCTTTTGTTCTCCGCACAATCCATGCGGCCGAGTCTGGGAGCGTTGGGAAATAGAAAAGGCTATGGAGCTTTATCGAAAATATGATGTGTTTGTAGTATCTGATGAAATCTGGTCAGACCTGACCTTAGAGGGAAACAAGCATATCCCTACCCAGTCAGTTTCTGAAGACGCCAAAAACCGCACAGTTGCACTGTATGCACCGTCTAAGACCTTTAATCTTGCAGGATTGATAGGAAGTTATCATATTATTTATAATCCCTGGATCCGGGATCGTGTGGAAAAGGAATCCTCTCTTTGCTGTTATAATGAGATGAATGTTCTGTCCATGTATGCCCTGATGGGGGCTTATCAGCCGGAAGGATATGAGTGGGTGGATGAACTGCGTCAGGTTCTCGCAGAAAATGTAAGTTATGCGTCTCGATATATCCATGAGAATTTCCCGGGAATCACTTTCTCAAAACCTCAGGGAACGTATATGCTTTTTCTGGACTGTACACAGTGGTGTCAGGCTCATGGAAAAACTCTTGATGAAGTGGAACAGGCTGCCTGGAATGTGGGAGTGGCTGTTCAGGATGGAAGGGAATTCCATGGTCCTTGTCATCTGAGAGTAAATCTGGCTCTTCCTCTTTCCAGAGTGCAAGAAGCGATGGAAAGATTGAGAAAGTATGTGTTTATCTAAAATAGCTGATATGAAAAGATCTAAATTTGCCTTTTTATGATCCATTTATGATCATAGAAAAGACACAGGGACGTATGACAGATTATCACAAATTTTGTCGAAAGCTTTTTCTTTACAATTTGCTAAAAGCAATATATGATTAATTACATCTATAATTCTTCCGGCTTTCGCCGGGTATTTCCCGTTAATGTTTATTTCAAATATGCCTATAGGATCAGGAAATTATTTCCTGATCTTCGGGCATTATGTGTGAAATTTTCATAGTTACTGGAACGTACGTGAACAGTAACAAATTCTCGTTTCATACTTTTAAAACACAGCAAAAAATATTATAATAGGAGTGTGTGAACATGAAAAATAGTTTGTCAGAAAATACATCTGAACATGTGACACAGGAATCTATGATTCCATCTACTCCCGAGGAAAGCACGTATGTGCAGAGAACACATAAAGATAAATTATTCCGTTATATTTTTAAGGATAAATGGAAACTTTTGCAATTATATAATGCCATCAACCAGACGTCATACGAGGATGTTGACCAACTTACCATTACCACACTGGAAAATGTGATTTATATGGGGTATAAAAATGATGTTTCTTTTCTTTTGGACTGTGCATTGTGTCTTATGGAACATCAGTCCACTTGGAATCCCAATATACCTCTCCGTGGTTTTCTGTATTTTGCACGACTATATCGGGCGTACATAGAAAAGAAGGACGCAAATCTGTATGGAACCAAACAGATTCTTCTTCCTTTTCCGCAGTTTCTTGTTTTTTATAATGGCCTGGATGAACGGCCGGAACGGGAGATTTTATGTTTGTCTGATTCTTACAGGAAACCTGTTGGTATGAATGTTGATTTCCAGATTCCTGCATTGGAATGCAGAGCCGTAGTATTGAATATCAATTATGGTAAGAACAGAGAACTCATGGAAAAATGTAAGCCCCTGTTGGATTATTCTCTTTTTATCTTTTATATCAGGGAAAATATCCAGAATGGTTATTCACCTCAGATATCTGTAAATCTTGCAGTAGACCGCTGCTTGAGGGAGAATGTCTTGACTGATGTGTTGAAGGAGCACCGTCAGGAGGTTGTTAGGATGTTTTTGGACGAATATGATGATGAGATTTTTACAAAGAGGATGTACCAGGCCATTGCACAGGAAGCACGGGAAGATGGTTACAAAGATGGGCATGAATCTGGCTTCAAAGATGGACATGAATCTGGCTATAAAGACGGACAGGAGAAAGTTAACCGGCTGAATCAGTTCCTTTTGCGCGACGGACGACAGGAAGATCTTATGAGATCTATTAGCGATTCGGTTTTTCAAAAGGAACTTCTAATAGAGTATGGTCTTGTCAATCGGGAGGCCGATTAGTATTCTCGGATAATACAATCTAGAAAAGGGGGATAAGTATGGGAATGAATACAATAGAAAATGAAAAAATCAGAGTGACGATTGCCGATCATGGTGCGGAATTGATCAGCATTTATGATAAGAAAAATGAGAGAGAAGTTATGTGGCAGGCAGACCCGGCCTTCTGGAACCGTCATGCGCCGATACTTTTCCCGAATGTCGGCCAGCATTATAATAAAAGGTATTTATATCATGGACAGACTTATCCGGCAGGCCAGCATGGTTTTGCCAGAGATATGGACTTTACACTGGTAGGTATAGATGAGACATCTGTCACTCATGTATTGAAAGCAACGGAGGAAACAAAGAAGGTTTATCCTTTTGATTTTGAACTGGAGGTTACTCACAGCATCTGTGAAGGACATCTGACGGTTGGCTGGAAAGTGGTGAACAGAGGGGAAAATACCATGTATTTTACCATCGGTGGACATCCGGCATTTAATGTTCCGGTGCTTCCGGATACAAAACAGAGTGATTATTACATTCAGTTTGCCCAAGATCAGGATGCATTAACTTATATTTTGATAGATACAAGCAATGGAACAGGAATTCCGGAAGAGACTCACGAGCTTTTATTGACAGATCATAAATACCAGATTCGTGAGGATATGTTTGACAATGATGCTTTAGTGTTTGATGACGGACAGATTAAATGGGTAGGAATCACTATGCCGGATGGATCTCCGTATGTTGCAATGAAATGTGACGGTTTTCCGAATTTTGGAATCTGGTCTAAACCGGGAGCACCATATGTGTGTCTGGAACCCTGGATTGGACGCTGCGACGATCGTGGCTTTAACAAAGATATTTCAGAGAAAAAGGGAATCAATGTATTAAAAGAAGGCGAAATCTTCGAGCGCTCTTATGAGATTATTGTGTATTAAAATGATATTTTGTTACAGTTCAGGTGCTACTGTTCCGCGAGGTGTTTTGCTTGGCAAAACCCGAGGTCTGCAATGAAAAAGGGGCTGTGAAAAAACATAGCCTATAAA
>JBJEMC010000256.1:0-23469 GCA_051879475.1 Muricoprocola sp. | reverse complement strand
TTCCGTAATTCCAGGTATATGCAAAACATCCTCTTTCATATCCGCCATAGAATCCCTGGCAATTGTCAGACGATCCGGCAGTTGTGCCTTTGCCTCAATAAAAAATAATAACAAACTCATTCCACAGAGAGGAAGCAGTAGTTTCAGCGATTTCATCTATTCACATCCTTTCCTAAACGCAACAGAGAGGATATCCTCTGATATCCTCTCTTAGTATGTGAATAAAGAAAAAATGTAACCTAGTATTTTTTTGACGCATCTGCCATTTCCTTCATCTCCTTTGCGCTTTGCAAAGTGGTGGCAGTAATTGTGGTTCCTCCTAAAATACGCGCCAGTTCTTCCACACTTTCTTCTTCTGAAAGTCTGCGGATACTTGTCACCGTATTCTGTCCCTGAATGTTTTTTTCTATATAGAAATGGTTGTCTGCCATAGATGCGATCTGGGCCAGATGAGTAATGCAGAGAATCTGCCGACTTCTGGCAATGACTGCCATTTTTTCTGAGACCTTCTGTGCGGTTCTTCCACTGATTCCCACATCAATTTCATCAAAAATCAAAGTTTCTGTCTGATCCTTATCCGCAAGCACCGTCTTGATTGCCAGCATAATTCTGGAAAGTTCTCCACCGGATGCCACATCCCCCAATGGTTTTACCGGTGATCCCGGATTCATGGAAATCATAAAACAGGCTTCATCATGACCATTTGCTGTCAGGGCTGCTGTCGGTTCTACAACCACCTGAAAATTCGTTTCCAGGAAATTCAGATCTTCCAGCTGCTTCTGAATGACCTTTGCAAGCTTTCCTGCAAATTTTTGACGGATTGCTGACATTTTTTCCGCATTTTTTCTTAAGCATGCCGTCTGTTTTTCAAACCGAATCTGAAGTTCTTCCCGACGGGCATCATAGTCTATAAGCTCCTGATAACGCTGCTGCCGCTCTTCCTTATATGCAAGAATATCTGCAATCGTATGACCATATTTTGTCTTTAAATGATTGATCATATTCAGACGTTCTGTGATCTGCGCAAACTCGTACTCATCAAAGGTAAGAGAATCCAGATATCCGGATAATTCTCTGTTAAAATCAGAAAGAAGATTTTCAATCTCTCCAAGCTGCTCACAAAAACTTTCCAGTTCTTTATCATAGCTGCTCACGCTCTGGATGCGCTGCACTGCCATGGAAATCATATCTAAGGCATTGGCTTCTCCATTTCCGGAAAGTTCATATGCTTCTCCCACGCTCTGTGCGATCTTTCTGGCATTGGAAAGCTTCTGATACCGTTGCTCCAGTTCTTCATCTTCCCCTTCCTGCAGCTGAGCATCTTCTATTTCTCCAATCTCAAACTCCAGGAAATCCAGTTCCTTTTTTCTGGATGCTTCATCCATGGTAAATTCTTCCAGCTGACGTTTGGTTTCCATATAAGATTCATAAAGACGAAGTCCTTCCTGTTTATATGTTTCCAGTTCCTCCTTCGCATATTCATCCAGAATCTGTAAATGATTTTTTTTGTATAATAAAGACTGATGTTCATGCTGTCCATGAATATCAATCAATACAGAAGCCAGTTCTCTTATGGCCGAAACTGTTACGGTTTCTCCATTTACTTTACTGATACTTCTTCCATTCACCAGACGGCGGCTTAAGATCACCTGTCCATCCTCCAGTTCTATATCCATTGCTCTGATTTTCTCTCTGGCAGTTTCTTCTTCCACATCAAAAACCAGTTCCACCAGAGCATTCTTTTCATCTTCCCTTACAAAGCCTTTAAAGCTCTGCATTCCCAGGGCTACATTGATGGAACCGATCAGAATAGACTTTCCTGCTCCTGTTTCTCCTGTCAGGATATTCAGTCCCTTTCCAAAATCTATTTCCAGTTCCTTTATCAATGCCATATTTTTCACATGTAAATGCAATAACATTTTTCTCACCTGTCATACTCCCGGCAAGGAGTCATTCATTATCTTTCTTCCAGGATCCGTCTGATTTTGTCCATAACAATAATCGTTTCTTCTGCGCTGTGGATCGCACACATGATCGTGTCATCGCCGGCAATACAGCCTGCCATTTCGCTCCATTTCAGAGCATCCAGTGCTGCTGCAACTCCCATGGCCATACCGGAAACTGTTCTGATCACCAGTATATTCTGAGCCATGTCCATAGACACAAACCCTTCTCTTAAGATTCGCAGATATTTTTCATCCAGTGTATTATTTGCTGCTGTCATAAGGACATATTTCTGTCCTCCTCCATCCACAGAAACCTTCGTAAGTTTCAGCTCCCGGATATCCCTGGAAACTGTTGCCTGCGTAACTTTAAATCCTGCTTCATTGAGTCTGGCTGCCAGTTCTTCCTGTGTATCAATATCATACTTATGAATCAATTCTACAATCTTCGTATGTCTCTGTAATTTCATCTCAGGTTCCTCTCATTTTTCTTCTCAGAATTTCCAGAAAACTGATTTGATCAATTTTAACAAATCTGGCTGTTTTTTGTGATTTTTCTATCTCTACATAGTCTTTTCCACTCATTTTCACAGCCGTATCCCCATCAAAAGTTACTTCCGCTTCTGCTGCTGCGCCATTTCTTTCCCCAATCATAATTTTTACCTTTGCATCCTCCGGCAAAATCACACTTCTGGCATTTAAGGTATGCGGTGCAATCGGTGTGATCATCAGAAGAGATGCAGACGGTTCTACGATGGGTCCGCCAACAGAAAGACTGTATCCTGTGGAACCGGTGGGTGTCGATACAATAATTCCATCTGCACTGTAGGAATTCAGCAGTCTGTCATTGACATAGATCTGGAAATCCATGATTCTGATTCCACCATTTCTGGCTATGACAATATCATTTAATGCCACAT
The DNA here is from genome assembly GCA_051879475.1 of Muricoprocola sp. Taxonomy (GTDB): domain Bacteria; phylum Bacillota; class Clostridia; order Lachnospirales; family Lachnospiraceae; genus Marvinbryantia. The sequence continues at coordinate 20,606 of JBJEMC010000256.1, read as the reverse complement.
CCTTGATAAGCCGTTTATGCAAATGATAGGCTGACCCTTCCAGCATCATTCTTTTCTCTGTAATATATTCATCCAGGAGCAGCTTATCCAGTGCAGGTTTCATATGCTCCTTATCCACTTCTGCCAGATAACCTAACGTCCCCATATTAATCCCAAATAATGGGATATTCTTATCCACCAGATCTCTGGAAGCCTGAAGAACCGTTCCGTCTCCTCCAAGAACTATGGCGCAGTCAATATCTTCCGGAACTTTGGCAGGATCTGTATAATGATAGTTTTTGCACACCTCAGCCCCATCACATTCCTGAAAAAAGCACTGTGCACCCTTCTGTTCCAGATATTGCCTGATCTGTCCGGCCATCAGCATATCAGGATCTTTCTGAAGATTCGTTATTACATAAAATCGTTTCATATTAACCTTACCTGTCCAAATTCTGATGAGCTGCTTTTACTGTCTCTTTGATATCAAAAGGCATTCCTTCTATATATTCCCCTTCCGGAAGCTTATGAAGATGAAGGAGATATTCGATATTTCCTTCCGGCCCTTTAATCGGAGAAAACTCCAGGTTCTTAAGTTCAAAAGAAATACTTCTGGCGTAAGCGGTAACTGCCTCAATCACTTCCTCATGAACCTTCGGGTCTCTTACGACCCCTTTCTTTCCCACTTTTTCTCTTCCCGCCTCAAACTGCGGCTTGATCAGACAGGCAATTTCTCCGTTTTCTGTCAACAGATTTCTTACCGGCAGAAGGACTTTGGTAAGAGAGATAAAAGATACATCTATAGATGCAAATTCCACCGGTTCCTGAATATCCTCAGGTGTCACATAACGGATATTGGTCTTTTCCATACAGATTACTCTGGGATCCTGCCTGAGATTCCAGTCTAACTGACCGTATCCCACGTCCACAGAGTATACCTTTACCGCCCCATTTTGAAGCATACAGTCTGTAAATCCACCTGTGGAGGCACCGACATCCATACAGACTTTTCCATCCAGTGTGATGTCAAATTTCTCCATGGCCTTTTCCAGTTTCAGTCCGCCTCTGCTGACATATTTCAGTGTATTTCCTTTCAAGGTGATTTCCACGGTATCAGCAAACATTGTTCCTGCTTTGTCTTCTCTCTGACCATCCACCAGTACATTTCCGGCCATGATCATTGCCTTTGCCTTCTCTCTTGACGGAGCCAGCTGACGCTGCACCATCAATACGTCCAGTCTCTCTTTCATCTTTTCAAAACTCCTAAGAAATTTCACTCTTAACTATTCAGCATCCCATTCGCAAAATCGCTACTATGTAGCTTTTCTTTTGCTCATTGGATGATTCCCGCCATATAAAGATTCATAATCTTACATGTAAACATGCAGCTTTATGAATCTTTGCATGGCTCTGAATAGTTACAAAAATATTGTGTCATGATTCTCTTGACAACTGAAGCTGCATCAATTCCCATTTCCTGACGAAGCAGATCCACATTTCCATGCTCCACAAATTCATCTGGAATGGATATATTCATAAAGGATACTTTGCTGTGTATTTCGTTCAGATAATCCAGCACCTGTTCCCCAAATCCGCCAGCTTTTACATTCTCTTCCAGCGTTACGATCAGTTTGTGTTCCGCCTGAAGGGTTCGAAGCATTTCTTCATCTAATGGTTTTACAAATCTGGCATTCACCAAAGAGCAGGCCAATCCATGATTTCTTAACATCTCTCTTGCTTCCAGTGCCACCTTCACCATACTTCCCACCGCAACAAGAGCAATCTCACTCTCATCATAGATGATCTCCCATTTGCCATACTCAATTGGTTTTCTGAAACGAGACAATCCATCATATGCCTCACCTCTTGGATATCGAATTGCCACTGGGCCATCATGCTTTACTGCAAACTTCATCATATCCGAAAGTTCCCATTTATTCTTAGGTGCCATCACTGTCATGTTGGGCATAGTGCTGAGAAAAGACAGATCAAATGCCCCCTGGTGCGTCTCTCCATCACTTCCCACCAGACCAGCCCGGTCAATGGCAAATATGACATGAAGATTCTGCATACAGACATCATGCAGTACCTGATCAAAGGCACGCTGAAGAAAAGAAGAATACACTGCAAACACAGGAATCAATCCCGAAGCTGCCATTCCAGCAGAAAAGGTTACTGCATGCTGCTCTGCAATTCCTACGTCAAAAAACCTCTCCGGATACAGGTTCTGGAATCTTTTCAGACCGGTACCGTCCGGCATGGCAGCTGTCACTGCCACAACATTTGGCTCTCTTTCTCCCATTTTCATCATCACTGTGGAGAACACATCTGTATAATTGGACTTTTCTTTTTTCTTTTTTGGCACACCGGTTTCAATCTGAAATGGCTCTGTTCCATGAAAACGTGCAGGATTACGCATGGCAGGTTCATACCCTCTGCCCTTCTGTGTACAGACATGTACCAGGACTGCCCCCTTTACCTGCTGTGCTTCTTTTATAGTCCTGCAGATCTGATCGATATTATGTCCATCTATAGGGCCAAGATATGTCACGCCCATTTCTTCAAATAACATTCCCGGAACCAGAAACTGCTTAATGCTGTTTTTGGTCTTACGGATATTTCGGACGATCTGTTCTCCATGTCCGGGAATTTTGGACAACGTAGACTGCACTCCGGCTTTCAGATTCTGATACCCCTGTGTGGTTCTCACAGAATTCAAATAAGCGGAAAGCCCGCCTACATTTTCTGAAATAGACATATTATTGTCATTTAATACAATAATAAAGTTACGTTTCAGTCCGGATGCATTATTCAAAGCCTCCCAGGCCATTCCCCCTGTCATGGAACCATCTCCTATGACAGAAATGATCGTATTATCCTTTTTCTGAAGCTGAGAAGCCATGGCATATCCAAGTCCCGCTGAAACAGAGGTAGAACTATGACCTGTGTCAAAAGAATCGCAGGGACTTTCTTTACGCTTCGGGAAACCACTCATACCACCAAATTTACGTAAAGTATCAAAGCCCTCTCTTCTTCCTGTCAGTAGTTTATGTGTATAGGACTGATGTCCTACATCCCAGATCAGTACATCCTCGGGAAAATTCAGTGTAAGATGAAGTGCCATCGTCAATTCCACCACTCCGAGATTAGAAGCCAGATGTCCACCGGTTTCACTGATTTTCTGTATCAGGAATTCCCTGATTTCCTGAGCCAGAACCGGAAGCTCTTCCTTACTGATCTTTTTGATGTCATTTTCCTTCTGAATCTTATCCAAAACCATGCTTATTTCTCCCTGGTAATCAGTGAAAGAATCAGTTCTCTTAAAAACTCATTTTTCTGCGGCAATTCATCCAGCGTGGAAATTGCACGCTTTGAAATTACTGCAACATCCTCTTTCGCTTTCTCCAATCCTTCTAATGTCACATAAGTTGTCTTATGATTCTTATCATCACTGTTAATCGGTTTTCCCAGTACTTCCATCGTACTTGAAATATCCAGGATATCATCCTGAATCTGGAAAGCCAGCCCAATATCCGAAGCCACCTTCTCTATTTTCGTTACTTCCTCATCCCCTGCTCCCGCAAGGAGGGCACCAATCATCATGGATCCCTCAATCAGCGCCCCGGTTTTCAACCGGTATATGAAATCCAGTTTTCCCTTATCAAGCGGAAGTCCCTCTGACTCCACATCTACAGCCTGGCCTCCCATCATACCGGTAATTCCTGTCTTTCCAGCCAAAAGTGCCAGGGCTTTTCCAATATTTCTGTTCTCCGGTTCTATCATAAATGCTTTGCAGGCTGTCTCATACGCATAATTCAGGAGTCCATCTCCTGCAAGGATCGCCATGGCCTCTCCGTAAACGATATGGGTTGTTTTTCTTCCTCTACGGTACTCGTCATTATCCATAGCCGGCAAATCATCATGAATCAGGGAATGAGTGTGAATCATCTCCATTGCCGCCATAAAGGGTTCAACTACACCGGAATTGCCGCCAAATAAGCGGTATGTCTCCTGCATCAGAAGAGGGCGAAGTCTCTTTCCCCCTGCCTGCATACTGTAATTCATGGCAGAAAGGAGATTTTTCTGATATCCCTGTTCCTGAGGGAGATAACTGTAAATTATTTTCTGTACTTCCTCTGTGCGTATCTTTAATTTTTCACTGAAAATCAATATATTCACCTTCTTCGTTTATCATCTGCATTTTCTTTTCTACCGTATCCAGATTCTCATTACACTGTTTCAGCAGGTCCATGCCTTCTTTGTACATCTGAAAAGACTGCTCCAATGTAATCTCGCTGCTCTCCAGATTTTTTAATATTGTCTCCAGTTTTTCAAAAGCTTCTTCCAGAACAAATTCATCTTTTTCTTTCACACTTTCTTTCATGAGATTCCTTCCTCATAATTCATTTCACGGATTTCCCGGATATCTGCCGTCATAGCTCCATCTTTTACGAAAATCGTCACCTGGTCACCCTGCTGCATCTGGTGGACCGAGGAAACCGTTTTGCCTTTCGCATCCGAAGTATAAGAATACCCCTGGCTTAATTTTTCCAGTGGCGATACCCCTTTCATCCTTTCTATATATAACACCATCTGATGTTTCTTATTCTTCATCACATTCTGCATCAGATACTGCAGCTTTTCTTCCTGCTCGATCAAATGCATACGCTTTTCCCGAATCTGATTCTGTGGGCTTAAATACTGCAATTTATTCTGCAGTATGGTAAGTTTCTGCCGCCTGCTCTCTAACTGTTTCTTCAGAAACCAGTTCAGCTGATACTGATATCTCGAAATCTGTTCTAATACAGCAGACACATCTGCAACTGCTAATTCTGCAGCAGCTGAAGGCGTCGGTGCCCGAAGATCTGCCACATAATCTGCAATGGTAAAATCTGTCTCATGACCAACAGCAGAAATAATGGGCACAGAACAGTCAAAAATCGCTCTTGCCACAATTTCCTCATTAAAAGCCCATAAATCCTCAATGGAACCACCGCCTCTGCCTACAATAATGGTTTCCACTCCGGCTTTTTCCAAAGTCTGTATTCCCTTTACAATACTTTCTGCCGCACCTTCTCCCTGAACCAAAGCAGGGTAAAGCACTAACTGTATATAGGGATTCCTTCTGTAGGAAATATTCATAATATCACGAATGGCTGCACCTGTCGGTGCAGTCACAATACCAAGCGTCCGAATATACTGTTTGATGGGCTGCTTATACTCCGGTGCAAACATCCCCATGTCTTCTAATTCCTGCTTTAAAGCCTGGAACTTTTCATATAAAAGCCCTGCTCCGTCCAGGATGATTTCTTTTGCATAAAGCTGATATTTTCCATCTCTTTCATATACATTTACACTTCCCAGGGCAATCACGCTCTGTCCATTTTCCAGACGAAAGGACAGACCTTTTCTGTTTCCTGCAAACATCACACAGGCGATATTTCCCGTCTCATCCTTCAGAGAAAAATAAATGTGGCCGGAGGTATGATACTTACAGTTCGACACTTCCCCTTTGACATAGATCCTGTTCAGACAAAAATCCTGTGTAAACATATTTTTAATATAGGCATTCACCTGCCCTACGGAATATACATTACGCACTCTGCACAATTCTCCTACACTAATTTTGCAAGCACTCCGTTAATAAATGCCGGAGACTCGTCTCCGCCAAACTTTTTCGCCAGTTCAACAGCTTCATTGATTGCAACTCCCACCGGAATGTCATCATCTTTTTTGATCTCATAAACAGCCAGACGCAGGATTGCAAGATCTACTTTTCCCATACGGCTTATTTTCCATCCTGTGGATACCTTTCCCAGCATGTCATCTATTTCTTCCAGGCTTTCCTCAATCTTATGGAATTTTGTACGGATATAATCTGCTTCTTTCTCAGAAGGTGCTGCTCCTTCTACTTCATCCAGGTATAATTCTGCCTGTTCATTCAATTCCTCACCCTTATAAAACTCCAGCAAAAATAATAATTTAAAGATATTCTCACGTATCTCTCTTCTGCTCATTGTTCTCCCTTTCTAAAAAAATGTCTCAAAAGACGATGATCCTTTGAGACATTCTGAATCTTATTTACCATCTTCCATTGTAACACTGGCAATCTTAATATTAATATCCTGAACCGTCAGGCCAGTCATATTTTCAATAGCCGATTTTACCTTTTCCTGTACTTTCCGGCATGTCTTTGGAATGCTTACTCCATAATCGAGATTCAGAGTCAGGAAAACTCTTACCTCACTGCCTTCCATAGTAATCTTAACACCTTTTGCAAGGTTCTTTATGCCAAGACGACTTACAATTCCATTCGTAATATTTCCTGCCATACTTGTAACACCCTGCACTTCAGTAGCTGCAAGTCCGGCAATGATGGTCACTACTTCATTGGATATCTCAACCAGTCCCATGTCTGCAATGTTGGTTACAGTATAACTTTTCTGAACTTCTTCCTTAGCCATATGGTATCCTCCTTTGGCAGTTTATCTGCTGCCCATTACTAATTTCAAGTATAACAAATTTTCAAATCTTTGTAAACTACTGTCTTCCGAATTCAGCAAGCTTAAGGCCAGGATTACGATCCAGTGTCATACCGATACTCCAGGAATTTACCCAGAGCAGAAGAGGCTTTCCTCTCATGTCTTTTACTTTCTTCATGTCAGAAGTTCCTACAATGGTATTCATATCATAGTCTTCATTTTCGATCCAGCGGATGTGCTCATATGGAAGATTCTCCAGACGAATGTCCACATTATATTCATTTTCCAGCCTGTATTTCAGTACTTCAAACTGCAGAACACCTACTACACCTACTATGATTTCTTCCAGACCCGTATTATATTCCTGGAAAATCTGTATTGCACCTTCCTGGGCAATCTGTGTAATACCTTTGACAAACTGCTTCCTCTTCATGGTATCGAGCTGACGTACCCTTGCAAAATGCTCCGGCGCAAAAGTCGGGATTCCCTCATACTTAAACTTCTTTCCCGGCATACAGATCGTATCTCCAATGGAATAGATACCCGGATCAAATACACCAATGATATCACCTGCATAGGCTTCGTCCACAACATGACGCTCCTGTGCCATCATCTGCTGAGGCTGTGATAATCTCTGCTTCTTATCCCCCTGGACATGGTACACTTCCATTCCAGCATCAAAACGGCCCGAACAGATTCTCATAAAAGCAATTCTGTCTCTGTGTGCCTTATTCATATTCGCCTGAATCTTAAATACAAATGCCGAAAAATCCTCTTTTATCGGATCAATAACTCCGCAGTCTGCCACTCTTGGCAGAGGGGATGAGGTCATCTGCAGGAAATGCTTCAGGAAAATCTCTACTCCAAAGTTTGTAAGGGCAGATCCAAAGAATACCGGAGAAAGTTCCCCTTTATTTACCAGTTCCTGATCAAACTCTGCGCTGGCTCCATCAAGAAGTTCGATTTCCTCCATAAGCTGATCATACTGATCTTCCTGAACATACTGTCTTAATTCATCGGAATCCACAGGGATTTCCTGTGTCTGTCCTTCTTTTGTTCCCTTTTCTGTTCCTGTGAAAATGGTCACCTTCCTGCTTCCGCGTTCATAAACCCCACGAAAAGCCTTACCGGAACCAATTGGCCAGTTGATCGGGCAGGTTGCAATACCAAGTTCCTTCTCAATATCATCTAAAAGTTCAAACGTATCATTGGCATCTCTGTCCATTTTATTGATAAACGTAAAGATCGGGATATGTCTCATGACACATACTTTAAACAGCTTTCTTGTCTGCGCCTCTACTCCCTTAGATGCATCAATTACCATTACAGCAGAATCTGCTGCCATCAGAGTCCGGTAGGTATCTTCCGAGAAATCCTGATGTCCCGGTGTATCCAGAATGTTGATGCAGTATCCGTCATAATTAAACTGCAGCACAGATGACGTTACGGAAATACCTCTCTCCTTTTCAATCTCCATCCAGTCTGAAACAGCGTGACGCGCAGTTGCCTTCCCTTTTACAGATCCGGCCAGATTAATCGCCCCACCATACAAAAGGAACTTCTCCGTCAGAGTTGTCTTACCTGCATCCGGATGAGAAATAATCGCAAAGGTTCTTCTTTTCTTTATCTCACTTGTAATATCAGCCACAAATGCTTCCTCCAAATCATAAATCTATCTGATAGAATACCAAAGGAAAGAGACTCTGTCAAGGCGAACCATTGAACCACGGGGATGGAGTTAGTGGCGTTTAAAGGCCACTAACTCCATCCCCGATGGTTCTGGTTCACTCTCCTTCTACAGGAGTAATCACGATGTTTTCTCCCGGAATCTCTGTTTTTCTTTTTACGATGTCCTCAATCTGAGCCCTTTGTGCCTCTGTGATTTCTGCCATATTAATGACAACATCCACACTGCCGTCTGTAATGCTGACAACACTATCTTCAAACCCTTTTGCATCCAAAAGAAGTTCTGCTGCTGCCTCTTTCTCTGCACGCTCTGTCAGAGCAGTAATACTGTCTATCGCATTCTGTTTCTGTTCCTGTGTGATTTCCGTATTGTTAATAACTTCCATCAATGTTTCCTTATTCTGCGCCCTGAGCTGTTCTCTGGTCAATTTTGCTTCTGCAGAAAAAGCACTGCCTGACGCACTTGTGAGAACTGCCGTACCAGGTACATCATCTACTTCTTCTGTCAGATCCAGGGAACTGTCATCCGTACTTAACTCATTTTCCATCAGGACCTTCTCTTCTATCGTACTTTGTGAAACTGCTTCTTCTAACTGTGTCCCGGAATAATTTAAGTATCCTGCCACGGCAATCATAATTGCCAGTGCTGTAATGATGATCTGATTCTTCTTCACAATATGTTTCAGAATTCTTCCTCCTTATTTCATCTTCATTACTTTGATTTTATGCGCTTCCAGTCCAAATAATGCCATAACTGCCTCAGTTATCTTTTTTGCCAGTACAGGATCATCTCCCCCTTGTGTGGCTATGATGACTCCCTGTATCTCCGGAGCGTGTTCCTGTATGACAAAGGGTACTTCATTTCCTCTGGAATCCACACCATATACGGTTTTCTCTTCCCTGCTTACTTCCTGCTGTGTCCCCCCGGTTTCCTCCCCTCCCAGCTCCTGCTGCGTTTGTTCCGAGGATGTCACATCTTTCTCTACTGTCTTCTCTGAACTGCTTTTTTCCGCAATCATCACCTGCACCTTGCCTGCCCCATCCAGATTCTCCAGAACAGATTCCAGTTTCTGCTCCAACTGCCGAATGCTCCTCAGAGAATCATCTGCTTCATACTCCTCTTCTTCCGTTTTAGAATCCGTTTCCAGATTCGGTTCGGTTTTCTGTTCCGGCATGGTAATCACAAGAATCAGTATTCCGGCACAGAGCACCAGAATCCACTGTTCTTTCTTTATGGAAGTAATTTTTTTTCTTAAATCTGTCAGCCACGTTTCATGTTTCATACCTGATTTCTATCCTTTCCTCGGGCAAATGATAGATTGCTTCTAACGTTTCCTTCAGCAGTACATCCCCGCTCTCTCCTTCTTCCATAATAATCACAATCCGCTGCACTTCTGGAATTTCTTCTTCAGCGTCAGTATAAACCTGAATTTTACTTGCTTTTCCTTCACATTTTTTCACAATTTCCCTGACCTGATTTTCCAGTTCTTTCTGATAAGCCTGTTCGATCTGGCGATTTTGCATTCCCGCCAGGCTCTGTCTCATTTCCTCCAGCTCCTGTGTTTTTTCCTTCATCTCTTCTTTCCAGATATTAATCTGAAATGTATCTCCTTCCCTTGCCATCTGCAAAACAGGATCAAGTACCGTCATGAGAAATACCAGTCCGCCAAAAAAGCGCAGATACTTCTGGTAATGTGGGTTTCTTACCAGATGATATAATAATTCCAGGATACAAATACAGTAAACCAGTGATTTCAGCCATTCATTCCAGCTTTCCATTTCTTAATTCCTTCCAGATACTGTCACCATCGCCAGTGTAATCATAAACATCACCGCAGTAAAAGAAACAGATTTCAGAAGCAGTTCTATTCCTTCTCCTGTTTTGCTGATGCTCTCCGTAAAACGTACATCAGAAATGGGCTGAACTACCGCACTGATTGCCTTGTATAAAATCACGCACAAAAACAGACGGATCACCGGTGTCAGACAGATCAGTAAAATAACCAGAAGTGCACCCACACCCAAAGCATTTTTTAATAAAACTACGGTTCCCAGTACCGTCTCTGTAACAGCACTTAAGGTATTCCCCAGTACCGGTATAGCTCCCGTTCCTTTCATCCACACAGTATTTTTTAAGGAATCGATTGCCGGAAGCAACATACTCTGAATGGCCTGAATCCCAATCACAATGGCCAGAAGTGTCTTCATCGCCCAGTTTAAGATCCATTTCATAAGATCTGTCATTTTCGTAAGGAAGGGTTCCTTTTCCATATAATTTAACAATGCAAACAATACATAGAGACTGATTCCCGGAAGAATCACATAATTCATCACACTCTGAACCAGAGTGATAAAAAATAAAGTGATTCCGTAAAATCCTGTTGCTGTCACGCTTCCTGCTGCCAGAGATCCGACGATCAGATACACCGGAATCAGAAGTCTCATAAACTGCAGAATGCCTCCCATGGTTTCCTCTGCCAGATTCCCCAGTTCCTCAAAAGAATGGATGAGCAGAAGAAACAGCAGCATATAGACCATATAAAAAGTAACCTGTATGATCTGTTCTCTCTGAAATACTTGTACATAATTGGTAAATATCGAAGCTGCAATCGCCAGAATTAAAATCTGAATCACAAATTTTTTCTGTTTCTGAAGTCCCTCTGTCATTCCATTACGTATGATGTCCAAAAATGTATCTTTGGTAATCGGCATTTCCCCCTTCAGAAGCTTTTGAATTGCTTCTCTTAGATTGAAGTTGATCTCCGGCAATAATTCTTCCAGGCTTTCCTGGATTTCTTCCAATCCCAGTTCTTCCAGATAAGAATTAAGAATCTCCTGCTGTTCTTCCTCGTAAGCACAGATACTGCCCCCTGCAAAGAGATACCAGAAAAAAACACTGCTCAGTATGATGCCCCATTTTTTCCCCTTCATCCCAAATACCCCGTCACTGTTTCCAGCATTGCCAGGACAACCGGAGTACTGACGGTCAAAATAGAGATTTTTCCAAATATTTCGATCTGCCCTGCAATCGCGCAATATCCCGCATCTCTGCAAATACTGGCTGAAAAGTCTGAGATATAAGAGATTCCGATAATCTTAAGAAGAATTTTCAGGTAAGATTCCTTCAGGTTCATATAGCCTGTCACACCGGAAAACACAGCTGCAATCGCATTTAATTTGGAGAGTGCAAAATAAAAAATAAGTATACATGCAGAAATACTGAGCAGCACAGAAAACTGTGGTTTCAGATCTTTCATTAACACTGCCATGCATACCGATACGATTCCCGTAATGGCAATTTTAATGATATCCATATTTTCCCCTTTCCTGACGCACTTGCTGCGTCAATAATGGTAGATTTGGAAGTTCACTTCCAAACTTCCCCCTCTTTTCCAACACTCTACAGCGCAAACAGACTTTTCATTGTTTCAAACAGTTCCTTTACATAGGGCAGCAGCCAGAACAAAACCAGGATCAAACCGGACAAAGAGGTCAGGGAAGCGATTTCATCTCTGCCATTGTGTTTTAAAACCTGGCTGATGACAGAAACCAGGATTCCTACGGCAGCAATCTTAAAAATCAGGTTCACGCTCATCTCCATGTCCACTCCTTTCCTCCTCTGCTACGCGAAAAGGATTCCAAGAAATAATCCTCCCAACAATCCCATACTGCGGTACAGCCCGGCATTGTCCTCATATTCTTTCCGCGCATCTTCTATCTCTCGTTCCAGTTCTTTTTCATATCTTTCCAGCAGCTTCATCTGCATGGTCTTATTCATTCCTCCTAACTGCCCCAGATACAGAAGTAACTGATCACAGTCTTTTTGCAAAAGTCCGGCACATTCCTTTAACAGGCCAGAGTTTTCTTTCATGATTTCACTTAGATTTTTCCCCTGACACTTCTTCAGTTCCTCTGCCACCGCTTCAAAAAAGGACTGTAAACCGCTTTGCTGTTTCATTTTTTCTGAGGTAAGGATCTGCATAAGTGGCGTCTCCAGATACCTGATTTCTTCCATTATATAGGTGAGCATTTCTCTTAAAGCAGAAAGCATTTCGATTCTTTTTTTCCGTTCCTTTGAAAAACACTGACCCAGGGAAATGCTTGCCGCCAATATCATACTCATTCCGAAAAATCTCATGAATCTCCCCTTTCTTATTTACGTTTCTGAACTGTAACCACAATTTTCAATCTCCGGCGAATGAAAAATATTTGTTCCTCTTTCATCAAAGATCTGATGGATTTTTCCAATATTCTTCTGGTTACATAAGACAACATACCGTTCAAATACCCTGTCCTGAACCAGTTTCTGTAAAAGGGGCTTTTTTCTTACATCATCAATGGAACTGCCATGTACCGTACATAAAATCTTACACCCACAATGAATCACAGATTCCAATGCTGCGATATCATTCTTTCCTCCAATTTCATCCACTGCCACTACTACAGGTGACATGGAACGAATCAGCATCATCATTCCTTCTGCCTTAGGACAGCAATCCAACACATCTGTCCTGATTCCCAGGTCATTTTGAGGGACTCCCAGATAAGAACCTCCTATCTCAGAACGTTCATCCACAACTCCTACGGTACAACCCGGAAACCAGCTTGTTCCATTTGAAATCTGCCGGATCAGATCACGCAATAACGTGGTTTTCCCACATCTTGGCGGAGAAATAATCAGGGTATGACACACTTCCTGGTCTTTTATCAGATAAGGAAGCACCTCATCTGCACACCCACAGATCTGATGGGAAAATCGGACATTCAAAAAAGAAATATGACGTATACTCTGTATTTTATCTCCATCCATCACCATTTTTCCTGCAATACCAATCCGATGCCCTCCCTGTACAGTCAGAAATCCCTGCCGAAGTTCTTCTTCAAAGGCGTACAGAGAATAATCTGCCATATATCCCACGGTCTCCACCAGATCTTTTCTTGTGACAATTTCTCCTTCTCTGGCAATTTTCGTCACTTTTCCTCCTGCTGCGACAAAATATTCTTGTCCATCCCAGACGATCATCAGAGGACATTCTATCCTCATACGTACTTCCTGCATTTTTGAAAAATCCAAAGGGAGCCTGGATAGTAGCTCCCGGATATGTAAAGAAAAGATTTTTAAGATTTCCTGTTTTTTATTCACATTCACCCCCTGGCACCTGAACTGTAACCTTCTAAGTTACTGTTCACATGCGTTCCAGTAACGATGAAAAAGCCATGCAAAATCACCTTCGGTGATGGCTTTTTCATTGCAGGCCTCGGGTTTTGCCATGCAAAACACCTCGCGGAACAATGGCACCTGAACTGTAACCTTCTAATTCAATATATGATTTTTTATACGGATTATTCTTGCAATATTATGAATAAGAGAGTAAGATAATATTAATTTTTATCATAGTAGAGAGGTTTCGCCATGAAGAAAAAAATTGTTATCGCACTGGGACATCACGCTCTGGGAACTACCTTTCCAGAACAGCAGGTTGCTGTGAAAAATTCTGCTAAAGTACTCGCTGACCTTACTGCTCAGGGCTATCAGTTGATTATCACTCATAGTAATGCCCCGCAGGTGGGTATGATTCATACTGCAATGAATGAATTTGCACATTTCCATTCAGATTATACAGGAGCACCTATGTCTGTATGCTCTGCCATGAGCCAGGGCTATATTGGATACGATCTGCAAAATGCACTTCGCGCAGAATTGCGAAAACGTGGAATCAGCAAGACCGTATGCACTGTTCTGACTCAGGTTCTTGTAGATCCTTATGATGAGGCCTTTTATCATCCGGTAAAAGCCATTGGAAGATATCTGACAAAAGAAGAAGCAGAAAAAGAAAAAGCGAAGGGCAATTATGTAATAGAAGAAACAGGCGGAAGATACCGTCGTATCGTATCTGCTCCCCGTCCTGTAGATATTATAGAAATCGATGCCATCAATACATTATCAGATGCCGGCCATATCGTAATTGCCTGTGGAGGCGGCGGAATCCCGGTTCTGGAACAGGGTCACACTTTAAAGGGAGCCAGCGCCATTATTGAAAAAGACTATACAGCCGGAAAACTTGCTGAAATGACAAACGCAGATGTGCTGATGATCCTCACAAATGAAGAAAAAGTAGAGATTGATCTCCATACGGATGCTCCTGTGAAACTTGATACCATTACCGTTGCCCAGGCCAGGGAACACATCGCCAACCAGCAGTTCGGTGAAACGGCAATGCTTCCAAAGATTCAGGCCTCTGTTGATTTTATCTCCTCCGGAACAGGACGGGAAGCCATTATTACAGATCTTGAGCATGCCGCAGCAGCATTAAATGGATCGGCAGGAACACATATTTCTTGATTTTAAAAAAAAGAAAGATCCATAGTTAATATATCCGTGAATCTTTCTTTTTTGTCTTGAAATAAACTGATATCAGACCAGGGGGACAATCAAAGAACCGTTAACACCGTCCCCACTGGCTACATGAGAGGTGCAAAGAGTCTCAGAATCTGCCCTGTTATTTTTTTTATCCTTGACTGCTTATTATAAACATCCGGTGTCACTTTTTCACAATACTGCAGTACATGTTGAAAATCCTCTTCTACCGACTGTACTTCTGAATTCTTATATAACAGTGCCGCACACTCAAAACTCAGGTACAAACTTCTGAAATCAAGATTGATGCTTCCAACCACCGCCTTTTCATCATCACTGACAAAGATCTTAGAATGTACAAATCCCGGAAGGAATTCATAAATTTCCACGCCGGCATCTAACAATTCATTATAATAGGTTCTTGCCAGCAGAAAAGCATATTTCTTATCCGGAATATGAGGCATGATAATTTTGACATCTATTCCCCGCTTTGCTGCATATTTCAGAGCTACCAGCATTTCATGATCCAGAACCAGATATGGTGTCATGATGTGAACATATTTTTTTGCTGTATACAGAATATCCATATAGACATATTCCCCTACCTGTTCTCCATCCAAGGGATTATCATCGTAGGCGACCACATATCCACTGCCGATTTTTTCTTTCTCCTCCGGGGAAATCTCAATAAAGCTCCTGTATTCCTCCAGATTTGGTACTCTGACAGGTCTGTTCTGGTGTTTACTTATTTTAGCATCTTCCACTACATTCCACATCTGCAAAAACATCAGTGTAAATTCCTGAACAGCACTGCCCTTCAGCATGATACAGGAATCCTTCCAATAACCAAACCGTTCTTTTTCATTGATATATTCATCTGCCAGGTTGATTCCTCCGGTAAATGCAGTATGCCCGTCAATAACCAGAATCTTTCTGTGATCCCGATTATTCTGAACCGTAGACAGAAGGGGAACAATGGGAGAAAATACGAGACATTTTATTCCGTATTCTTCCAACTGCTTCGGATAATTCTTAGGCAGGGTAAAATAATCACACATTCCGTCATAAAGGACCCGGACATCTACCCCTTCCTGTACCTTTGCCTTAAGCACTTCCACTACAGAATCCAGCATATATCCCTGATTCAGGATAAAAAACTCTACAAAGATATATTTTTTTGCGGCTTTCATCTCATCCATAATGACATCAAAAGCAGCTTCCCCGCTGCTAAAATACTTTGCGTTTGTATGCTGGTGTATCGCACTTCCTGATGTCTTTCTAAGATAATTTGCCAGGTTGTACATTTCCGGTGACTCATTTTTTATCTGTTCCAGGGTATCCTGCTTCTGATTTACCAGCTGAGAAGTCACTTCATGTTCTGCAATCAGTTTTTTATTGAGAAATCTGGGTCCCATCTGCATATTGAAATACAGATAAAACAAACTTCCGAATACCGGAACAGTCAGGATCGGCACCATCCATGCCATAGTAAATGCAGGATTTCCTCTCCTGTTTACCAGATAGATAGACAGGCAGACACCCAGGACCATAGATGCTCCATAGGCAGCAAAAATATAGTCTCTGATGAACCGAAAACCTATCAGCAGGATTCCGATCTGCAAAGCCACCAACAAAACCAAAATTCCGGTACGTCCAAAAACAATACTTAAGATTCCACGTTTTCCTTTATCAAGATTACTTTTCTGCTTCGTTAAAAACTGTTTCTTTTCGTTCACACAAACACCCTATTTCTTCTTTCCTATCAACTCAAAAAACTCTTCTTCTGTAATAACCGGAATTCCCAGTTCCTGCGCCTTTGTCAGCTTACTTCCGGCATTTTCACCAGCCAGTACATAATCCGTTTTCTTTGATACAGAACCTGTTGCCTTTCCTCCTGCGTTCTGGATCTCCTGGGTTGCTTCCTTTCTTCCCAATGTCGGCAGGGTACCGGTTACAACCACTGTCTTTCCTGTCAGAGGGCCTTCTGTAACAATGATTTCCTGTTCCATTTTTACTCCAGCCTCTTTTAATTCTGCTAAAATTTTGCGGTTTTTTTCATCTGCAAAATAATTATGAATAGCTGCAGCACTGATACTTCCAATATCCTGTACCTGCTCAAGTTCTTCCGTCTTAGCCTGAGACAGTTTCTCTATAGAACCAAAATACTTCATCAATTCTCTTGCCGTTGCTTTCCCAACATTTGGAATACCAAGTCCTGTTAACAGGCGATCCGGCTCTTTGCTCTTGGCATCTTCAATGGCTGCCAGAAGTTTATCTGTATTTTTTTCTTTTCCAATGATTCCCTGTTCAATTAACTCTTCCCTGTGATCTTTCAGAGAAAAGATATCCGCAACTGTTTTGAGATATCCAAGACGCACAAGTTCTATAATATAATTTTCACCAAAACCTTTGATATCACAAGCATCTCTGCCTACAAAATTAATGATATGGCGTTCCAGCTGCGACGGGCAGTTGCTTCCCGTACATCTGATATCTGCTGTATCTTTTTCCCTTACGGCAGGAGCACCGCACACCGGACACCGATCCGGTATCTGATACTTCACAGTACCTTCAGGACGTTTCGAGTGAATCACCTTTTTAATTTTGGGAATAATCTCTCCTGATTTATAGACAACAATGGTATCTCCGATTCCCACATCCAATTCATCAATAAAATCCTGGTTATGCATGGTAGCTCTGGAAACTGTCGTCCCGCAAAGCCTGATTGGATCAAAAATTGCTGTGGGTGTGATTCTTCCGGTTCTTCCTACAGATAATTCCACCTCACGCAGGATGGTCTCCTTTTCTTCCGGTGGATACTTATAAGCCACCGCCCAGCGGGGCACCTTAGAAGTGGCCCCGACAGCTTCGCGGTCTGCGATCCGATTCAGTTTTACCACAGCCCCGTCAATATCGTATCCGAGACTGCCACGCTTTTCTCCTATTTTCTCTATGGCAGCCCATACTTCCTCTGCTGTTTTACAGACAGTATAGTCTTCGATCACTTTTATTCCGTTTCTCTTTAAATATTCATATCCCTCGGTGTGGGTTTCAAAGGTTCTTCCCTGAGTTTCCTGAATATTAAAAACAAACATGGAAAGATTCCGTTCCTTTGTGACCTTGCTGTCTAACTGTCTAAGGGTTCCTGCAGCACAGTTTCTGGGATTTGCGAACAGCTTTTTCCCTAACAGTTCCTGCTTTTCATTCACCTCTTCGAAAGCTTTATTCGTCATATAGACTTCCCCTCTGATCTCCAGATAGGGAATCGGATATCGCAGCTTATTCTTAACATCCCGGATTACTTTCGCATTTTCTGTAACGTCTTCTCCCTGGATCACACCATCCCCTCGTGTGATTGCCGTTGTCAGTATCCCGTCTGTATACCGGATTGCCATGGAAAGTCCATCGATTTTTGTCTCAACGACAAATTCCGGGTCATCCAGCTTTTCTTTCATATCTTCCACAAAAGCAAAAACTTCTTCTTTTGAAAAGACATCCTGCAGGCTTAGCATCGGTACCCGATGACGCACCAGCACTCCGGCCTCTCTTTTTGCTGTTCCTCCTACTTTCTGAGTAGGAGAATCCGGTGTCACAAGCTCCGGATGCTGTGCTTCCAACTGCTTTAACTCCTGCATTAACATATCATATTCATAATCTGTAATCTCCGGATCATCCTGATTATAGTACCTGTCATTATGATAATTGATTTTCTCTCTTAACTCTTCGATTCTGTCTTTCATGCTCTGGATTCCTTTATCTGCTCAAATAATACCTCCATCTCTTTTTCTGTCACATTACGGTACTCTCCCGTTTTCAGATTACCAAGATGGATATTCATGATTCTGATTCTTTTCAAAGAAACAACTCTGCATCCGTTTTCCTTACACATCCGTCGGATCTGACGGTTCAGTCCCTGGGTAAGTATAATGGAAAACTGGCGTTCTCCCGTTTTTTTCACCTTACAAGGTCTGGTAGTTACACCAAGTTCCTGTAAATATACACCCTTTTGCATCTTTTCCACAAAACCCCGGGTGACATTCCGGTCTATCTCCACGAGATACTCCTTCTCATGAAAATTCCCAGCTCTCATGATTTTATTCAGAATCTCTCCATTATTTGTCATTAACAAAAGTCCTTCTGAATCTTTATCCAATCGTCCAATGGGAAACACTCTTTTCGGGTAATTTAAGAACGCATCGATTGTCACATCTCCCCAGCGGTCATCTGTACTGCAGACAACACCTCTTGGCTTATTCACTGCCAGAAGAATCATTTCTTTTTCCCTGACAGCCTTCTTTCCTTCCACTACGATTTTCTGTGTCGGCAGCACTTTCTGTCCGGTCACTGCCACTTTCCCATCCACATATACTTTTCTATCCTCAATGAGCCGGTCTGCTTCTCTTCTGGAGCAAATACCGGCTTCACTTAAATACTTATTGAGTCTTACAGGTACATCCTCTGCTTTCCCTGCAAACTGTTTTTTCATACGATTTTCTGGCATCAGACAACCTCTTTTACAAAAAAGAATGTGCCTTGGCACATTCTTAAGCCGCGCAGAACCGCTATTATTATAAGATACAACACAACTGTCTGATAAACTCCGGTGTGGTTCCGCAGCACCCACCTACCACTCCGGCTCCTGCTCCGATGAGATTGGTCATATATCTTGCGAAATCCTCTGGTGTCATCTGGTAGATTGCTTCTCCTTCTTCAGAAATAACAGGCATTCCTGCATTCGGTTTTACGATCAATGGCACTTTCGCAATACTCTTCATATTGGAAACAATCGCTTCTAACTGGTCAGGTCCCACAGAACAGTTGATTCCCACTGCGCTTGCGCCCATCTCCTGCAAAGTTTCCACTGCTTCTACCGCATTTCCTCCTGCATAAATACTTCCATCTGCCTCCACCGTCATACTGCAAAGTACCGGAAGGTCGCAGACAGATTGGGCTGCTTCTAATGCAGCCATGGTTTCATCAATACTGATCATGGTTTCTGCGATAATCAGATCGACCCCTGCCTCCTTCAGATAGAGAATCTGCTGTCTGTAATTCTCCATGGCAGCTTCATATGTCTTCTCAGGAGAAGAACCTATTACCTCTCCTGCCACTGTAATATCACCGGCCACATACGCTCTGCCTTCCACAGCCCTTTGGGAAAGATCCACCAGACGCAGGTTCAGTTCTCTCATCTGATCCTGCAATCCGTAATCCGCCAGTCGAATCTTATTAGCTCCAAAAGTAGGTGCCAATACGATCTGGCTTCCTGCCTCTACATATTGTCTCTGGAGTTCCAGCAATACCTCTTCATGTTCCAGAATCCACTGTTCCGTGCAGATTCCTCTTGGCATACCAGCCTTATACAGATTAGATCCTGTTGCTCCATCTAATATTACAATCTGTTTTGATAGTTCTTGAAAATCTTCTTTTGTCATGCTGTTTTATCATTCTCCCCAAAAAATACCTGATACCATACCAGAAATGTATATATCGTCCAAATCTTACGGCTGTTATCTCTGATTCCCTTCTTGTGGTCATCCAACAGGCGAAGCAATGGTTCCGTATGGAAATACTTTTTTGATGCCTCACTCTCAAATGCAGTTTTGACTCTCTCGTATCCTTTCTCTTCTTTTAACCAGACACGAATCGGAACCGGGAAGCCCAGTTTCTTCTTATTAGTAGTAAATTCCGGTAAAGATGGCTCTGCTACACGACGAAATGCCCACTTTGTAGTCTTGTCTTTCAACTTCATACTGGTACGCATCTGTCTGGCAACTTCAAACATCAAGATGGCCAAGTACTACGAGTTCACCGAGCATGACGTCATCGGCACCGTCCTGATCGACTCCGCCGTCATGTACGGCAGCCGCATCGCGGAACTCAACGAGATGCATGGCGCTTACAACGTCCACGAGGCCGCGCTGGACCACAACCTGCATATGCTGGGTCTCAAGACCGACAACCTGATGGAGCTGACTTACGCCGACCGCAAGCGGGTCCACAACCTGAAGTACTACACCTGGGTGGAGCAGCAGGGCAAGGATATGCACGACCTGAACGCCCTGTGGTATGACACCGAGGGCACCTGGGACGCCGTCCAC
>JBJEMC010000255.1:0-4467 GCA_051879475.1 Muricoprocola sp. | reverse complement strand
TGATAATTTCCTCTCTCATCTCTGGAAATGGTGGTCTGGTAGAACATTTTCATAGCTTCTGTCAGATACCAGGTATCTTTGACGCCTCCTGTTTCATAAGGAGAGTGCATTCCTAACTGGGCGAGGCCGACATCTACGGTGTTTAAAGAAACATGGGCATTGGAGATATTTCCCAGGGTAGAACCACCGGCAACGTCGGAATGATTTACGTAGGTCTGATATGGCACTCTTGCTTTTTCACAGATGGTCTTAAAGATTGCTGCGGAAACGGAGTCTGTAGTATATTTCTGGTTGGCATTATATTTGATAACCGGACCCTGATTTAAGAAAGGACGGTTGGTCGGATCTGCTTTGTCCTGGAAATTAGGATGAACAGCGTGACCATTGTCAGCAGAAATCATAAAGCTTCCGGCAACGGCCATCTTGTATTGCTGAGGAGTACGCCCCATACATTCATTGATCCGTTCCAGAACATCCTGCAGGAAGGTGGAATCAGCACCCTGCTTCGTGCCGCTGCCGACTTCCTCATTATCAAACACACAGAATACCGAGACTGACTTATTGTTATCACTGGTAAGGAAAGCATTCACCGCAGCGAAGGCACACTGTAGATCATCCAGCTTTGGAGCAGAAAAGAATTCTTCATTGGCACCCCATACGGATGCGGCACTTCGGTTATACAGGAAAAGGTCACTTCCCAGAATATCTTCACGCTTTACACCGGCTGTTTTGGCAACCATGTTCATGAAAGTTCCTTTGGAAGTTTCATCACCGTAAATGGGAATCATTTCTTTCTGGATTTTATAAGCATGCCCTTCATTTGCCTGACGGTCCATGTGGATAGCAAGACTTGGAAGCATACAGAGATCACGGTCAATGTTCACAAGCCTGGTTTCCAGTACTCCTGCATGGTTTACAACTATTTTACCGGCAACGGAAAGAGGACGGTCAAACCATGGCGCACAGAGCATACCGCCATATTTTTCAACATTTAATTCTACATAATGGCCACAGGCATCCATTTCCTCATTTTCTTTGATCTTGAAAGTAGGAGAATCACTGTGGGATGCAATAATCTGATAATTCGTATAGTTAGCGGTTGGAACCTTAAATGCAATAATAGAAGAGTCGGCACGAATGACAAAATATTTGCCACCCTCCTGCAGATTCCACTCGCTTTCTTCCATTAATTCTATAAATCCCTTTTTCTTCAGCATGAAGCCAAGGTTTACAATGACATGGTAACAGCTTGGGCTTCTTTTGATAAATTCTGTCAGGTCATGGGTTAATAATTTAAACTTGGACATAATAGGACTACCTTTCTGTTTAATATCAGTTACTGTTCACTTCGTTCCAGCAACGATGAAAAAGCCATGCAAAACATCTCGCGGAACAGTGGTACCTGAACTGTAACTATCTCATACTATTTTAAAACAAGGTTTGTGTGAAGTAAATGTATTTTTGTGAAAGATAGTGTATAATAAAAAGATAGAAGAAAAACAGTGAGGTACGAAAGATGAATGTATTATTAGTAATCGACATGCAAAATGATTTTATTACTGGTCCTCTGGGAACACCGGAAGCAGTTTCTATTTTGTCAAATGTTATGGTAAAAATGATGGGATTTGATGGCGTGGTTCTTGCAACGAGAGATACCCACGGAGAAAACTATCTGGAGACACAGGAAGGCAAAAAACTTCCGGTTGTCCATTGCGTGAAGGGAACCGAAGGCTGGGAGATCAAAAAAGAAATCCAGGAGCTTCTTCTGGCGAAGCCAATTGACAAACCAACCTTTGGAAGCCTGGCTTTGGCAGACATTCTCAAAGAGTTTCAGGAGAATATGGAACCAATCGAAAGTATTACTCTGATCGGGTTATGCACAGACATTTGCGTAATCTCAAATGCCATGATTATGAAGGCTGCATTTCCTGAAATTCCGATTATTGTGGATGCTTCCTGTTGTGCCGGGGTAACTCCGGAGCGCCATAAGAGGGCACTGGAAGCGATGAAGGCATGCCAGATAGAAGTCATAAATGAATAAGAAAATATAAAGCGGGTTATTTTTTATGAGCTCGCTTTTTTCTTTTGTTAAGGAATTCATAAGTCTTTTAAAACGTTATTTAAGAATCTTGTCACAACCAGGTCATAATTTGTAATTAAAGTGTAACTATTCAGAGTCAGGCAAAATTTCATAAATCAGGCGTAAAATGCTTGCAGTTTTAAGAATGATTTTGAAATTTTATATGACGAGAATCATCACATGAGCAAAAGAAAAGCTGTGTAACAGCGATTTTGCGAATGGGACGCTGAATAGTTACATTAAAGTGTAACTATTCATTCAGGCGGGTGGAATAAAGCAATGACCTGACTGAATAAATAAAAGGAGGATGAAGAATGAACAAAAGGAAACTCTGGCTGACGACATTATTTTTAACAGCAGGACTTTCGGTTTCTGCTTCCAGTGCGACCATGGCAGCAAATGCGAAAGAAGGAAGTCTGGCTTTTGCCAGGTGCGATGAGTATATCAATGTCCGTTCTGAAGCCAATACAGACAGCGAGGTAGTGGCAAAGTTATATAATAATGGTTCAGCAGTGATCAAAAAAGTATTGGATGATGGCTGGTACGAGATCCAGTCCGGGGATATAACAGGATATGTTAGCTCTGATTATATGGTAACAGGAAAAAAGGCAAAAAAGGTAGCCAAAAAAGTGGCATATAATGTTGCCGTTGTATACCCGGAAGCCTTGAATATCCGTACAGCACCAAGTTCTGAAGCAGGTATTCTGGATGTGGCAACAAGTTCTCAGGAACTGGAGGTAGTTGCAAAGGATGATGCGTGGATGACTGTGGCGCTGGGAAATGACAAGTATGGATTTGTAGATGCGTCCTATTGTGGTTATAAGACGTATTATCCGCTGGCAGTTCCGGTTGGGGAAAACGGTTACGCTGCAGCAGAGGAAGACAACAGTATTACAGAAGTATCTGCACCTTCTGATGCACACGAAGAAACAGAAAATACTGCAGAAAGCGAAGTTATGGCAGAAGAAGTATCTGTGGAACATACAGATTCTGATACAATGGAATGGGGAGCAGTATCAGATGAATCCTATTCACAGGAGGAAGCGGTAACAGAGGATGATCAGGATACAACAGGGGAGTATTCAGATATAAACAGTGAGAATACATACGGTGAGCCGTCTGATGATACGAACTATGATGACAGCTATGGCTATGATAATGGCTACGATGACAGCTATGATGAAAGTTATGACAACAGTTATGATAATAGTTATGACGACAGCTATGATGAATCCTATACTGACAGTGCAGAGACTGCAGAAGGCGAAAGTTCTTCCGAGTATGAAGGCGGCTATGACTACTCCGACACAGGAAGTGACGACTATGTCTCTAACGATGAAGTAGTTTCATCTGACGGAGCTTTAGGTCAGGCAATCGCGGATTATGCCCTTCAGTTTGTGGGTAATCCTTATGTATATGGCGGCACCAGCCTGACAAATGGAGCAGACTGTTCCGGATTTACCATGTCTGTTCTGGCAGCTCAGGGAATTGGCATTGCACGTACAGCAGCCGGTCAGGCAGGCGGCGGAACTCCTGTATCACTGGATGCAATTCAGCCGGGAGACCTCTTATTCTATTCTGAAGGCGGTGGAATCAGCCATGTGGCAATCTACATCGGCGGCGGAGCAATTGTGCATGCAGCTACAGAAGATCAGGGAATCTGTGTATCAGATGCTTACTACTCCACACCAGTGAGTGCTGCGAGATACTGGTAAGATAAGCGATGCTCACTTCTTAGATTTGAGCATTGACAAATAATTACAAGGGATGCTATAATACGGCATTATTAAGAAAAGGCAAAGATGTCAGAAAAGATGTCTTTGCCTTTTTTTGTTTTCAAAGTGCAATAAAGGAGGAAAATCAATGCGTTTAAATCCAAAGGAACAGGAAAAACTCATGCTTCATATGGCAGGTAATCTGGCAAAGGAAAGAAAAGAACGGGGAGTAAAGCTGAATTATGTAGAAGCGGTTGCTTACATCAGTTCAGAACTTCTTGAGCTGGCCAGAGATGGAAAAGATGTAGTAGAACTGATGCAGCTTGGAACCAAAATGCTGACAAAAGATGATGTTATGGAAGGTGTGGCTGATATGGTACATGAAGTTCAGGTAGAAGCTACTTTCCCAGATGGAACCAAACTGGTAACAGTACATAATCCGATTCAGTAAAGGAGGCAGCAAAGATGAAAATTGGTGAAATCATTCCCATGGACAGAGAGATTGTGTTAAATGAAGGAAAAGCCACAGTTACCGTAACAGTGGCAAATACAGGTGACAGACCTATTCAGGTAGGCTCTCATTATCATTTTTTTGAAGTAAACCGTTACCTGAAATTTGACAGAGAAAAAGCGTATGGTTTTCATCTGGATATTCCATCCGGAACGTCAGTG
>JBJEMC010000254.1:0-23562 GCA_051879475.1 Muricoprocola sp. | reverse complement strand
GCTTTTTCATTGCAGACCTCGGGTTTTGCCCAGCAAAACACCTCGCGGAATAGTGGCACCTGAACAGTAACGACAGTTCCCATTTTTATTAGTTTGTTCCAACTGATAAATATTCTTCAATCAGATCGTCTACTTTTCTGCTCTGTTCTAAAACAGCCAGGATAGACTTTTCTTCTAACAGCTGATTTAATACCATACGTTCTTTTTCAATTCTCATTCTCAGATTATCTCTTTTGTTCATTACATTCTCCTTTTTCCAAGCATGACCTGCCTTTTATCAATCCGGCTATACCGATTACCATCAGGATCAGTGACAGAAGCTGTGACACCGGAAGCGTTGTTCCGGGCAGCAGTAGCTGGTCTGTCCTTAAACCTTCTATCCAGAATCTTCCCATCCCGTATCCCAGTAAATACAGGAAGAAAATCTTCCCATCAGCGTGCTTTTTCTTACTCGCCCGGAGCAGAACTACCAGCACGCAGAGATTCCACATGGATTCGTATAAAAATGTCGGATGCACCTGGATAAATTCCAGACCGTCAATTACTTTACTATGCTCTTGCATCTGGGCTGTGATCTCGCTCTGCCTGACAGCAATCCGTGGAAGTGCCATGGCAAGCGGACCATCCGTATATCCGCCGAAGGCTTCCCGGTTAAAGAAATTTCCCCAGCGTCCCAGGATCTGTCCCACAATCAATCCCGGACAAAGTGTATCTGCAATTTTCAGGAAATTCTGCTTTTTTATTTTTGAAAAAATCCATACTGTAAGCATTCCCGCTAATACACCGCCGTAGATTGCAAGACCGCCGCCCCGGATATTCAGGATTTCCAGAAGGTTATCCTTATAATCTTCCCAGCGAAAGATCACATAGTACAGACGTGCTCCAATCACGGAACAGATGATCGTAATAAATGCCAGGTCAAAATACATATCTTCATTTTGTCCTGTACGCCTTGCAATGTACAAAATAAGACCAATTCCCAACATCATTCCCAACGCAATGATAATTCCGTAATACGCAATCTCAAATCCTGCAACAGAAATATATTTGCCAACATGATGCAATGTAATTCCCAGATTTGGAAATAATATGGAAGCTTCACTCATTTAAAATCCAACCTCTTTTATACATTAAATCTAAATAAAATTACGTCTCCGTCTTTTACCACGTAATCCTTTCCTTCCAGCCCAACAAGTCCCTTTTCTTTTGCTGCCGCCAGACTTCCACACTCCAGCAGATCTTTGTAATTTACCACCTCAGCGCGGATAAATCCTCTCTCAAAATCAGAATGGATCTTTCCTGCTGCCTGAGGCGCCTTTGTTCCAAGTTTGATCGTCCATGCTCTGGTTTCCTGTTCTCCTGCTGTCAAGTAGCTGATCAAGCCAAGTAATTTGTAACTGGCTTTAATCAGTTTCTCAAGACCCGATTCCGATAAGCCCAGATCCTCCAGAAACATTTTCTTTTCCTCTTCTTCCAGTTCCGCGATTTCCTGTTCAATCTGTGCACAAATTACAAACACTTCGCTTCCCTGTGATGCTGCAACTTCTCTTACAGCCTGTACATAACTATTAGATGCCCCATCATCAGCCAGATCACCTTCTGATACATTTGCTGCAAAAATAACCGGTTTTGCAGTAAGCAGGTTATATCCTGCCAGCCAATTCTGTTCATCTTCATCATCTGTAGTAAATGTAATCGCCAGGTTTCCGCCTTCCAGATGTTCTTTCAGACGGTTGAGCAAATCAAGTTCTTTGGCGAGAGTCTTGTCATTTCTGGCTCCTCTTACGGTTTTGGCGATTCTTCTCTCGAGAATTTCAATATCTGAAAAAATCAGTTCTAAATTGATCGTCTCAATATCTCTGACCGGGTCAACACTGCCGTCAACATGGATGACATTCGGGTCCTCAAAGCAACGGACAACATGTACCACTGCATCTACTTCACGGATATTGGCAAGGAACTGATTTCCAAGGCCCTCCCCTTTGGATGCGCCTTTTACCAGACCTGCAATATCAACAAATTCGATCACTGCCGGTGTTACCTTCGCAGAATGATACAGATCGGCCAGCAGCTGCAATCTTTCATCAGGCACCATAACAACTCCCACATTGGGGTCAATGGTACAGAATGGGTAATTTGCAGATTCTGCCCCTGCTTTTGTTAATGAGTTAAATAATGTGCTTTTGCCAACGTTTGGCAGCCCTACTATTCCCAGTTTCATCTATTGTTCCTCCTAAGCGCTTAGTTTATACATGTATATTTTATCAAGAGTACAAAAATGATCTCTTTTTCGCCATTTTTCTTGCTCTGTACACAGTTTACCACAGCAAATGTCGATATGGCAAGAAAATGCGTTCGTCTTATTCTGACTTTCTTCGACAGATGTTTAGTCTCGGGACTCGATCACAATCAGCCGACCGCTGTCAAATCTTATCTCAGCTGACGTCCCTGCAATTTCATTACTGATTCCCCGGGAGGTATCCGGTCTCAGAGTAAACCCTTCTACTTCATAATAAAATCCTTTTAGTTCCAGATTTGCTACCTCTCCGCCAAAAGCAAGCAGTGACACATATTTCCCATACTGCTCTTCTTTTCTTATCGTCAGATTATGATCTGTCATCCTGATCCGGTTATGAGAATCTATCAGACAACATTCGACCTGATTTTCCAGAGGAACGGTCAGATTACTGATGCTCCCCAGTACATGATCCATCCTTGTCCCTGTGGCTCCCAGTACAACAATCTCTGTACTTCCCCTTTCTATGGCAGTGCGAAGTGCCAGCTCCATATCCGTATAATCTTTCACCGGATTGTATTCACTGACAGGAATCCCCTGTTTTTTATAATACTGCCCTACCTTGGGATCTACAGAATCAAAATCCCCAAGGATTTCATCTGGAACAAGGCCGGCTTTTAAAGCAAATTCCATTCCTTTATCTACTACAAGAAGATAATCATAAGCTTCTTTTTCCAAAAAACCGAGGGCAAAATCATATTCGATATTGCCCCCGCTGATTATTACAGTTTTCATTCTTTTCTCCCAGTAATTCATGATACCTGTGAATTGTTCCGCGCTTCGCGCTCTCACAATTTTCTCACTTATGAGCAAGCTCATGTGGCTCAGGACATTTTGACCCTGATATCATTACATCAGTGCTTTTAATTTTTTTACATTTTCTGTAATATTCCCATTAAAAACGGCAGAACCGGCAACGATGACATTTGCCCCGGCCTGCAGAACCCGCGGTAAGGTTTCTTCATTGATACCGCCATCCACCTGAATATCAACATTCAATCCTGCCTGACTGATTCTTTTTCTCAGTTCCCTGATCTTTGCATCGCAGCTTTCAATATATTTCTGTCCGCCAAAGCCCGGATTCACCGTCATAATCAGTACCATGTCTATCTTATCCAGTACATAATCCAGTACAGACAATGGTGTGGCAGGATTGAGGGCAACTCCGACTTTCAGCCCCTTTTCTCTGATTTGATGAATCACCCGATCCAGATGAACACAGCTTTCTGCATGTACGGTGATCAGATCTGCACCGCAGGCAACAAAATCATCAATATACCTTTCCGGTTCCTGTATCATAAGATGAACATCAAATACTTTTCCGGTCACCTTTCTGATGGACTTTATCACTGGCATTCCAAAAGAAATACTTGGTACAAACCTGCCATCCATAACATCAATATGGATATATTCTGCACCTGCCTCATCGGCTTCCCGAATCTGTGCCCCCAGATCTGTAAAATCTGCTGCTAAAATAGACGGTGATAAGATATTCATGAATATTTCCTCTTTTCCTTTAATTCTCCATACATTTCCAGATAATTTTGATATCTTTCCCTGCTGATTTTCTTTTGTTCCAGTGCACATTTCACCGCACAATCCGGCTCATGTGTATGGGTGCACCCCAGGAATCTGCATTCTCCCTCATATGGTGCAAATTCCTGAAAATAATCCTTTAATTCTTCTTTTTCCATATCCCAGACAGCCAGGGAACTAAATCCCGGTGTATCACATATAAATGTCCCTTTTCCTATGGGGTGTATCTCGGAATGTCTGGTGGTATGTTTTCCTCTGTCTATTTTGCTGCTGATTTCCCCTGTCTGCATCTGAGCTTCCGGTGCAATCAGATTAACAAGAGAAGATTTTCCTACTCCAGAAGGGCCTGCTACCGCAGTTGTTTTCCCCTGAAGGATCTCCTTTACAGCTTCTATCCCTTCTTCCTGTAATGCACTGGTAAAAAAGACCGGATAGCCGCTGTTTTCATAGATCTGTCTTAAATGCTCCCGCTCTTCTTCTGATACGGTATCCTGTTTATTAAAACAGATCACAGAGGGTACTCCCTGTTTCTCCATAGATACCAGGAAGCGATCCAGCAAATTCAGATTCGGAGCCGGCCTTGATGCCGCGAAAATCACCAGTACCTGATCAATATTTGCCACAGCCGGCCGGATCAGTGAATTACGCCGTGGCAGAATCTCCTCTATATTTCCCTTTTTTTCCGCCTCATCGATAACGGAAATGCTGACATCATCCCCCACCAGAGGTTTTACTTTTTCTTTTCGGAAAATGCCTTTTGCCTTACATTCATAAAGTCCCGCATCTTCTGTCTGAACATAATAAAATCCGGCAATTCCTTTTATAATCTTTCCCTGCATCATTTAATTTACCTGACTAAACGGAATATTGTCATAGCTTGCCAGGAAATCATATCCCCCTGTCACTTCGTTATACACATAAAGATATGCGCTTCCTGTGGTCACACCCTGCTGTCCTGTCACTACCAGGTCATATGGGAAGCTGATAGGGCTTCCGTCAAAAATCGTTGTCTGAACACCATTTTGTTCCAGAACCAGCATGGCTGCCTGTCCATTATAACCTTCCGGAGCCTCTAACTGTGCATTACACATCCAGGTACCGCTCTGTTCTTCTTCAGGGCCTGCACTTACAATCAGAATCACTGTACTTCCGGGCTTCGCACTTCCATACATGCTCTGCTCCATTACCGTTCCCTCCGGATAATCGTTACTGGGATTATCCTGTCTGGAAACATAAAATCCGGCTCCCATAAGGGCATTCACTGCAGAATCATAATCCATTCCTTCTACAGATGGAATGTCTACTGTATCAGAATTATTGACAAGTTCTGTCTCCGGTTCTGTCTGGACTGCTTCCGTCTCCTGTGTTTTCTCTTCTTCCGGATCCTCCGTTTTCTCTGTTTCATATACAGCAAGTGTTTCTTCCTGCCATATTGTATCTGTATCTTCTTTTTCTATATCTTTTTGTTTTTCTGTTGTTTTTTCTCCTGTAACCGTAGTTTTGTTATTACTGCCTGTGCTGCCAGGCATGCTGAATTTAAAGATTCCAAGAGCATTTGCAATTAATCCGGCAAACACAAACAGAATTAAAACAGCAATCACAATACTTCCCACCGTCATTAATTTTTCCAGTTTTGGATTCAAAATACTATCTCTGTCCTCCTCTTCCTCCTGGATCAATCTCTTTTTCCGATTCAGATCTTCCTGATAATCATATCCCCGGTTACCGTATGCCCGGGAATCCATCCCATATGCATAAGGGTCATACCCGTTTCCTCCGGGAGCACCTGGCATTCCCTGATATCCCTGTGGGACAGTGCCTTGTCCCCCCTGATAAGGATTCTGACCCATTGGCGCAGCGGAAGGTTCTGTTTTTCTTGTATTGGCATACCCTTCTTTGATAGCTCCCAGCTCTTCCCTGGAAATAACCACTGTTTTACCACCATTATCTCCATTTGTAATCTGCACAAAATCTCCATCCGGATGCACCAGAGATTCTTTCAGATCCCGAATCACTTCCTCCATATTTGCATATCTTCTGTCGGAACTCTTCTGGGTACATTTATTAATGATCTGCACAATACTTCTTGGCAGATCCTGCACATATACAGAAGGTGGCACCATCTCTTCCTGCAGATGCTTGATTGCAATGGCAACTGTCGTGTCTCCGTCAAAGGGGACTCTTCCGGTAAGCATCTCATACATGGTGATACCGAGAGAATAAATATCACTTTTTGCATCACTGTATCCGCCGCGAGCCTGTTCCGGAGAACTATAATGAACAGAACCCATAACCGTTGTACTGATGGTATTACTGTTCGTTGCCCTGGCAATACCAAAATCTGTTACCTTTACCTTTCCATCTGTAGAAATAATTATGTTCTGTGGTTTAATATCTCTGTGTACAATTCCATTATTGTGAGCTGCTTCCAGTCCCTGGGAAACCTGTATAGCTATACTGGTTGCTTCACGCACAGCAAGTTTTCCCTTCTTGGCTATGTATTCCTTCAGAGTAATACCTTCCACCAGCTCCATAACGATAAAATAAATACCTTTTTCTTCCCCAACATCATAAATATTCACAATATTAGGATGCGTCAGGCCTGCAGCAGCCTGTGCCTCTGCCCGGAACTTCGTGATAAAAGCTTTATCATCCCGGAATTCTGGTTTCAGTACTTTTACAGCAACGAAACGGTTTAACTTATGGTCTTTTGCTTTGTACACATCGGCCATCCCGCCGGAACCAATTCTGCCAACGATCTCATATCGTCCCTGTAAAAACATTCCTTCCTTTAACATCGCTTCACCTCTTTGTTCTTCCTGCCTGCAAGCAATACAGTAATATTGTCTCGCCCACCGTTTTTGTTTGCTGTATCTACCAGCTTTCTCCCGGCCTTTTCCAAATCTGTTTCTTTCTTAATAATTTCAAAAATCTCATCATCCGAAACCATATTGGTCAGCCCATCTGAACAAAGCAAAACATAGTTCACATTCCTCATTGGTACTTCAAAAAAATCCACAGCAACAGTAGGTTTTACTCCTATTGCCCTGGTGATGATATTCTTATCCGGATGCCTTCTGGCCTCCTCCGGCGTCAATTCTCCCATCCTGACCATCTCTTCGACAAGAGAATGGTCCCTAGTAACCTGCTCCAACTTTTTTCCAAGAACATACAGACGGCTGTCCCCTACATTGGCAACATACAAAGTAGATTTCACGATGGTAGCTGCAACCAGTGTGGTGCCCATGCCAAGAAATTCTCTGTGTTCAATTGCTTCCTGGTATACCGCATCATTTGCCTCGTCAATCGCCTTTCCGAGAAGGCGAACGGGGTTTCTTTCCCGGCTTTTACGTATCACTTTTAAAAGGGTCGACACAGCGCATCTGGATGCTTCGTCTCCTGCATTATGACCGCCCATTCCATCTGCAACCACAAAAAGATTCGGAAGTTTTCCTATTGGTTTATCAGATGCAAATACGTAATCCTGATTCATGCTACGGAGTTTTCCCTGATCCGTAAGGCTGAAACTTTCCATTGTACTTCCTCTCCTTTTTAATCGCTTTAATCGTTTTACCTTAATGATTTTTAACAGCATTCTCTTTATCAATATAACTCTTTCTCAGCTGGCCACATGCTCCTCCTATATCCCGGCCCATTTCTCTTCTAATTGTAACATTTATTTTGCATTTTTCAAGTTTCGTTTTAAAGGCATTGACCACACTACGGTCTGACTGCACATAATCCCTCTCTTTAATGGGATTTACAGGAATCAGATTAATGTGGCAGTTCATCCCATGTACCAGCTCTGCAAGTTTTCTGGCATCCTCATCGGAATCATTCACGCCCCCAACCAGGCTGTATTCAAATGTAATCCTGCGTCCCGTCTTTTCCAGATAATAACGAAAAGCATCCAACACCTCTGTGATCTCGTATTTATAGGCAATTGGCATTAATTCCTTACGTTTTTCCTGGGAGCTGGCATGGAGTGATAATGCCATGGTGATCTGAAGCCCTTCTTCTGCCAGCTGCCTGATTCGTGGAACAATTCCACAGGTTGAAACCGTAATATTACGCTGACTGATATTTAACCCATGCTCATCACTGAGCATACGAATAAACTGTAATAAATTATCATAATTGTCCAATGGCTCCCCGGTTCCCATAACCACCAGGTTGGACACTCTTTCCTGACTGAATTTCTGGATCTTATAGACCTGATCTAACATCTCCCCGGGAAGCAGGTTTCTGGTAAGTCCCCCCAGAGTTGAAGCGCAGAATCTACAACCCATCCTACATCCTACCTGAGAAGAAATGCAGACAGAATTTCCATGTTTGTATTTCATGAGAACGCTTTCTATAACATTGCCGTCCTTTAACCGAAACAGGAATTTCTGCGTTCCGTCCGCCTTTGATGTCAGCACGTCTACCATTTCCAGATTCGTGCAGTCATAATCCTGTTCTAACTTTTTCCGCAATGTCAGGGGAATATTTCCCATCTGGGAAGGCGTATCCACAAGCTTCTCATGAAACCACTGATAGATCTGCTTTGCGCGAAAGGCCTTTTCCCCGATACTTATCATCTCTTCCTGAAGTTCTTCATAGTTCAGTGATTTTAAATCTTTCTTTTCCATCAACCTATCCTCTTAAATCTTGCAATAAAAAATCCGTCTGTACTATGTACTCCGGGAAGGAGCTGCAGGTATCCTGCCTTCGTCGTTTTGCTGTGAAGCTCTTCACACAGATATGGATCCAGGCTATCCAGCCGGAAAGGATAATTCTCCAGAAACCATTTCACATTATACTGATTTTCATTAGCACTTATGGTACAGGTACTGTAAATCAGAGTTCCTCCGACCTTTACATACTGCCATACCGTGTCCAGAATCTTTCTTTGCAGCTTCACAAGCTCCTGCTGTTTTAAAGCTGTCATTTTATAACGGATATCTGGTTTTCTTCCCATCACACCAAGACCTGAGCAAGGCAAGTCTGCCAGAAGAATATCTGCTTTTTCCACTGATTTTTTATCAAAAACAGTGGCATCCTGTCTTACTGCTACCATATTGATTCTTTTTGTTCGTTCCAGGTTTTCTTCCATCAGGGCAACTTTATAATCCGTCAAATCTCTTGCTTCCACATATCCGCTTCCACATAATTTATCTGAGAGATGAAGGCTTTTTCCCCCAGGTGCAGCACAGACATCAATACAGTAATCTCCCCATTTGGGAGCTGCTGCCTCTACTGCCAGCATAGAACTGACATCCTGCACCTGAAACAGCCCTTCTTTAAAAGCAGTAATGGCCTGAAGATAATTATAGTCTGATATTTCCAGGGCGTAATCCAGATACGGGATTTCTTTTACGGTAATATTCTGTTCTTCTAATTTTGCTATAATCTCTTCTTTCGTTGCCTTGCTGAGATTGCATCGAATACTGGTGGGACTTGGTTTTCCTGCACTGATGCAGATTTTTTCAACCGTATCAAAATCATACTGGTCAAGCCAGCTCTGCAAGATCCATTCCGGCATGGAATAGGCTACAGACAGATATTTTCTTGGTTCAACCGATTGATCCGGATATTCCACCTGGTCTATTCCCCTTGCAATATTACGAAGTACACCATTTACAAATCCCTTCAAACTATAAAAGCCTTTTTTCTGTGCCAGCTTTACAGCCTCATTGCATACGGCAGAATCCGGAACATTATCCATATACTTTATCTGGTATACGGACATTCTCAAAAGATTGCGTATAAAAGGCTTCATATTCTGAACTTTGATGGTGGAAAACTGTTCTATGATGTAGTCCAGCTGGATCATGTTTTCCATGGTTCCTTCTGCGATTCTGGAGATAAAAGCTCTGTCCCGCTTTTCCAGATACTGATATTTTTCCAGGGTATTGCGGATCACGATATGGCAATAGTGGCCTTCTTCTGTAGTCTCCATCAGTATCCCCATAATAATTTCTCTTATATTTACCGGCTTAGTCACGATCGTTCCTCCTGGAAATCAAAATGAGACGTAACAACTGCAGGAGAGAACTTGCCACTGCTGCCACATAGGTCATGGCTGCTGCCCACAATACGCTTTTAGCCCCCTTCATTTCCTGAGGCTGAAGTATACCTGTATCCTGCAGAATTCCCAATGCTCTGGATGATGCATTAAATTCTACCGGTAA
The DNA here is from genome assembly GCA_051879475.1 of Muricoprocola sp. Taxonomy (GTDB): domain Bacteria; phylum Bacillota; class Clostridia; order Lachnospirales; family Lachnospiraceae; genus Marvinbryantia. The sequence continues at coordinate 13,557 of JBJEMC010000254.1, read as the reverse complement.
GGTAACAAGCTGAAATACAATAGCCAGACAGAAAAGAACTATTCCTGCTGTAACCAGAGGCTTGATGGAAAAAATCAAACCAAAGAAAAAAATCGGCCAGGATAACTGTGAGCCCAGGTTTGCCATCGGCACTAAAGTGCTTCTTAACACCAGAGGGCCATAGCTTTGCTGATCCTGCACTGCATGGCCACACTCATGGGCTGCTACACAGACAGCTGCAACAGAATTACTGGAATACGTGCTGTCTGATAAACGAAGCACTTTGCTTCTTGGGTCATAATGATCCGTCAGTTTTCCACTTACATGTTCGATACGAACATCATAGATTCCTGCAGCATGCAATACCTGCATGGCAGCCTGTGCACCGGTCATTCCGGATACACTTCTTACTCTGTTATATTTTGCAAAGGTTGAATTCACCCTTGCTGAAGCCAACATGGTCAGCAAAAGTCCTATCAGTGCAAGAATCATAGTAGGATCATAATACATCCCATATCCATAATAATGTGACATAAAATCCTTCCTTTCTTATTTGCTTTCTTATCTTAATAATATTCCTTTTTCTACAGCATATCCCCGAAGAAATGCATCTGCCGGCATTCTTTTCTTTCCTTCGAGCTGTACTTCATCCAGGCTTAAAAGCCCTTCTTTCGTCTTAACCAGAATTTCTTTCTTTGTTACACTTACAATTTCTCCATTCTGGGCTCTCGCAGCCTGTCCCTCTTTTACGGATGCTTTCCAGATCTTTAAGGTCTTACCATTTATATGGGTATATGCACTGGGCCATGGATTTAATCCTCTTACCAGACGTTCAATCTCTGCTGCCGTTTTATCCCAGTCAATCTTCCCCATCTCTTTTGTCAGCATTGCCGCATAAGGAGTTGGACTCTTTTCCGGCTGTTTCTGCGGTACTAAGGTATTCTTAGGAAGTTCTTCCAGAGTTTTCAGAAGAAGATCTGCCCCGACCTGACACAATTTGTCAAAGAGGCTTCCCCCTGTCTCATCTTCTGCAAGAGGCACTTCTTCCACCAGGAGCATATCCCCAGTGTCAAGGCCTTCATCCATCTGCATGGTGGTAACACCAGTCTTTTCTTTTCCATCCATAACCGCCCACTGAATCGGTGCTGCCCCACGGTACTCCGGGAGCAAGGATGCATGGACATTGATACAGCCATACTTTGGCATTTCCAGGATACTCTTTGGAATGATCTGGCCAAAGGCAACTACCACAATTACATCTGCCTGATATGCCCTAAGTTCTTCCACAACCTGTGGATCTCGTACTTTTACCGGCTGCAGGACGGGAATCCCGGCTTCTACTGCTACTTCTTTTACCGGAGTATACTGCATTGCCTTTCCTCTGCCCTTGGGCTTATCCGGCTGAGTCACAACCGCTGCCACCTCATGCTCTGAGGCAATCAGGGCTTTTAATGTCCCTACTGCAAAATCCGGAGTTCCCATAAAAATAACTTTCATTTACTATTCCTCCATTGATTCGTTATCCACTAAGTCACCTTCCACCAGACTGGTATACATTTTTCCATCCAGATGGTCACATTCGTGGCAGATTGCCCTGGCTAAGAGTTCTTCCCCTTCCAGAATGTATTCATCCATTTCTTCATCAAAGAAGCGGACTTTTACGTGGTTTGGACGCGTTACCTTGCCGCTTTTTCCCGGAAGGCTTAAACATCCTTCATATCCTGTCTGAGAGCCATCTGTTTCTTCAATTACCGGATTGACCATTACAATAGGACCTTCTCCTATGTCAATGACAACAATTCGTTTTAAAACGCCAACCTGGGGGGCTGCCAGACCCACTCCATTCTCTTCATACATTGTATCCAACATATCTTCAATTAATTCTCTGATACGCGGTGTAATTTCTTTTACCTCTTTACATTTCTTTTCTAAAACAGGGTCTCCCTGAATTCTGACTTTCCTGAGTGCCATCTTTTTCTCCTCCTGTAGATTATTCTATTCATTTCTGTCAAACTGTATATTAACAGTCTTAAATCCATCATTCAATTCAATGTATTCTTCCAGTTTTATTTTTACTGCATGAAGAATCCTCTCATCCCTGGATTTCAAATAAATCACTTTTCTATATATATCCTGAATTTTGGAAATTTTTTCCTCTGCTGGCCCGAATACCTGCACAGGTCGGCCATCTGTAATGCGAAGTATCATCTTTTTTAAATATTCCATGGCAAGCTGCAAATGCTCTTCATCCCCACAGCTTCCATGTACAGACATCATTGCCATCATGGGAGGATAACCTGCTATCGCCCGATATTCGCTTTCTTCTTCATAGAAGCCGACATAATCCTGTCTGGCAGCTGTCTGGATACAATAATGTTCCGGGTTATAGGTCTGTATCACCACTTCCCCCCTCTGAGAACCTCTTCCTGCTCTGCCTGCAGCCTGGGTCAGCAGCTGGAATGTTCTTTCTGCAGCCTTAAAGTCATCCACATATAAGGACATATCTGCTGCAAGAATCCCCACCAATGTCACATTCGGGAAATCATGTCCCTTTACGATCATCTGTGTTCCAATCAGGATATCTGCTTCCTGGTTTGCAAAGGCCGCCAGGATCTTTTCATGTCCATCTTTTTCCTTTGTCGTATCCATATCCATACGCAGCACTTTTGCCTCTGGAAAAAGCCTCTGTACCTGCTCTTCTGCCTGCTGTGTCCCGATTCCAAATCCGCTGATAAATTCAGATCCACATACCGGACATCTTTCTGGTTTTCTCTGTTCATATCCACAATAATGACATACCAGTTTTCCATTCTTGTGAAGAGATAAAGACACATCACAATGCGGGCACATCATTACATGGCCGCAGGATCTGCAGGATACAAATCCTGAATATCCCCGTCGGTTCAAAAACAACATGATCTGTTGTTTTCTGTGTAATTTTTCCTGTATTTTTTCCTGCAATGACCGGCTTAAAACAGATCGGTTTCCCCCTGTCAATTCCTCTCTCATATCCACGATATCTACCACTGGCAGGACGCTGTCCTTTGCTCTTTTGGTCAAAGTATAAAAAAGATACTCTCCTTTTAATGCTTTCTCATAAGTTTCCAGAGAAGGAGTAGCTGAACCAAGTACTACCTTCGCCCCCTCCAGCTTTGCTCTTTGAATCGCCACTTCCCGCGCATGATACCTGGGGGCTGTTTCACTTTTATACCCTGGTTCATGTTCTTCATCAATCACAATCAGCCCCAGATGAGGAAACGGAGTAAACAGTGCAGATCGTGGTCCAATCATAATCTGAATGTCCCCTCTTTTTGCCCGTTCAAACTGGTCATATTTTTCTCCGGCAGAAAGTCTGGAATGAATGATGGAAATGATATCTCCAAATTTTCTGTAAAACCGCATCACCGTCTGATATGTCAATGCAATCTCAGGAATCAGGACAATAGCCTGCTTTCCCTGTTTTAAGCACCGGTCTATCAACTCCATATAAACTTCTGTCTTACCACTTCCTGTTACTCCATGGATCAGAGCGACTTTCTTATCTGTTTCTGTAAAAGAATTCCAGATTCCATCTGCCACCTGCTGCTGCGCTTCATTTAACACAATTTCATATTCTTTCTCCAGATTTTGGCTCAAAGGATTTCTGTAAACGGTAACTGCATGACAGGAAATGATTTTCTGTTCTTCCATGGCACGAATGGTCGCAGAAGAGATATTCAGTTTTCCCACCACCAGCTCATAAGGAATTTCTTTTACTTCCTGTAAAGCCTCCAAAAGACGATATCTCGCCTTCTGATTTTTTTTCAGGTAAAATGCCAGTTTTTCTTTTGTTTCTTCTTTATTTAAGAGTAATTCAATACTTTTCTTCTGTACCGGCCTGATTTTCTTCTTAACAGGAATTACTGTTTTCAAAGCCTGGATCATGGTGGAACCATAGGTATCCCGGATCCAGGCCGCCAGAGTAATCAGATGATCCTCACAGGTTATCTCTTCTCCTCCGGCAAGGATCATATGAATCTCCTTCATCTTTGAAAGATCATAATCTGTCGTCTTTGAAAAGCCTACAATATAGCCCTTTGTCAGACGGTTTCCTTTTCCAAATGGAACCTGCACTACAGTTCCGATATTTACATGACTTTGCATGGACAAAGGAACGATATAGCTGAAAGTATGATCCAGCTTTTCCTGTGAGATATCCACGATAACATCCGCAAATAACTGTTCCATGCAACCTCCTGTTTATGCCTTTTTCGCATCCTCATCAAGGATTTCCTGAATCAGGACACGTTCATCCATAGGATATTTTACACCGCAGATTTCCTGATAATCCTCATGCCCTTTTCCTGCAAGGACAATGACATCTCCCGGTTTTGCATGATGAATGGCATATGCAATCGCTTCTTTTCTGTCGATGATCTTAATATAGTCACCATTCGTTTTCTTCATTCCTGTTTCAATGTCATCCAGAATTGCCTGAGGCTCCTCATACCTTGGGTTATCTGAAGTAATAATTGTAAAATCAGCGTATTTACCGGATACTTCTCCCATCTCATAACGTCTGGCTTTTGCTCTGTTTCCTCCACATCCAAACAAACAGACAAGTCTCTTCGGATGATATTCTTTTAAAGTTGTTAAAAGGCTCTCTAAGGCCATAGCGTTGTGAGCGTAATCAATCATCAAAGTAAATTCGTCAGAAACTTTGATCATCTCGATACGTCCTTTTACTTTTGCCTGTCTCAGTGCCTGGATCATATTTTCCTGTGTTACTCCAAAATGATCACAAACTGCAATCGCAGCTAAGGAATTATATACGCTGAAAGTTCCCGGTATGTCGATTTCTACCTGGAAATTACGTTTTCCGGTTACATGATAATCAATTCCCAGATATCCCGGTCTGGATACCAGTTTTGTCTCGGAAGCACAAAAGTCTGCATTCTCAGAGAAACCATAGGTTTCTACCTCACAGGTATGTCCTTTTAAGATTTCTTCTAAATGCTTATCATCCGCATTTAAAATACCAAGCCGGCACTGTTTGAATAATCTTGCCTTACACTCCAGATATTCTTCAAAACTGGAATGTTCCGCAGGTCCGATATGGTCTGGTTCCAGATTGGTAAATATACCGATTTCAAACATAATTCCGGCCGTTCTGTGGAGCATAAGCCCCTGGGAAGAAACCTCCATAACTACACTGTCACATCCAATTTCAACCATCTCAGCAAAATATTTCTGAATCGTGATGGACTCCGGTGTTGTGTTGCAGGCTGGGATAATCTTATCACCTATGATAGCTTCTATCGTACCAATCAATCCAACTTTGTGGCCTGCTGCTTCAAGAATGGATTTGATCATATATGTGGTCGTCGTTTTTCCCTTTGTACCGGTAATACCGATTACTTTTAATTTTTCCGCAGGATAATCATACCAGGCCGCAGCAATCAAAGCCATGGCATATCTGGTATCAGAGACTTTAATGACTGTTACATTCTCTGGTACCTGAACATCTTCCTGCACAACCAGTCCCGCAGCTCCTTTTTCCACAACATCTGCCGCATATTGATGTCCATCAGAAACCGCGCCCTTGATGCAGATAAATAATGACCCTTCTGTTACTTTTCTGGAATCGTTTACGATCCCAGTTACATCCAGATCTGTCGTTCCCTGAACGCACTGGTATTCCAAACGTTCCAGTAACTGTGTTAACTTCATCCCTATTCCCCCTGTTCTTACTATTCAGTATCCCCTACACAAAATCTCTGCTGCACAGCTATCCTTTTGCTCATGAGATGATTCTCTCCATATAAAGATATAAACTCACACATGCAGATATACGGATTTATAAATCTTTACCTGGCTCTGAATAGTTTTCAAAATCTATCCTCTAGAATATCATATTCAGAATGTCATTGCAAGCCCGACAAAAAAAGGGCTACCGACTTGCGGTAACCCTTTCAAAGCAATATTCTTATACTAACTCAAGAACAACTTCCATTGCTGCATCACCTTTACGTGGTCCAATCTTAATAATTCTTGTGTAACCACCGTTACGGTCTGCATACTTTGGTGCATATTCATTAAACAGTTTATCTGTCAGATCAACAACTTTTGTGTTTTTCTTCTTTCCAGCACCTTCTGTTGGAACTTCTTTTACAGTATAAAGGACTTTCAGCATCTGTCTTCTTGCATGAAGTCTGCTTGGAGCATCTTTCTTAATTTCCTTCTGAACTTCATCGTAAACAGTTACTTTCTTGCCGTCTTTTACTTCTTTTACTCTCTTGCCTTCAGCATCTTTACGAGCAACTTTAGCTGTTACAGTAACAGTTTCAAAGTTGTCTTTCTCTTTAACTGCCAGAGCGATGAGCTTTTCAGCTTCCTTACGGATTTCTTTTGCTTTTGCTTCTGTAGTTATAATTTTGCCATGCTGAAGAAGAGCTGTAACCTGTCCTCTGATCAGTGCTTTTCTCTGTGCAGATGTTCTGCTAAGTTTTCTATAACCTGCCATTTTATTTTCCTCCATTTTAGGAGCACGCGGGAATGCTCTTCGGGCTTACTCCCCGTGCCATACTATTCTATTCTTGGTACTGTTCACGTGCATTCCAGTGACACTTGAACGATCCTCTATTCTTCGCTAGGATTAAGCTGCAGTCCTAACTCTTTTAATTTTGCAAGAACTTCTTCCAGAGACTTTCTACCAAGGTTACGAACCTTCATCATGTCTTCCGGAGTTCTGTTACAAAGTTCTTCTACTGTATTGATACCGGCTCTCTTTAAACAGTTGTAAGAACGTACAGAGAGTTCGAGTTCATCAATATTCATTTCCAGAACCTTTTCTTTTTCATTATCCTCTTTCTCAATCATAATCTCTGCAGATTTTGCGCTTTCAGAAAGATCAATGAAAAGACTTAAATGTTCACTGAGAACCTTTGCAGCAAGGCTAACAGCCTCATCCGGAGCAAGAGTTCCATTTGTATAAACATCTAATGTCAACTTATCAAAGTCTGTTGCCTGAGCAACACGAGTATTTTCTACTGTCATATTTACACGTTCCACTGGTGTGTAAATAGAGTCAACAGCAATTACTCCAATTGGCATATCAGGCGTTTTTCCTTCATCCGCACTGATATATCCACGTCCTTTTGTAATGGTGATTTCCATATACAGTTTACTTTCCGGGCCACCGCTCAGTGTAGCAATCACCTGATCTTTATTCAGGATTTCCACATCCTGGTCAACCTGAATATCTCCTGCTGTAACAACACCTTCGCCTTCAAACTCGATGTATGCAACTTTAGGTTCATTTGTAAGACTGCTGTTTTTAATGGCCAAGGATTTCAGATTCATAATAATTTCACTTACATCCTCTTTCACGCCTGGGATAGAACTGAATTCATGAAGAACTCCTTCTATTTTAACCTGGCTTACGGCAGCTCCCGGAAGAGAAGAGAGCATGATTCTACGAAGGGAATTACCCAGGGTAATACCATATCCTCTTTCCAGCGGTTCTACAACAAATTTTCCATATTTATGATCTTCTGACATCTCAGCGATCTCAATTCTCGGTTTATTAAAATCGAACACTCTTTAAGCCCTCCTTTTTGGGTTGTTAATTTTCGAGGGTTAATTCATTACGCTTTATTTGGAGTACAATTCGACGATAAGCATCTCATCTACAGGAACATCAATCATTTCTCTTGTAGGAAGTTCTTTGACTGTTCCTTTCAGATTCTCCTGATCAGCGTCAAGCCATTCTGGAACCAGTCTTCCACCTGTTACTTCAAGAATGTCTTTATATCTCTGGGATGCTTTGCATTTTTCTTTGATTTCGATTGTATCACCGGCTTTAACAAGGTAAGATGGAATATTTACCTGTTTGCCATTTACAAGGATCTGCTTATGGTCAACAATCTGTCTTGCTTCTTTACGTGTTCTTGCCAGTCCAAGTCTGAACACAACATTATCCAGTCTGCTTTCCAGAAGTGTCATCAGGTTTGCACCTGTCATACCTGGCATTCTTTCAGCTTTCTCATAGTAGTTACGGAAAGGTTTTTCCAGTACACCGTAAATGAATTTTGCTTTCTGTTTTTCTCTCAGCTGAAGACCGTACTCACTCATTTTACGGTTTGATCTCTTTAATTCTCTATTAGACTTTTTATCGATTCCTAAATATACAGGATCAAGACCAAGTGATCTGCATCTTTTCAGGACCGGAGTTCTATCTACTGCCATCTTCTATTACCTCCTTATTAGACTCTTCTACGTTTTGGTGGGCGGCATCCATTATGTGGAACCGGAGTAACATCTGTGATGCTTGTAACATCAATACCGCATGCATTCAGTGCACGGATTGCTGCTTCTCTTCCTGAACCAGGACCCTTTACAAATACGTCTACTGTCTTTAATCCATGAGGAATTGCTGCTTTTGCAGCTGTCTCTGCAGCCATCTGTGCTGCATATGGAGTAGATTTCCTTGAACCTTTAAATCCCAGACCACCAGCACTTGCCCATGATAAAGCATTTCCTGCAGCATCTGTCAGCGTAACAATTGTATTATTGAAAGATGACTGAATATGTGCCTGTCCGCGTTCAACGTTTTTCTTAACGCGCTTTTTTGTCACTTTTTTTGTAACTTTTTTAGCCATGATAAACTAACCTACTTTCTTCCTATATATTATTTCTTCTTGTTAGCAACTGTTTTCTTAGGACCTTTACGTGTTCTTGCATTTGTCTTTGTTTTCTGACCACGAACAGGAAGTCCTTTACGATGACGAATACCTCTGTAGCATCCGATTTCCTGAAGTCTCTTAATATTAAGTGCGATCTCTCTTCTAAGATCACCTTCTACAGTATAGTTTTCGTCCATAACGTCACGGATTCTGGCAACTTCTTCATCTGTAAGATCTCTGACACGTGTATCAGGATTTACATTTGCTGCTTCCAGAATCTTGTTTGCGCTTACTCTACCAATTCCGTAGATGTATGTCAAACCGATTTCAATTCTTTTCTCTCTTGGTAAGTCTACACCAGCGATACGAGCCATGTATTTTTTCCTCCATTTTCTTCAAGCTACCGTCCATATGCAGCCCGCCATAGCCAGACGTCTGAAATGTTGTGCATTGCCCGGTGCTTAGCTATATTGTCTTTAATTGGGGTCTGGATTTTTCTTCCAGTACCCAGCCGCGAAAAATAACGTTACTGTCCACTACGTTCCAGTAACAAATTAACGACCTTTCCGATTTTTTCTTATAATAAAAAACCGGTATTAGAAGCAATATAGGGGATGTATCTCCTGCCGTTTCATTTCCAGCATAAAAATGATGGCCCGTACATCAACTCTAATATTGTCATCAGCATGTCTTACATGCTGCAGCCGCATTCCATTTGCAAACAGCTTAGATTAACCCTGACGCTGTTTGTGTTTTGGGTTTTCACAGATGACTCTGATACTACCCTTTCTTTTAATAATTTTGCATTTTTCGCAGATAGGTTTTACTGATGATCTAACCTTCATGAGTTAAATCCTCCTTTCCTATTTACTCGCCCTATGAGGCATAATAATCCCTTTACTTAAAAAGGTACGCTAAAGAGTATATCATTAGCGCACCTTTTATTCAAGTATTTTTTTTAGTACAAAACCATTTTTTATTTGTCTCTCCAAATAATTCTTCCTTTGGAAAGATCATACGGTGATAATTCAATCGTTACTTTATCACCAGGAAGGATACGAATAAAGTTCATTCTCAGCTTACCACTGATATGCGCCAAAACGACATGTTTATTTTCTAATTCCACCTTAAACATGGCATTTGGTAACTTTTCCAGCACTGTTCCTTCTACTTCAATAACATCTGCCTTAGACATTTGAAAACCTCCTGATTACTTCTCTGATTTCTTCATTTTTAACATTTCCCCCAGAGATATCCCGAAGTTCTTCCGGAATATTCCGAAATACCTGGATATGCATAATTTTTTTCTTTTTGGGTCTTTCCAGTGGCTTTAATCTTCCATCTGTCAGATAAACATATCCATTCTCTACTTTCTGAATGACGTATAGCTGTCCCTTATCATGTCCAGCCCGGGACCAGGCTAACATTCCTGCTTCATAACGCTCCATACTGACACCTCTCAGACTGCGTTAAATCTTTCCCAGGGTCAGAATTTCCGGTTCGCCATCTGTAATCAGGACTGTATTTTCATAGTGTGCAGAAAGGGAACCATCTTCTGTCACTACAGTCCAGTCGTCATCCAACCAGCATACCTCCCATGTGCCGGCATTGATCATTGGCTCTATGGCCAGGGTCATGCCTGCAACCAGACGTATTCCGCGCCTCTTCTGGGCAAAATTAGGAATCTGTGGATCTTCGTGAAGGTTTCTGCCGATTCCATGTCCCACCAGATCTCTGACTACGCCATATCCAAAGCTTTCTGCATATTCACCGATTGCCCTGGATATATCATATAAGTGATTTCCTTCTCTTGCAAATTCAATGCCTTTAAAGAAACTTTCTTTTGTCACTTTCATCAGTTTCTCTGCCTCTGGACTTACCTTACCAACTGCATGTGTTCTGGCAGCGTCAGAATGAAATCCTTTATAAATCAGACCGGCATCTAAACTTACAATGTCCCCTTCTTCAAGAATATGTTTACTATTTGGAATCCCATGAACTACTTCATCATTTACGGATACGCAAATGGATGCCGGATATCCGTTATAATTCAGAAAATTAGGAATACAGCCCATGCCACGAATCAATTCTTCCCCGTATCTGTCGATATCTTTTGTGGAAATTCCCGGCTTTATAAATTCCCCTAATTTGGCATGCACCAGTTCCAGCCTTTTACCGGCTTCTCTCATAAGTTCAATTTCTTTTGCAGATTTTATTGATACTGGCATATTATTCTCCTAAAATCTGTACAATGGCTTTAAATACATCTTCCATATCCATTGTACCATCAACTTCTTTTAAAATACCCGCATTTTTATAATAGTCAATTAATGGCTGAGTCTGAGCATGGTAGACATCCAGACGTTTTTGAACTGTCTCCGGTTTGTCATCATCTCTTAAAATCAATGCTTCGCCGCAGACATCACAGATTCCCTCTTTTTTTGTTGGATTGAATACTACGTGATAGGTTGCTCCGCATCCAACACAAGCTCTTCTTCCACCCATACGTGTTACAATATTTTCATCCGGAACTTCTACATCAATCGCAAAATCCATTTTCTCATGAATCTTATCCAGTGCTGCAGTCAGACTTTCTGCCTGTGGGATTGTTCTTGGAAAACCATCCAGGATATATCCTTTTTTACAATCATCTTTTTGAAGTCTGTCAACCACCAGGTCAACTACCAGTTCATCCGGAACAAGCAGTCCCTGATCCATGTATGTTTTTGCTTTCTTTCCTAATTCTGTTCCTTCTTTGATATTTGCACGGAAAATATCTCCTGTTGAAATATGTGGAATATTATACTTTTCTGCAATCTTTTTTGCCTGTGTACCTTTGCCTGCTCCAGGAGCACCTAACATTATAATTTTCATTTTCAATCTCCTCTTAACTTAAAAAAGTACCATTTCTCTGTGAAGATGAAATGGTACATTTCTGTAATTTCTATTACTAGCTTAAGAATCCTCTGTAATTGCGAACAACCATCTTAGATTCGATCTGTTTGATGGTTTCCAAAACTACTCCGACAATAATGATCAGGGAAGTTCCACCAAAGGAAACATATGCACCAAATACACCATTGAAGAAAATCGGAATCAGAACAACAATGGTAAGTCCTATTGCACCGATCATAACAATGTAGTTCAAAATCATATTCAGGTAGTCACTGGTTGGCTTACCTGGACGAATACCTGGGATAAAGCCACCCTGTTTCTTCATATTGTCAGCAACTTCAATAGGATTAAATGTAATTGAAGTATAGAAATAAGCAAATCCAATAATCATTACAATATACAGCACAAGTCCGATGGAATATTCTGGATGAGACGGATTAAACCAGTTATTCTGGCTAAGTGCAGCCAGAATCTTTCCTCCGATACCATCTGCTGATACATTCATGAAAGCTGCAATCATACTTGGGATACTCATCAGTGAAGATGCGAAGATGACAGGGATTACGCCTGCAGTATTGACCTTTAGCGGGATATATGTTGACTGTCCTCCAACAATTCTTCTTCCCTGCATCTTTTTGGCATACTGAACAGGAATCCTTCGTGTTGCATCACTTAAAAGAATAACAAGTACAACTGTTACAACGATTACAGCAAGAATGATTAATGCTGCCAATGCACCTTTTGCAAGAGTTTTACCCTTAACAAAAGAATCATATAAAGAAGCAAGATTGGAAGGTATTCTGGAAATAATGTTGATTACCAACACAATAGAAATACCATTTCCAACACCCTTTTCTGTAATCCGTTCACCTACCCACATCAAAAATGTAGAACCAGCTGTCAGCGCTGCAATAACAGTTATGGCAGATAACACATTCATGTCAGGAATAAGTCCCTGACGGCCAAATCCGATTGTCATAGCGATAGATTCAGCAAGTGCCAGGCCAACTGTTACATAACGAGTGATCGCTGTCATTTTCTTTCTTCCTTCTTCGCCATCTTTCTGCATTTCTTCAAGAGAAGGAATTGCAATCGTAAGAAGCTGAATAATAATGGAAGATGTGATGTAAGGTGTAATGTTCAATGCAAAAATGGACATGTTCTCAAAAGAACCTCCGGTAAATGCACTGAAAAAGTTAAAAGCATCACCAGTCTGGCTAGCAAACCAGTTTGCCAGGTAAGTTCGGTCAACTCCCGGAATTGGGAGCTGAGATCCGAATCTGATTACCAACAGCATAAGGAATGTATAGATAAGCCCGTCTCTGATTTCTTTTACTTTGAAAGCATCACGGAGTGTCTTAAACATTAGATCACCTCTGCTTTTCCACCAACTGCCTCGATCTTAGCTTTTGCACCCTCACTGAATGCATTTGCTTTTACTGTAAGCTTTTTGGTAAGTTCTCCGTTTCCAAGAATCTTAACACCATCTTTTGGGTTTTTAATAATACCTGTTTCAATCAAAGTGTCGATTGTAACTTCTGTATCATTATCGAATCTTTCGAGTGCACTTACATTAATTGCTTCGATATCAAGAGTATTTCTGTTTGTGAAGCCTCTCTTAGGAAGACGTCTGTATAAAGGCATCTGTCCACCTTCAAAACCTGGTCTTGGTGCTCCGGAACGAGCTTTCTGTCCCTTATGACCTTTACCAGCTGTTTTACCATTTCCTGAACCGTGTCCACGACCTCTTCTGAAGTTATTGCTCTGTCTTGAGCCTTCAGCAGGTTTTAAGTTTGATAAATCCATCATGGCACCTCCTTAATCTGAAATTATACTTCTTCTACTTTTACTAAATGCTGAACCTGTTTCACCATTCCCCAAGTAGCAGCGTTGTTAGGAAGTTCAACTGTCTTGTTAAGCTTCTTAAGACCAAGAGCTGCAACGGTTGCACGATGTTTTGGAATTGCACCAATTGTAGATTTTACTAATGTAACTTTTAACTTATCTGCCATTTTTCAAT
>JBJEMC010000253.1:0-4502 GCA_051879475.1 Muricoprocola sp. | reverse complement strand
AGGAAAAAAGTACTGATTTTAGGTGCAAGTAATGCACAGATAGATGCGATAGAATATTGTAAGGCCAAGGGGTATGAAGTGTCAGGATGTAGTTACACCCTGGTGGACAATGGGATTCCCCTTCTGGATCACTTTGGGCAGGTGGATATCAAGGACCCTGAAGGGGTCGCAAAGCTGGCAAGAGAAGTAGAGGCAGATGTGATTTATTCTGTTGGGTCGGATCTGGCTATGCCTACGGTTATGAAAGTAAGTGAGATGCTGGGATTGCCGCATTTTATTTCATCAGAGACTGCAGAGATCTGTCATGCAAAGCACAAAATGCGTGCTGCCCTGGGAGAAGATTTTGTGGGGAATGCGGCTTATGTTGTATGCAGCTCTCTGGAGGAAGCCCTTTGCTTCAGGGATTTCCCGGGAATGATGAAACCTGTGGATTCTCAGGGACAGAGAGGATGCTACAGAGTGGATTCCGAAGAAGATATTAAGAAGAATTTTGCTGTTTCCATGGATTATTCCAAGGAAGGGAAAGTCATTATTGAGACCTTTATTGACGGACCTGAGGTATCGGTAAATGCCTATATGCAGGATGGGATACTGCGTTTTGCACTGGTTTCCGACAGAATCGTATTTGATGAATTCCCGGGAGGAATTATAAAGGAGCACAGAGTCCCTTCCAGGTTTGCAGATGAAAAAGCGAAAGAAGAATGCATTGACCTTGTGCGCAGAATGACACAGAAACTGGGAATTTTAAATGGACCATGTTATTTTCAGATCAAACTGGATAAAGAGAATCATCCGGTCATCCTGGAAGTAACCCCGAGACTTGACGGTTGCCATATGTGGAATCTGATCAAGCATTACTGTAAAGTGGACCTTTTGGATGCATGCTTTACGCATCTTCTGGAGAATAAACCGGTATTGACAGAGATACCGGTATTTCCGGATACAGAATACATGCTTTCCTTTACCTGTAAGGAGACAGGGGCCATATTTGACAGAGCAGAATATGATGTGACGGATGCAGAATATGTCTTCTGGTACTATCAGACCGGAGATAAAGTGCGTAAAGTAAATGGATTTATGGAAAAAGGCGGATATCAGATCCGCAAAACAGGAAGATCATAAGAGGTGAAGGACATTGAGTTTTAGTTTACAGAAAAAGTTAAGAAATGTTTATACATTATATTATTTGCTGACTTTAAAAAAGAGTTTTGACGGGGATCCTGAGAAGATCAAGGCAGACCAGAACAGGAAGATCCATAAGCTGATGAAACGCGCATACAAGATACCGGTGTATCGTAAGAAATTCAAGGAATCTCACACAACACCAGACGATTACTGGTGCGCAGAAGACCTGGTGAAGTTCCCTACCCTGACGAAACCGGAGCTGCGTCTCTGGATGCAGCAGGAGTGGGACAGACATCCGGAAAAACACAAAGACCTGAATGTATGCAGTACCAGCGGTTCTTCAGGAGTTCCTCTGAAAATGTTATACACCCAGAAAGAACAGGCTTTCAGTAATGCAAACTGGATTCGTGCTCTTTCTGCAGCCGGTTACAAGCCATTAAGAGGAAAGATGTATTCCTTCCAGACCAGCCACAGAGACCCGTCAGATAAAAGTACGGATTCCTTTATCCAGAAGCTGGGATTAATGAGAAGAAAGGTAGTATCTGAAGATTACTGCGTAGGAGACGGGATTGCAGATACCATCCGTGATATCAACGAATATAAGCCGGATATGCTCTGTTTTAGAAGAAACTGTCTGGTAAGGATCGCCATGTATGCAAAGCAGCATAACATGGAACTGTGGAAACCGAAATTCTACGTACCTGTCAGTGAGATGGTGGATGATGTAACGGTAAAACTTCTTACAGAGACACTTGGCCCTGGGCTGATTGACGCCTATGGGGTATCTGAGATGGGAAGCTGTATCTATAAGTATCCCGGCAATGACTTCTATTATGTGGCAAATGACATGGCAGTAGCCAATGTATATAATGAAAAGAATCAGCTGGCAAATGACGGAAGAATTGTCATCACCAGTCTGTATAAGCATACGTATCCACTGATCAACTATGAGACACTGGATCTTGGAAAATCCTATGTAAAAGATGGACTGCGTTATTTCACATCCATCGAGGGAAGAATGAATGATCTTGTGAAGCATGAAAATGGGGCAGACTCTTCCGCATTGATGCTGATGAGAATTGCAAACCACACCGTTGGTCTGTCTCAGTTCCGTTTCGTGGAGAAGAGTTACCATGAGATGCTGATTCAGCTTGCTCCGGATCCAAACAATACTTCCATGTCTCATGAAGAAATTGAAAATTACTTTATCAAGTCTGTAAAAGATCTCTATGGAGACGAATTTGAGATCCGTATTGAATGGATGGACATGCTGCCTCCTGATAAAACAGGAAAGCAGAGATGCTTTGTCTGTGAAGTATAATGATTACAGTTCAGGTGGGATTACGGAGGACATCATGAAAATAGCCGTTACCGGTGCCAGTGGGTTCATTGGGACAGAAGTGATAAGAGAGCTTCAGAAAAAAGAGAAGATAGAGATTCTTGCCCTGACAAGAGCAGAAGACAGGACAGAGGGCAGAGTCAGATGGAGCCATACGGATTATTCCATAAAGAGCCTTTCAGAGGTTCTGCATGGCGTTGATGCAGTGATTCACCTGGCAGCGGTCAGAGGAACTACAGGGACTCTTTCGGATTACCATGAAAATGAAACAATCACAGAAAATATATTAATAGCCATGGGAGAGACCGGGGTAAGGAATATCATTCTGGCATCTTCGATTGCAGTATATTCCGATACGGAAAAGATTCCCTGGAGGGAAGAAGAGCCTTTGCTTCCTAAGACCTTGTATGGCATTACAAAGGCATCCTGTGAATATCTCTGCCACTATTACAGCAAAAAATATGGTTTTCACTACGCGGCAGTAAGAATCGCCCAGGTATTGGGATTGGGAGAAAAAAGAAGGGGCATGATGAATGTATTTCTTGAGACTGCATATGAACATGGAGAAATCCGTGTCATGGGAAGGAGCAGTTCCAGGAGACAATATATTTATGTAAAGGATCTGGCTGCAGTCATGAGTCGCCTTGCCTGTATGGACAGTCCTCAGTCAGTGATTTTAAATGTCGGAATGAAAACGGCATATAGTAACCTGGAGATTGCCAGACTTGTAAACCGGATTTTTGAAAATGAGACACCGATCCGGTATGATGACTCCTTTCCGGAAACCATAGAACCATCTCATATGGATATCTGTTCCCTGGAGGAATATCTCGGATATGAACCTATGGAGATGGAGCAGGTATTGGCAGATGTACAAAAGGATATGGGAAAATAACAGGAAGAAGAAAAAGGAATTTACTCAGGAAGATTGGGGCAACCCTAAGGACTATATGCAGTTTTCCTGCTTTGGGACGTAAGAATGATAGAAAATATTGGGAAAGAAGAAGATAATTATGACATATACAGAAGCTGAGAATTATATCAATGAGGTGCCGAAATTTACAACTAAAAATGAGGCCGGTAATACGATAGAGCTGATCAGACGTCTGGGACATCCGGAGAGAAAGATGAAAGTGATCCATGTGGCAGGAACCAATGGAAAGGGTTCCGTCTGTGCCTTTCTTTCTTCCATGCTGACAGCCGGGGGAAAGAAAACAGGCCTGTTTATTTCACCACATCTGGTCAAGATCAATGAACGTTTTCAGATCAATAACGAACCGGTGGAAGATGATGTATTTCTTGCTGCTTTTGAGAAAGTGATGAAAGTCATTCAGGAAATGACTCAGGATGGGTTCTTTCATCCTACGTATTTTGAAATCTTATTTGCCATCGGTATGGTGATTTTTGGGGAAGCCGAGGTAGAATACCTGGTTATGGAAACGGGACTTGGCGGAAGACTGGATGCCACAAATGTGGTGGAAAACCCAATTGTTTCTGTGATCACCTCCATCAGCCTGGATCATACAGAGTATCTGGGAGACACCGTTGCCAAGATTGCCTGGGAAAAGGCGGGGATTATCAAACCATCTGTGCCTGTTGTCTTTGATGCGAGAAATCCGGAATCTGAGGAAGTCATTCTGGATATGGCAAAGGAAAAAGGTTCCCTGGCCGTTGGACTGAAAGAGGAGATGTACTCGATTCTTGAGAATACAGAGAAAGGGATTTCTTTTTATCTGAATGTAGCTCCCTATGAAAACAGACAGATCATGGTTCCCTACATTGCCCCGTATCAGGTGACAAACAGTTCTCTGGCGCTTCTGGCCATGGAACAGATTGATCCGGAACATACGATTTCCATAGAAACCAGAATTCAGGCCATCAAAGAAACAAAATGGCAGGGACGTATGGAAACGGTCCTTCCGGGAATCATTGTAGATGGTGCTCATAACGAAGATGGAGTCAGAGAATTTGTCCGTACTTTAAAGATGGTGAAGGACAGAAGAATTGTAATTTTATTTTCTGCAGTGGTAGAGAAGGA
>JBJEMC010000252.1:0-4527 GCA_051879475.1 Muricoprocola sp. | reverse complement strand
GGTTATGCACAGTAAGTAATTATGGAAAGTTCACGGCCGCATATCCAGTAAATCAGTCATTTTCTGATTGAACAACTTTGCATAAAACTTCATGATTGCTATAGACCACGGTCAATAACAATCATGGAGGTAATTATGGAACAACAACCAACATTGGATGAACTCATCCAACAGACCCATGACTGGCTTGTTGCTGCAAAATATTCCAAAGGAACTGTGTACTCCTTTAAATGCATCACAAATCAGTTAAAAATCTATGCTGCCGAAAGAAATGAAGCATATTTTTCTATGGACCTTGCAGTGTCATTTCTTGAAGAGCACTACCATTTTTCAAGTGATATTCAAAATAAGAAACCAAGTTTTTTAAGATTCATGGAAATGCTTTCAGATTTTAAACTTAATAATTCCGTTATGATCAAAGAACGTAAGCGAGATTATCAGTTTCCCGAAGTCTTTCTACCGGCAATGGAAGGCTATAACTTATACCGTCAGAGCATAAACATCAAAGAAAACAGTATTCTACGTACACAATTATATCTGGAGAGATTTTTTGATTTTTTGAATGGAAAAGGGTGCTGCTCTTTTGAAGAGATCAATATTTCTGTGATTTATGATTTTATTGCTGCATTATCCTGTTTTTCAAAATCAACTGCAGCTGCAACTCTTAGGGCAGTAAGACTCTTTCTGGAGTACTCTTTTAAAAATGGATTTTATAATAGGGATATTTATAAGAAAATCCCCTGCATTCATTACAATAAAACCAGTGTACTTCCTTCTGTTTACACAGCCGAAGAAGTTTCAAAAACTTTGGCACAGATCGATCTTGGTAATCCTGGCGGTAAGCGAGATTATGCAATCATTCTGCTAATTGCAAGGCTCGGATTAAGAGCAAGTGATGTAGCAAACCTGTGTTTTGAAAACATTAACTGGGAGTTAAATAAAATCAGTTTTTACCAGGTAAAGACAAAAAAACAAATAGAACTGCCTCTTTTGAAAGACGTGGGTGAGTCTATTATCGAATATATGAAATATGGACGTCCGGATTGTGATTCAAACCATGTTTTTGTAAGGCACAGAGCACCAATACATGAGTTTACAGCAGCTGCTGTTGGCTCCGCTGTACACAGACATCTTTTAAAGGCTGGAATTAAAACGGAAGGGCGTCATCACGGTGCGCATGCACTGAGACACAGTCTGGCAGGAAGACTTCTGGAAAACAAGATTCCTCTTCCGGTCATTTCAGAAATCCTTGGACATTCGAGTATGGAAACAACCCTGACTTATCTTAGGGTTGATATTGATCAGCTTAGAAACTGTGCATTGGAGGTGGCCGATCATGAAAACTGAGCATAAAGCACCTGAAATGAGCGGCATATTTAAAGAACATGCAGAAAATTTCATATCTTTCAAAAGAAACCTTGGATTTAAATATCAATCCGAGGAAAAAGTAATGTCCCGTTTTTGCAGATTCAGCAACGATTATAATCTGACGGAAATCCGTATTACCAGAGAACTTGCAGAGGACTGGATAGCTCCCCGTGCAGGAGAGGCAGGCAAAAGCCGTGCCCACAGACTGACATGCGTAAGACAGTTTGGTGAATACCTGAACAATCTTGGCTATGAGGTATATTTTCTGCCCGAACAGCGTGGTATGTGGGCAACATCCTTTGTTCCATATATTTTTACACACGAGCAGATAACGGCATTGTTTGCAGCTGTTGATAACACAAGATTTTGTGATGACAGAAGAACCATACAAAACAGCTTGCCTATTATTTTCAGGATACTGTATGGATGTGGATTACGAGTTTCAGAAGTCCTGAAACTACAGGTAAAGGATGTAAATCTCACGGATGGTATTCTGACCATAAGAGGAGCCAAGATGGAAAGAGACCGTCTGATTCCAATGTCTGAATCCCTTACAAAAGTCTGCCAAAAATATGCAGATGAAATCTGGTGGGATAAAGATACGGATTATTTTTTCATGGCACCGGATCATACCATGATCAGTCCCAATACAATCTATGGAAAGTTCCGTGTTTATCTTAAAATCATAGGGATTTCCCATGGTGGGAAAGGTCAGGGACCAAGACTTCACGATTTGCGTCACACATTTGCAGTACATGTACTTCAAAAATGGGTAGCCGGAGGAAACGATCTCACTGCGATGCTTCCTATACTTTCCACATATATGGGGCATAAATCTGTTAGTGCCACTTCCAGATATCTGCGTCTTACTGCTGAAGTTTATCCTGAATTATTAAGCACTATAGAGGAGAAATGCGCTTTTGTGATTCCGGAGGTGCAAAATGAAGAAATATGATTTTGGCTTTTATCTTACGAGATTTCTAACCACATATCTCCCTTCACAGAAGGGCATAAAGGCAAATACACAATTGTCTTACAGAGACACGTTTTCTCTTTTGCTTGTTTATTGTAAGGAACAGGAAAGTATACAGCCTGACAAAGTAAGTCTTCAGATTTTAGACCGTGAGCTGATAAACCGCTTTCTAAACTGGCTTGAAGAAACACGTAACTGTAAAGCGGCTACCCGCAATCAGCGTCTGGCGGCAGTACATTCTTTTTTTCGTTTCCTCATCATTGAATGTCCTGAAAAAATAGAACAGTGCCAGCAGATACTCAGCATACCCATGAAGAAAGTGGAGCAGCCTTTGATCAAATATCTGTCTCTTGAAGGAACAAAAGCACTGCTGGCGCAACCGGACGTTATGTCTCTGTCAGGCCGTCGTGACAGTGTCATGCTGACGCTTATGTATGATACCGGATGTCGTGTACAGGAACTGGTGGATTTAAAGGTTTGTGATATCATACTTGCGGATACTGTAACGGTGAAACTGACCGGAAAAGGTGATAAAAGCAGGATTGTACCTGTAATGGCACCTACAGGACAGCTTATCGGGCAATATATAACTGAGAATCATCTGGATACTGCACTCTACCGCAGTCATCCTCTATTTACCAACAGGTCGGGTAAGAAAATGACCCGTGCAGGGATTACCTACATCCTTCAAAAATATGCTGAACAGGCATACCTTTCCGGACATGAGGATGTTGATCCCAAGCTGACTCCACATTGTCTGCGTCATTCGAAGGCAATGCACCTGCTCCAGTCAGGGATAAACCTTATCTATATCCGTGATCTGCTTGGACATTCGGATGTATCAACCACAGAGGTTTACGCTAGAGCAGACGAAAAAATGAAACGTGAAGCTCTTGAAAATGCTTATCAAAGTCCCTCAGATGGGGAAATGCCATCCTGGCAGGAAGATAATGATCTGCTTAACTGGCTCAAAAACTTTGGTAAATAGAGTTGTGTAATTATGCAAAGTAATTGGAGAAAGAAATACTGAATATATAGGCTTTTCTTCCTCCAACTTTCCATAATTACTTACTATGCATAACCCACGCCACCCTTCTGTGATCCGATAACAATAACCTTACCCATAATTACTGAACCTCTCTTTCTGCAACATACTGTGGAGCCTGCTCTGCTACAAACTGAGCATGAAGCATTTCCTTTTCCTTCTGGAACTTCTTCTGAAGCTTCTTCATTTCTCTCTCCATGAATTCTGCTTCTGCCTTTGCTATTGCAGCCTTTTCCGCATCCGGTGTAATAATCAGCTTTCCATCCTCGCAGCTGACACTGATGTAATCACCAATCTCAAAGCCCATCTCCTGGAGCCACTGTCCCTTTAAGATGATGGTAGGTGTTGCCTTGTAGTTATATCCGCTCTGTGCATGTACCTTTATGCTCCTGTTTTTCTGATTCTTCATAGATTGTCATCCTTTCAAAAATATAATTTTTACATAGTCTTATGTACAAACCTGTGCTATACTTTTTACAGGCATGTCTATGTCAATACACTTCCGGAGGACTGCTATGAGTGAAGAAAAAGCCGGTTCCTATAAAGGCCTTACCGAGGCTCGTAAAAGAGCTAATAAGAAATACAATGACCGTTTCGTTGAAATAAAAGTTCGTGTCACCCCAGAGAAGCGTTCCATCATTAAGGATCACGCTGATGCAATGGGTGAAAGTGCAACTGCTTTTATCAATCGAGCCATCGATGAAGCCATGGAGCGAGATAAAAAATCTAACCCTGAAACGTAAAAAATCCGGTGACGTATGGATACATTTCCACACATCACCGGATGATTATTTTCTTCATAAACAATCTCCAATGTGTAATTTTCTATGTTAAATAAATATCTGCAAGGCTCCCATTTGATTATTTTTTGTCTTATTTCTTACACATTTCAAATGGTCTAAACTTGGTCTAAATCTGACCTCTCACTTCCCTCGAACCCTTGAAAATCCTAGTAAAATCAAGCACTCTACGCATATTGACACAGCTACGTAAGTATATTGCCGTGGCAGATGAATAGTATTTTTATCATATTTTTCATATCCTTTCATAAGTTCTCATATCTTGTCAAACCCTTGATTTTACTGATGTTAAAAATTCCATGAGCTGTCACAGTTCTGCTCTCACTCGTTGTCACAAACTC